>NZ_CP059192.1:152965-330724 GCF_014251595.1 Blattabacterium cuenoti | reverse complement strand
TGAGATTCCTCATAACAATAGAACTCAAGCACATCATAAATACAACAAAGATTTCCAAAATGGATTACGACTCTCAAACATAGTTCACAACCTAAACATACAACAGCAATAGATGGAAGTCCCCACCACACAAATTATTCCATTATAAGTGAAGAGGGAAGCCAAAACTGGGCATCCAAATATGATGATGACATTTTACAATCTTTGGAAAAAAAAAAAAAAAAAAAAAAAAAAAAAAAAAAAAAAAAAAAAAAAAAAAAAAAAAAAAAAAAAAAAATTATTTTAAAAATTTACTTTTTATTTATTATTTTTTTTTTTTTTATTATATCCATTTTAAAAAATTTAATCTTTTTTGAAACTATTTGTCAGGTTTAAAAAAAAGTTTTTTATACTGGAAAATTTATTATATTATGATGGAATAATAAAATTAAAAAAATGAAAAAAACAAAAATTATTTTTCTTATTCTTTTTTTAGGATTTTTTTATCCTTTTCGTAATTTTGCAGAAATTATAAAACAAAAAAAAACGACAGATGAAAATCCTCATTTAAACATATTTTTAGATTTTTCTAGTAGTCTTAATTCTACAGTAAAACAAGAATTATATGAAAGCTCTCGTTTTTCTGAAGATTCTTTAAATTTGAAAGTGATTGGAAAGGCAAATGATAAAATAAGTTATCATTTTGAAAAACAGTTGTTGAAAAAAACAGAAAATTCTGAAATGCTTGATTTAGCTTATTTAAAATATAAGTGGAATGATAAACTTTATTTGTTGTTTGGAAAACAACCTTTTGCTTTTGGAAGTATGGAATATGCTAGTGGTTTATATGAAAATAGATACCGTTATCCGCATGTATACAAAAGTAATGAAAATTATGTCGGATTCAGTTTTATTTATATCCCCATAAAAGATCATGAGTTACAATTTCAAATGATCAATAGTAATAGTATGAAAAAAAAGGAAGAAAATATGGTTCAAGAAGTAAATTATCCTATGGGTTATTCTGTGAATTGGAATTGGAGTTTACTAGATAATAATAATAAAATTATACAAAATAGATGGTCCTATTCTATTTTTCAAGAAAATGAAAATAAAAAATTTTGGAAATTATTAGCTTTAGGTAGCAAATTGAACTTGAAACCTTTTTCTATAGAAGCTGACTATATATTGAGCGATGAAGACATAGAAAAAAATGGGGATATAACAAAAATTTTACGATCCTTGAATCCGAATTATAATTATACTGCCTCTGTCAAATATGGAACTTATTTAGTAAAATTAAAATACAACTTGATTCCAAAATGGAATTTAATTGCTAAAGGAGTATATGAAATCGGTACTTCTAAAAAAGGAAATAATGATATTTTAGGAGAAAATAAATTGTTTAAAAAAGCATATACTTATTATGGAGGGATCGAATTTCTTCCTATCATAAAAAATAATGATCTTAGTTTTAATCTTTCATATCAAAACCAAATAGTAAATTATAGTTTAGATCAAATGAAAGAAAAAAATAATAATAATCATTTTATTATTTTGGGATTGAGTTATCGTATTAAAATGATTTCATAAAAATCATAAAAATATCGAGATACAATAGATATATTGTAGGCTCGGTATTTTTTTTATTTGATTGATCAGTATGAAAATTGGACTTTATTTTGGATCCTTTAATCCGATTCATTTAGGACATACAATTATTGCTAATCATATAACAGAATTTTTAGATATAGATTATGTTTGGTTTATAGTTTCTCCACAAAATCCATTAAAAAAAAAAAGAATCTTTTAGATTATGAACATCGAATCGAAATGGTTCAAATAGCTGTTAATAATTATGAAAAAATGAGTGTTTTGGATATCGAATACGGATATTTTCCTTCTTATACAATTCATACACTTTACAATATAGAAAAAAAATATCCTAGTAATCAATTCTATATTCTTTTAGGAAAAGATTCGTTTTTTTCTTTAGAAAAATGGAAAAATTATAAAATGATTTTAAATAAATATGATATTTTAGTTTATCCTAGAATTGTATTTTTTCCCTATCCTGTTTTTAAGTACAAAAAGGATAACATAATTTTTTTGAAAGCTCCAATTATTGAAATATCTTCTTCTTTTATTAGAAAATCTATTCAAGAAGGAAAAAATATGAAGCCTATGCTTCATGCAGAAGTTTGGGATTATGTAAAAAAACATAAATTTTATATAAAAAAATAAAATTATTCTTTTGTTTTAAATGTATAATATTCATAAGCTTTTTTTAATAATCTTATAAATTCAAGTTCTATGAATATTTTTTTTATAGAATGCCAGCTTGGTTTTTTGACATAAAAATTCTCTTCATGAAAAGAAAAGAAAGGAATATTAGTTACGATAGTTATTAATTTTTTTGATAAAATACCTAAATTTTTATTTTTTTCAATATTTTCTTGAATTTTTCCGTTAAGATCATGAATGGAATTGAATAATTTCTCAATACTTCCATATTTTTTAATAAATTTTATGGCATTTTTTATCCCCACTCCTGGTAATCCTGGTATATTATCAGAAGGATCTCCCATCATGCTCCATAAATCTATCACTTGTTTGGGATCATTCACCCCAAATTTTTTTTGGATTTCTTCGACCCCTAATATTTTTGGGGGGTTTCCTCTAAAAGGTGGAATATAAACTTTTATATTTTCTGTTATCAATTGATAAAAATCTTTATCTAAAGTGATTATATAAATAATATATCCTTTATGTTCCGCTTTTTTAGCTATTGTTCCGATAAAATCATCAGCTTCATATCCGTTGGGAGCATAAAAAAAAGAAATTTGAAAAGTTTTTAAAATCTTTATAATATAAGGAATAGCCATGCAAATAGCATCTGGAGTTCTTTTTCTATGCGCTTTATATTTGTCATATTCTTTTTTTCTAAAAGAAGTTCCTTGACTGAAATCAAAAATAGTAGCCATATAAGATGGCTTTTCCTTATTTAAGGTGTTCATTAAAAAATATGTGAAATTTATGATAGGCGAAGTATTAAGTCCTTTAGAAGTAAAAAGTGGCTTATGTTTATAAGCATAATAACTCTGATAAATAAGGGGATATGCGTCAATTAAAAATAATTTTTTATTATTATTCATATATAAATTTTTATACTTATGAAAAAATCAAATAAATATACAGTTACTGCTGCTTTACCATATGCAAATGGACCAATTCATATAGGACATTTAGCCGGAGTTTATTTGCCTGCAGATGTTTTTGTTCGTTATCTTAGACGAAAAAAAATAGATGTTATTTTTATATGTGGATCGGATGAACATGGAGCTCCTATTGCTATACAAGCTAAAAAAGAAAAAAAAACTCCTCAAGAAATAGTCAATAAGTATCATTATATGATTAAAGATTGTTTTCATGATTTTGGTATACAATTTGATCACTATTCTAGAACCTCTACAAAAATTCATCACGAAATTTCTACTTATTTTTTTGAAAAACTTTATGAAAAAAAAAAGATTTTTGAAAAAACATCGGAGCAATATTATGATCAAGAAGCTAAACAGTTTTTAGCTGATCGGTATATATATGGAACATGTCCTAACTGCAAAAATAAAGAAGCTTATGGAGATCAATGCGAAACTTGTGGAAGTTCACTCAACCCTGAAGATTTAATAGATCCAAAATCGACTATAAGTGGAAGCTTTCCAGTTTTGAAAAAAACTAGACATTGGTACTTTCCTTTAAATCAATATCAAAAATTTTTGGAAAAATGGATTTTAATTCATCACAAAAAAGATTGGAAAGTGAATGTATATGGACAAGCAAAATCTTGGTTAGATCAAGGATTAAAACCTCGCGCTATAACAAGAGATTTGAATTGGGGAATTCCTGTTCCGAAAGATACGGGAAAAGTTCTATATGTATGGTTCGAAGCTCCTATAGGATATATTTCTGCGACCATAGAGTGGGCTATACAAAAAAAAATAGATTGGAAACCTTATTGGAAAGATAAAACGACCAAATTAATTCAATTCATAGGAAAAGATAATATCGTTTTTCATTGCATTATTTTTCCAGTTATACTTAAAGCGTATAATAGTAGATATATCCTTCCAGATAAAATATTGGCTAATGAATTTCTTCATCTTGAAAATAAAAAAATATCTACTTCTAAAAATTGGGCCGTATGGGTTCATGAATATTTAAAAGATTTTCCAAACCAACAGGATACGCTTCGTTATATTCTCATCGCCAATATGCCTGAAAAAAAAGATAATAATTTTAATTGGAAAGATTTTCAAAGAAAAAATAATACTGAATTAGTCGCTATATTAGGTAATTTTGTAAATAGAAGTCTAACGTTAATACAAAAATATAATCAAGGGATTGTTCCTTATCCTAACATGTTATCTATAAAGGATAAAAAAATATTAAACAAAATTAAAAATTATCCAAAATATATAGGTAATTTGATTGAATCTTATCAATTTAGAGAATCTTTAGCATGTTTGATGGATTTAGCTAGATTAGGAAACAAATATTTAACAGAAGAAGAACCTTGGAATAAAAAAAAAGAAAAACGTGTTAGTACGATTCTTTATGTATCATTACAGATTGTTGGTATGTTAGCTCAGTTATCCGAACCTTTTCTTCCATATACGGCAAAAAAATTATTAAACATGCTTCGGTTGAAAACTTTTTTATGGAACAAAATAAAAAACATAGAAGAAATTTTATGCCCAGGACATGTTTTAGGAAAACCCAAATTTTTATTTAGAAAAATAACCAACGAAAGTATTGAAAAACAAATGAAAAAACTGGAAAAAATATAATAAACTTGGCGGAGAGAGAGGGATTCGAACCCCCGGAGGTATCACCCTCAACGGTTTTCAAGACCGCCGCAATTAACCACTCTGCCATCTCTCCAGATTACATGTGTATGTCTATTATGTTTTTCATAAGATCTTGCATTGTTTCTCTTTTTCTTATAAGAAAATCTTTTCCCTTAAAAATCATAACTTCAGAAGGTCTATAACGAGAATTATAATTAGAAGACATAGAAAAACAATAAGCTCCCGCATTTTTAATGCACAAAATATCTCCTTCGCGTATTTCTTGAACTTTTCGATTTAACCCAAAAGTATCTGATTCGCAAATATATCCCACCACTGTGTAAAAACGAAAACGACCATTGGGATTAGAAATATTTTCAATACAATGATAAGCATCATAAAACATAGGACGAAGAAAATGATTAAATCCTGAATCCACTCCAGCAAATACAGTAGATGTAGTATGTTTAATGACATTTACATTTACTAAAAAATATCCCGATTCACTAACTATAAATTTACCTGGTTCAAATATCAAAGTAATTTGACTTCCATAAGTTTTACAAAAAAATTCGAATTTTTCTGTAATAGAATGACTTAAAGAATTTAGATCCGTTGTTATATCATTTTTTTTGTATGGTACTTTAAATCCACTTCCAAAATCAATATAATTAAGATTGGGAAAATCTATAGCTGTTTTAAACAAGACTTTTGCTCCAGCTAAAAATACCTTAATATCTGATATATCAGATCCTGTATGCATATGAAATCCTTCTATTTTAAGTCCGGTATTTTGTAATATTCTTTTCATATGAGGGATTTGATAGTAAGAAATACCAAATTTAGAATCAATATGTCCTACTGAAATCTTAGAATTTCCTCCTGCCATAATATGTGGATTGATTCTGATTCCTATGGCGTAATCAGGATAATGTTCTCCAAATTGTTCTAAAATGGATAAATTATCTAGGTTGATTCTAACTCCTAAATTTACAGCCTTTTTGATTTCTTGAATAGAAACACAATTTGGTGTAAATATAATTTTTTTAGGTGAAAAACCTGCTTTTAATCCTATTTCTACTTCTTGAATAGATACGGTATCTAATCCACTTCCCAATTTTTGCAAAAATTTTAATATATTAAGATTAGTATTAGCTTTACAGGCATAATTAATAATTAAATTTTTTATACCACTAAAAGCATTTTTCATCTTGATATATTGTTTCTTTATTTTTTGAGAATCGTATACGTAAAGTGGAGTTCCATATTTTTTTGCGAGTTGTATTAAGTATTCTCTATGAACTGGATAGCTATTATTTTCTAATTCATGCATCATAATTTACAATAAAGATAAATGAATTACATCATTCATATTTCTAACATAATCAAAGGTTAATCCTTTTAAATGTTCGGTTTTAATTTCATCTACATCTTTTTTATTATCCTGTGAAAGAATAATTTCTTTAATATTCGCACGTTTCGCTGCTAGAATTTTTTCTTTAATTCCACCCACCGGAAGAACTTTCCCTCTTAAGGTAATTTCTCCTGTCATAGCTAAATGAGGTCTTAATTTTCTTTTAGTAAAACTTGATACTAGAGATGTTAACATTGTTATTCCTGCAGATGGACCGTCTTTAGGAACTGCTCCTTCAGGAACATGAACATGTACATTTTTTTCTTCAAACATGATAGGATCTATGTTAAATTCTTTATAATGAGCTTTAATATACTGTAAAGCAATTGTTGCAGATTCTTTCATCACCTCCCCTAAATTACCAGTAATACTTAAATGACCTTTACCTTTAGATAAACTAGATTCAATATATAAAATATCTCCTCCAAAATGAGTCCAAGCTAAACCAGTAACTACACCCGGAACATTATTTTCTTCATAACGATCTGGATCATTTGGAATTCCAAGAATATTTTCTATTTTTTCTATACTTAAATTTTTTACATATTTCTTATTCATAGCAATATGTTTAGCTACATAACGTGCTAATTTAGCAATATGTTTTTCCAAAGTTCTCAATCCGGATTCTCTTGTATAACTTTCAATGACTTTTTCTATTTGTTTTGTTCCAAGTACCAAATCAGACTTTTTTAATCCATTCTCTTTTAATTGTTTAGGTAATATATGTTTTTTGACAATTTGTGTTTTTTCTTCTACAGTATATCCATTCATTTCTATAACCTCCATTCTATCTATTAATGCCGGTTGAATATGAGAAAGTGAATTAGCTGTAGCAATAAATAATACTTTTGATAAATCGTACCCCATTTCTAAAAAATTATCGTAAAAAGAGGTATTTTGTTCAGGATCTAAAACTTCCAACATGGCAGAAGAAGGATCTCCATTTGCCCCTATTCCCATCTTATCAATTTCGTCTATAACAAAAACCGGATTTGAAGTCCCTACTTTTCGAATAGACTGTAATAGCCTACCCGGCATAGCTCCTATATAAGTTCTTCTATGTCCTCGTATTTCTGATTCATCATGTAATCCGCCCAAAGAAATACGAACGTATTTTCTTTTCAGGGCGGTAGCTATAGATCTTCCTAAAGAAGTTTTTCCTACTCCAGGTGGACCGTAAAAACATAGAATAGGAGAACGCATATCTTTCCTTAATTTTAATACAGCTAAATATTCTACAATACGTTCTTTTACTTTTTCCAGTCCATAATGATCCCTATCTAATATTTTTTGTGCATATTCTAAATCAAAATTATCTTTAGAATATCTCCCCCAAGGAAGATCAATCATTAATTCCAAATAATTCCTCTGTACTGTATATTCTGGCATTTGAGGATTAGTTCTTTGCATTTTTAGTAATTCCCTATCAAATTGTTTTTTTGCTTCCTTTGGCCATTTTTTTCTGGAAGCTTTAGCCCGCATTTCATCTATTTCTTTTTCATAAGAAATATCTCCGAGTTCTTCTTGTATGGCTTTAATTTGCTGATGTAAAAAATATTCTCTTTGTTGCTGATCCATATCACTACGAACACGGGATTGAATATCGTTTTTTAATTTAATTTGTTGATGTTCCACATTGAGAAAACGTAACGTTTCCATTGCTCTTTTTTTCAAATCATCGTATTCTAATAACTTTTGTTTATCTCTAGTCGCTAAATTCATATTAGCTGCTACAAAATTTATTAAAAAAGAAGGACTTTCTATATTACGAATAGCAATGCTAGCTTCTGATGGAATGTTGGGATTATCTTGAATAATTTTTATAGCTATTTCTTTTATAGATTCGACTAAAGCAAGGTATTCTTTATCCTTACAGGAAGGTTTATTTTCTTCTAAGGCTATAATTTCTGCTTTAAAATATGGATCATTTTGAATAAAACGATTGACTTTAAATCTTCTTTTTCCCTGTAAAATAACGGTTGTATTTCCATCAGGCATTTTCAATAATTTCAATATTTTAGCAACCGTTCCAATAGAATACAAATCTTTTTCACTAAGATTTTCTATACCAGAATTTTTTTGTGTTAATACTCCTACTGTTTTATCTAAACCATAAGCATCTTGTAACAATTGTATGGATCCACTTTTTCCTGCTATAATTGGAAAAACAATTCCAGAATACAAAACCATATTTCTTACTGTTAAGATACATAATTGTTCAGGAATATCGTCTTTAAGTAACTGATCTTCTTCATCTTGACTCATTAAGGGTATAAACTCAGCTTCAGACTCGAATCCAGATTCTGTAAATATATTTTTTAATAACATAAAAAAATAGATTTCTGACTTAAATGATGGATTAACTCATCTAAGAATCAATCTCCACAATTAAATATACTGTTTTCTATATGAAAAAAAAAACCATCAATACGGACTTAAATTAATCACGAGTAACCATTAAAATTGGTTGATTTTCATTTTTTTTCTTTTTTAAGCATTTTCAAAAAAATATGTTCTGTTAAAATAATTACATGATTTTTTTTCATACTTTTTTTTAATTTGGAACCGAAATTTTTTCCAACTACTATAAAATTAATTTCATTATTTACGGTATTATATACTCTTCCACCTAAAGATTCTATTATATTTTTAGCTTCATCACGAGTCATACAAGATAATTTACCTGTAAATACAAAAGATTTTCCTTCAAAAAAAGAATATTTTTTCGTGATAGGACATTTGTAAAAATGTAATCCATATTTTCCCAACGTTTTAATGATGTGCTTATGTTCTGTATTTGAAAAATAAGTAATGATACTTGTTGCAATTTCTTTACCTATACCAGAAATCGAAATTAAATGATGATAACTTGCATGCATTAAAGAATTTATATTCCAAAAATTATCTGTCAATTTCTTGGAAATATATTCTCCTACATGACGAATTCCCAAGGAAAATAGTATCCTGTAATAAGGGTTTTCTTTCGATTTTTCTATATTATTTAAAATACTACATGCTAGTTTTTCTTTAACTCCATCAATTTGAAGTAGTTCTTTTTTTTTCAATTCATATAAATTATAAAAACTATATAAAAAGCCTTTTTTATATAGTTTATGAATTATTTTTTTTCCAATTTTTTTTATATTCATAACTTTTACGAAATGCATGATTTTTTCTATTCTTTGAGAAAAACAATTTTGATGAGTACAATAAAATAATTCATTTTTTTTCGTCAAAATACTATTACATGATGGACATTTTTTCAAAAAAAATACAGGAAAAGTTTGATTTGATCTTTTTTTTATATTTATTTCTGTTACTTTTGGAATAATATTCCCTCCTTTTTCTAACAAAAGTGTATCTCCATAATGAATCCCCATTTTTTGTATGAAACGATCATTATAAAGCACGACTCTTTTTATTGTAGTTCCCGTTATAAAAGTAGGAACAACATTAGCAACAGGTGTAATAATCCCCGTACGTCCTACTTGAAATGTAATACTTAATAATTGGGTTTCATATAATTTTTGTCTAAATTTATAGGCGATAGCCCAACGTGGATATTTATTCGTAAATCCTAACAGGAATTGTTTTTGATATTCATTAACTTTGATGACTATTCCATCCGTTTGATAAGGAAGTTGATTTTGATAAATTTTCCAAAAGTCTATAAAATGGAATATTTCTTTCATACTCTTGCAAAAACGTGTTGTATCCGGAGCTTTAAATCCCCAATATTTTATATATTTTATTGCTTCATATTGTGTATCAAAAGGTAAATTATTTCCTACAACATGAAATACGATACAAAATAAATTTCTTTTACGTACTTCTTGAGTATCATGAATTTTTAATGTTCCACTCGCCGTATTTCTAGGATTGACATAAGGAATTTGTCCATTTTTGATACGTTTTTTATTGATTTCTATAAAATTTCTTATAGAAAGAATAATTTCTCCACGTATCTCAAGATACGTAGGATAGTGATTCCCTTTTAATTTTAAAGGAATATATGGGATCGTTTTTATATTTTTTGTAACATCTTCTCCTTTCTCTCCATCACCACGAGTAACCGCATTTTTTAAAAATCCGTTTTGATAAATTAAATTAACAGACACTCCATCATATTTGGGTTCACAAACAAAAGATAAAGAATGAACTGATTGACTGATTTTGGTTTTCCAAATCATTAATTCTTTTTTAGAATAGGTATTTCTAAGAGAGTACATTTTGTATTGATGATTCACAGTAGAAATAGAATTTTTTTCATGAATTTTTGATCCGACTTTCATTGTAGGAGAAGTAGTATCCTGTAATTCAGGATATTTTTTCTCTAAAAAAGATAATTCTTTTAATTTTTGATCAAAATATAAGTCGGATACTTCCGAAGTATCATAATTATAATATTGGTCATTATATTTTAATAATTCTTTTCTGATTTTATATATTTTTTTTTCTATTTTTTTATCCATTTTATATTGTAATTTTGTTTATTTTGTGTAATAAACGGCACGAACCATTCTAAAAAAACCTTGAAAATCTTTCTTGATTTCTATATTTAAAAATCCTTTTTTTCTCAAAAAATTAATAATATCTAAATAAATAAATTGGTTGATTTCAAAATAAACATAAATAATTCCAGTTAGTTTTTTTTGGATCCAAAAAGAAATTTTTTTATAAAAAATCAAAGGATCCTCATCAGGAACAAATAAAGCTTGATAAGGTTCGTATTGAACAATATTTGGATGTAGAAGTTTTTTTTCAGATAGTTTTACGTAAGGAGGATTACTAACAATAATGTTAACATAATTTTTACTTGCGGGGATAGACATTATATCTTTTAAAATATCTACATTTTTGAATGAAATTTTCACATTATGTAATTTTGCGTTTTTACGAGCTATATCCAGAGCTTCTGTATCAAAGTCAATAGCATAAATATGTACAATTTCAGGTTTTTTTTTTTTTAAAGTAATGCTGATGCATCCACTTCCTGTTCCAATATCAAATACTTGAACGGGATTTTTATTATCATGATTGTAAACCTTATGATCTTGTAATATCCAGTATACAAGTTCTTCTGTTTCTGGTCTTGGAATGAATACTTTTTCATTAACTATGAATTTAATTCCTAAAAAATAGGAATGACCAATGACATATTGTATGGGTCTATTTTTTTTTAATTCCCATAATTTTTTTATTAATTTATCGTAAATCAAAAAATTTATTTTTTCTTTTTGACTTAATCGTAATAAAATAGTTGTTTTGTCGCATTTAAAAATATGAGTAGTGAGTAAAAAAAATAGATTTTCTCTTTCTTTAGATTCTGTATATAAATCTTTAAGAGTTTTTTGAAAAAAACAATAAAACTTGTCCAAATATATCATAACTTATGAAGTTAAAATGATGCGAATTTCAAAAAAAAATATTTATTAAATAATTTTTTTATGTTAGATGATGATACCATTGTTGCTTTAGCAACTCCTATTGGATCTAGTGCCATTTCTGTTATTCGTATTTCAGGAAAAAATTCCATATCTATTGTTGAAAATATTTTTATTTCTATTAAACCTGGAAAAAAACTGGAGAATCAATCTACACATACTATTCATTTAGGATATATTAAAGCAGAAAATCATAATTTATTAGATCAAGTTTTAGTTTCAATTTTTAAATCTCCTTTTTCTTATACAGGAGAGAACATGATTGAAATTTCATGCCATGGTTCTTATTATATTCAACAACAAATTTTGCAATTGCTCATTAGAAAAGGAATCCGTTTGGCTCGTCCTGGAGAATTTACATTTCGTGCTTTTATAAATCAAAAAGTAGATTTATCACAAGCGGAAGCTATAGCTGATTTGATTGTATCTGAAAATAAAATCTGTCACGAACTATCTTTACAACATATCAAAGGGAGATTGTCTAATATGATTCATGGATTAAGAAAAAAATTATTGAATTTTTCTTCTTTACTAGAATTGGAATTGGATTTTTATGAAGAAAATATAATTTTTGCTAAAAGATCAGAACTTTTTTCTTTTTTACAAGATATAGAAAAAATTTTAAAAGATTTAATTGAATCTTTTTCGTTAGGAAACGCTATAAAAAGAGGAATTTATGTGGTCATTATTGGAGAACCAAATGTAGGAAAATCTACTTTTTTTAATCAAGTCATTCAAGAAGATCGTTCCATTATATCTCATATAAAAGGAACGACTAGAGATTGTGTGGAAGGAGAAATTATTTTAAATGGAATTATTTTCCATTTTTTAGATACAGCAGGGATTAGAAAATCACAGGATCCTATAGAAATTATGGGAGTGGAAAAAACCATGAAAAAAATAGAAGAGGCTCAAGTCATATTATACATTTTTGATTCTTCGAATAAAAAAAAACAAAAAATTATTAGTGATATTCAAAATATTTATAAAAAATATCCATTGAAAAATATTTTTGTCATAGCGAATAAATCAGATATATCCGTTTGTCATGATTTTGAAAATTTCAAGTCAAAAATTCCTTATTTTTTTGAAATTTCGGCAAAAAATTATCATGAAGTCAAAATAGTACTCAATACTTTGAGTTCTTTATTTTTGAATAAATTGAAAGAAACAAAAATAGTGGTAACACAATATAGACATTATGAAGCTTTAAAGCTATCATTAAAAGAACTATCATTAGCACATCAAGCTTTTAATCAAGGAGTTTCAGTGGATTTGATATCGGTATATATTAAAGAAGCGTTACGATATTTAGGAGAAATTACGGGAGAAATCACAAGTGAAGATATACTCAAAAATATTTTTTCAAAATTTTGTATTGGAAAATAAAATTTTATTAAATTATGTCACTACATTCTGTAAGAGTTCGTTTTGCTCCTAGTCCGACAGGTCCACTTCATTTAGGTGGAATTCGAACCGCATTATATAATTATCTTTTTGCTAAAAAACATGGTGGTACATTTATTCTGAGAATAGAAGATACTGATCGAAAAAGATTTGTTGATAATTCTGAATCATATATTTTGGAAACATTAAAATGGTGTCAGATAGAACCCGATGAAGGAGTTGGGTATGGAGGTTCTTATTCTCCTTATTATCAATCTAAAAGGGGAAATATTTATCGTATGTATATCGATAAATTGTTAAGAAAAGGACATGCTTATTATGCTTTTGATTCCGATCAAGATATTGAAAAAAAAAGAAAAGAATATAATCATAATGGGTTCACTTTTTCTTACAATTCTAGAATTAGAATGTCTTTGAATAATTCTTTAACTATGACGAAAGAACAATTACATGATAAATTGCTATCTTGTTCTTATGTTGTTCGATTTAAAATCAAACCTGGAGAAAAATTAAAAATGTATGATATTATACGTGGAACTATAATAGTTGATACAGATTATTTAGACGATAAAATTTTGTTAAAATCAGATGGTTTTGCGACTTATCATTTAGCTAATATAATAGATGATTATCTAATGAAAATTACTCATGTGATAAGAGGAGAAGAATGGATACCATCTATGTCTTTGCATGTATTATTATATAGAGCATTGGATTGGACTCCTCCTCATTTTGCACATTTACCTTTAATTTTAAAACATAATGGAAAAGGAAAAATTAGCAAAAGAAATATAGACAATTTAAATTATCCTATATATCCTATACAATGGAAAATTCCAAAAACCAAAATTATCATACCAGGATATAGAGAATTAGGTTATTCTCCAGAAGCATTTGTAAATATGTTAGCTTTATTAGGATGGAATCCTGGAGTTGAAAAGGAAATTTTTTCTTTACAAGAATTAATCAGTTTTTTTTCTTTAGAAAGAATAAAAAAATATGGTGTTTGTTTTGATATTAAAAAAGCGAGTTGGTTTAATAAAAAACATTTAAAAAAAGAAGATGTATTTGCTTTTCTTTTTGAAAAAATCCAAACACGTTCTATTTTATGTAAAAAAGATTATTTATGGAAAGTTATTCATTTAACAATGGATCGGATTCATTTTATTCATGAAATATGGGAACATTCTTTTTATTTTTTTATTTCTCCTAGTTTTTATGAAGCTAATTTTTTCAGTAAAATTTGTCATGAAAACACTATTGATCAATTAGATCAAGCCAAGACATTATTATGCAATATCAATATAAATGAATTTACCTCTTTAAATTTGAAATTTTTGTTTCAAAAAACAAAAAATAAATATAAAATCATGCAATTATTTCGTTTAGCTTTAGTAGGGGTTCTAAAAGGAATTGATATTTTCATCATTTTGGAAATGATAGGAAAAGAAGAAAGTATACGACGTATCGAAAAACTGATGAATCAAATCAAAGAAAAAATTTAGAATTTTTTTTGAAAAAATAACATAAAAATATAGATTTACGTTTTTATAAAAATAAAATCAATGCTTAAACATTATGAAAATATTATAATAATAACACCTATATTATCGGATGCTCAAGCAAAAGAAACAGCAAAAGAATATGAAAATTACATCATACAAAAAAAAGGAAAAATCGTTTATCAGGAACATTGGGGTTTAAAAAAACTAGCATATTCCATTCAAAAAAAACAAAGTGGTTGTTATCACTTGTTTGAATTTTTGTTAAATTCTGATTTAGTTTCTGATTTAGAATTGAAATTAAGACAAGATGAGCGTATTTTACGCTTTTTAACTGTAAAATTAGATAAGTATGGAATCAAATATGCTGAAAGTAGAAGAAAAAAATTGTTAAAAAAAGATGAAAAATTATGATATTAGAGGAAAATAATCAACATCCCAAATCAATAGTAGATAATGAATTAAGATATTTATCTCCTATTAAAATAGAAACCAAAGTAGAAAAAAAATATTGCTTTTTTGAAAAAAGTAATATTAAATATATAGATTATAAAGATCCTACATTTTTAATAAAATTTTTGAATGCGCAAGGTAAAATTTTGCCACGTCGTATTACAGGAACTTTACAAAAAAATCAAAATAAATTAAATGCAGCTATTAAAAGATGTAGGCATATTGGACTTTTACCTTTTATTACAGATGATTTAAGATAAAATGAAAATTCTTCTCAAAAAAGATATAGAAAACTTAGGATTTCAATACGATGAATTAGATGTAAAACCTGGTTATGCTAGAAATTATTTAATTCCTAAAGGATATGCTGTTTTAGCATTACCTGGAACTATAAAAAATATTCATGAAATATTGAAACAACGTTCTAAAAAGGAACGTTTTTTAATTGAAAAATCAAAAGAAATAGAAGATAAATTAAGAAATTTAACCATTAAAATCCCAGTAAAGGTAGGAAAAGGAGGTAAACTTTTCGGTTCTATTAATAATCAATATCTGATGAAAATTTTGAATAAAGAAGGAATTTCTATAGATAAAAAATTTATTAGAATACCTGGAAATAAAGTCATTAAATCAATAGGGAAACATCAAGCAACTATCCGATTACATCGGAAACGAGAATTTACGTTAAATTTTGAAGTATTATCTTTTTCCCAATAAAGTATTATATAATAAAAATAAATTTAATAATACAATAATAATGGTGATCAACCAAGCTGATATTTGTAGAATCATTCCATTTACAAATATTCCCATTTTTTCAGAATTTCCCGTAAAATTCACCAGTGGAATAATAGCAAAACTTAATTGTATTGATAAAATAATTTGACTAATTATTAATAATTTAGTTGTTCCTTTTTCTCCATAAACAATCGAGGCGATTATAGCTGGAACAATAGCTATAAGTCTTGTGATTAATCTTCGAATCCAAGGCTTTAATTTTATATTAAGAAACCCTTCCATGACTACTTGTCCAGCTAGTGTTCCGGTTAATGTTGAATTTTGTCCCGATGCAAGTAAAGCTAATGCAAAAAAAACTCCAGATAGACTAGACCCCAATATAGGAGTTAATAGTTCGTGTGCATCCATGATGTCTGCTACTTCTGTATATCCAGCTTTATGAAAAGTAGATGCAGATATAATTAATATAGCTGCGTTAATAAAAAAAGCCAAAGATAAAGATAAGGTGCTATCTATAGTCGCATATTTTATAGCCATTTTTTTACCTTCAATAGTACGTGGATAATCTCTGGTTTGTATGATGCTTGAGTGAAGATAAAGATTGTGAGGCATTACCGTTGCTCCTAATATTCCTATAGATATATAAAAAGAATGCGAATTTTTTATGATTTCAGGATTCGGAATAATTCCTTTTAATATGGGAAAAATTTCAGGTTTGGAACTAATAATTTCAAAACTAAAACAAACTAATATTGTAAAAATTAAAGCGGCAACTACACTTTCAATATATCTAAACCCTTTATATTGAAAAAATAAAATAATTAAAACATCTACAGCTGTAATTAATACACCCCATGTAATAGGAATGCCAAAAAGCAATTTTAAAGCCAATACAGAACCAATAATTTCAGCTAAATCACAAGCGGCAATTGCAATCTCACATAATACCCATAGTATAAAACTAATAAAAGATGGATAATGATCTCTACAAGCTTGAGCTAAATCTCTTTCACAAACAATTCCTAATTTTAAAGCTAAATGTTGCAAAATAATAGCAAAAAAATTGGATATAAAAATAACGGATAGAAGCATGTAACCAAATTTAGAACCACCAGCAATATCTGTAGCCCAATTTCCTGGATCCATATATCCTACAGCAATTAATAATCCTGGACCAGTAAAAGCAAAAAGTTTTTTCCATATTCCTTTCTGTTTAGGAACAGAAACGGAAGAAAAAACTTCTGAAAGAGAAGGACGCTGGTTCTCATTCCTCCATCCTATAGAAGATTTTTTCTTTTGCATAATAAAATAGTAGAATACGAAAACATAAAGTTAACCGTTTTAATTTTTTTGTGATCAATTCATATTTGATCATTTCAATTGTAAAAATTGTATAAAATAGAATAATTTTTTATATTTGTTTCAAATTTTTCCGCTTGATTGATAGTGATTCTATCTTTTTTTTGGTTTCATGAAAAAAATAGCAATACAAGGAGTTAAAGGATGTTTTCATCATGCAGCTGTTTCTAAATATTTTGAAGGATGTAATTATAAGTTAATGGAATGTTCTTCTTTTAGAGAAGTAGCTATTTCTGTTTCTGAATCTAATGTAGATATCGGTGTCATGGCTATAGAAAATAGCATAGCGGGAACGATATTGACAAATTACAGTCTTTTATCTGAATATAATTTAAAAATAGTGGGAGAGGTATATATGCCAATACAACATCATCTCATGGCTTACCCTTATCCAGGACAAAATATAAAAGATATTAAGGAGATATATTCTCATCCTATGGCTATTTTACAATGTGAATTATTTATAGATACACATCCTTATATAAAAATATCTGAATATTCGGACACAGCTGCTGCTGCTAAATATATTTCTATATGCAGAAAAAAAGGTTTAGCTGCCATAGCGTCCGAAAATGCGGCTAAAGAGTATGGTCTGGAAATCATTTCTAAAAATATACAAACTATTACAAGTAATTTTACCAGATTTTTTATTATTAAAAATTGTTATAAACAAAAAAATGATTATTTCAATAAAGCTTCATTGATATTCAAAATATTGCATACTACTGGTAGTTTATCTCAGATATTGAGTCTTATATCTAGTATTGGAATTAACATGACAAAAATACAATCTATTCCTATCATTCAAAGACCTTGGGAATATTCATTTTATGTCGATATTATATTTAACAATATGAAAGATTATGAAAAAATGAAAAAACGAATACAAAAAATTCCCTGTCTTCATCAATTATCTATTATGGGAGAATATCAAAATGGTAGAATTACATCCTAATGATTGTAGCAGCAAAAAGAACGTATAAAATATCAGAATATTTTTTTTCAAAAAAAATGAAGGAAATTCATAATCTTGAAAAAGATGGAGTAAAAATCATTAATTTAGGAATTGGAAATCCTGATCTTCTTCCCCCATATGAGGTTGTACATAAAATGAAAAAAGCGTCAGAATTAAAGCATGCTAATACTTATCAAAGTTATATTGGAATAGAAACCCTACGTAATTCTATTTCTAGTTGGTATCGAAAAGTCTATCAAGTAGATGTTGATCCTAAACATGAAATTTTGCCATTAATGGGTTCAAAGGAAGGAATTATGCATATAAGTATGTCTTATTTAGATAAGGGGGATCAGGTATTAATTCCAAATCCCGGATATCCGACTTATTCCTCTATATCAGAACTTTTAGAAGCAAAAATTATTTATTATGACCTTCATGAGGATGAAAATTGGATTCCTAAATTAGAAGATCTTTCAATATCAAAAGTCAAGATGATGTGGATTAATTATCCTCATATGCCGACGGGAGCTACAATTGACTTTGAAAAATTAGAAAAAATTGTTTTTTTTGCGAAAAAAAATCATGTGTTACTTGTTCATGATAATCCTTATAGTTTGATATTAAATCAGGAACATCCTTTAAGTATTTTTAATGTAAAAGGGGCTAAAAATATAGCTTTGGAATTAAATTCTTTAAGCAAAAGTTATAATATGCCTGGATGGCGTGTGGGAATGATAATAGGAAAAAAGGAATTTATTCAAAATATATTGAAAATAAAAAGTCAGATGGATTCTGGTATGTATTATCCCATTCAAATTGGAGCGATAGAGGCTATGAATCACAATTCAAAATGGTTTGAAGAACTAAATGTAGAATATATTAAACGAAGAAGAATTATATGGGAGTTATGTGATTATTTGAATTTAAAATATGAAAAAAAAAGTGCGGGAATATTTGTTTGGGCAAAAATTACTGATGTAGATCAAAATGATAGTATATGGTCCGAAAATTTTTTAAAAACTTATCACATATTTGTAACGCCTGGGCGAATATTTGGTTCTAATGGAAAAGGATATCTAAGATTTTCTATGTGTTGTCCAATAAAAATTTTAGAAGAAGCTAAAAATCGAATTTTGTCATGAATATTGGAATAATAGGATTAGGTTTAATTGGTGGATCCATTGCTTTAGGATTGAGAAAATACAATTTTGGAGATAAATTTATAGGAACGGATTCTAATAAAGAAAATGAATTACATGCTATACAACTTGGAATTGTAGATGATATAATTCCCTTGCAGGATCTCATTATACAATCTTCCGTAATTATTTTATCTATTCCTGTAAACAAAATCGAAAATATACTTTCAAACATTCTAAATCAAATTAGTATGGATACAGTCATTTTAGACACCGGATCTACGAAATATGATATTTGTAATAGGATTTTTTCTCATCCTAAAAGAAGTCGTTTTGTTGCAACACATCCAATTGCAGGAATTGAAAATTCTGGCCCTATTTCAGCTGATTATGATTTATTCTATAAAAAAAAATGCATTATTTGTGATTCTGAACTTAGTGCTCCAGATGCAATATCTACCGCTACAGAAATTTATTCTATTATGAAAATGCGTGTGATTTATATGACATCCAAAGAACATGATTTATATATTTCTTATATATCTCATTTACCTCATGTCATTTCCTTTTCTTTAGCTAATACCGTTTTAAAAAAATTTAAAAATGAAGAAAAAATTTTTAATAATATGATGGGAAGTGGTTTAAATTCAACTACACGTTTGGCGAAAAGCAATCCTGAAACATGGTTACCTATTTTTATTTCAAATAGAAATAATGTCATTCAAGCTATAGATTTTTATATTGATCATTTAAATAAATTTCGTAATTATTTAATAAAAAAGAAATTTCATCAAATAAATCAATATATGAAAGAGGCAAACAATATAAAAAATAAAAAATATGTGTAAATTAAATGTGTTGTAATGGAAAACTTGAATAATAATATAGATAGATCTTGGATTGATAAGTGGAATCAACCTTTCATTATATCCGGTCCTTGTAGTGCAGAAAGTGAAAAACAAATATTAGAAACAGCTCATAGATTGAATTCTTCATATATTCAAGTATTTAGAGCTGGAATATGGAAACCTAGAACAAAACCCAATAATTTTGAAGGTATTGGAAAAAAAGGACTTGAATGGCTTCATAAAGTTAAAAAAAGTACGGGGTTAATGATAGCGACAGAAATCGCCAATGCAGAACATATAAAATTAGCTATTTCTTTTGGAGTAGATGTTCTTTGGATAGGAGCCAGAAGTACGGCGAGTCCTTTTACCATTCAAGAAATAGCAGATGCTCTAGAACTAGAAGGAGAAAAAAATAAAATTATTTTAGTAAAAAACCCAATTCATCCTGATATAGAATTATGGATAGGAGCTTTAGAACGTTTATTGGGTAAAGGAATTAGAAAATTAGGAGTGATACACCGTGGATTTTATACCTATAAAAACTCAAAATATCGTAATCAACCTAATTGGAATCTATTATTGAGTTTAAAAGATCTTATTCCTCGAATTCCTATTATATGTGATCCTTCACACATTTGTGGAAATAAAAAAGGAATTTTGGATATCGCAAAAAAAGCTTATCATTTTAAATGTGAAGGATTAATGATCGAAAGTCATTGTGATCCTAATCATGCTTGGAGCGATGCTCAACAACAAATCACTCCAGAAAATCTTTTGGAAATGTTAAAAGAATTAAGAAATATCGAAAAATGTGATCCAAAAAATCAAAGATATTTAAATTCTTTTAGGATTTTAATTGATGAACTTGATGAAAATATTATTGCACTTTTAGCCGAAAGAATGAATATTTCCAAAAAATTGGGAACTTTAAAAAAAGATTCAGATATTGCTATTTTTCAACCTAATAGATGGAAAGATATTATGAAAAGATCTATGAATTTGGGGAAAAGTTTAGGAATTTCTGAAGAATTACTTGAAGGAGTTTTTAAATTGTTACATCAAGAATCTATGAAAATTCAGAATCAAGTTAAATAATTCATTGTAAAAAAAAAATAAATTCTATTATTTGATTTCTAAAAATGTCTTATTTATTTACCAGCGAATCTGTTTCAGAAGGTCATCCTGATAAAATTTCAGATCAAATATCTGATTCTATATTAGATCATTTTTTAGCGTATGATCCAAATGCAAAAGTAGCTATAGAAACTTTAGTTACCACGGGTCAAATTATATTAGCTGGAGAAGTCAATTCTAATACCTGGGTGAATGTAAGAAAAATAGCTCGTGATATACTTAGAAAAATAGGATACAATAAAAATGAATATAGATTTCATGCAGATTCTTGTGGCGTTCTTTCTTCAATTCAAGAACAATCTTTGGATCTATTAGAGGGAATTCAAAAATCGAAAAAAGAAGAGCAAGGTTCTGGAGATCAAGGTTTAGTTTTTGGTTATGCTGTGAATGAAACGGAAAATTATATGCCTTTATCATTAGAAATATCACATTGTATATTAAGAGAACTTTCATTTCTTCGAAATGAAGGAGACAAAATGACTTATTTACGTCCAGATGCAAAATCTCAAGTCACTTTAGAATATTCTGATGCTCATGTTCCGTTATATATTCACACTATTGTCATTTCCACTCAACATGATGAATTTGATACAAAAGAAAAAATGCATCAACGCATAGTTGATGATGTTAAAAATATTCTCATTCCAAGAGTAATGAATAATATCAAAAATATAAAAAAATTATTTACGAATCGAACAAAATATTACATTAATTCAACAGGAAAGTTTGTCACGGGAGGCCCCCATGGGGATACCGGTATGACCGGAAGGAAGATAATAGTAGATACTTATGGAGGAAGGGGGGCTCATGGTGGAGGAGCTTTCTCGGGAAAAGATCCATCTAAAATGGATAGATCTGGAGCTTATGCGGCTAGACATATCGCCAAAAACTTGGTGGCTGCAGGAATTTCAGATGAATTGCTCATACAAATATCTTATGCTGCAGGGATTGCAGAACCCATTGGAATTTTTGTCAATAACTATGGTAAATCAAAAATAGATAATGAAAACATTGCGTTGAATATCAAAAGAATTTTTGATTTGCGTCCTTATGCTATAGAAAAAAGGTTGAAATTGCGTCAACCAATGTATGAGGAAACATCTGTGTATGGACATATGGGTAAAACTCCAAAA
Source organism: Blattabacterium cuenoti (assembly GCF_014251595.1). NCBI lineage: Bacteria > Pseudomonadati > Bacteroidota > Flavobacteriia > Flavobacteriales > Blattabacteriaceae > Blattabacterium > Blattabacterium cuenoti. Next base: position 308,369 of record NZ_CP059192.1, on the reverse strand, counting down.
AAAGTGTATAAGTCTTTTTTGGATATTAAAGGAAATCAAAAAAAACAAGAAGTAGAACTTTTTACATGGGAAAAGTTGGATTATTTATCCGTAATCAAGGATATATTTAATATTTCAAAAAATAGGTATTTTTAGTGAAATATTTTAACTATGTCTTACAATCTATTGAAAGGAAAAAAAGGAATTATATTTGGAGCTTTGGATGAAAGTTCGATTGCTTGGAAGGTAGCCGAACGTGCTCATGAAGAAAAAGCATCTTTTGTATTAACTAATACACCAGCTTCTTTAAGGGTAGGTAAAATTTATGAATTATCTCATAAAACAAAATCTATGGTGATTCCAGCAGATGCGACTTCTATATCAGATCTTAATATTTTATTTGAAAAAACATTAGATTATTTTGGAGGAAAAATAGATTTTTTATTACATTCCATAGCTATGTCTATGAACATACGAAAAGGTTTAACTTATACTTCTTTAAATTATGAATTTTTGAGAAAAGGATGGGAAATATCTGCTGTATCTTATCATAAAATTATGCAGACAGCTTGGAATAAAAAAGCCATGAATAAATGGGGTTCTATTGTCGCTATTACATATATTGCTTCTCAGCGAAGTTTTCCAGATTATGGAGATATGTCAGATTATAAATCTTATTTAGAAAGTATTACGCGCAATTTTGGTTATCATTGGGGAATTAAAGAAAAAGTAAGGGTTAATACTGTATCACAGTCTCCTAGTATAACACGAGCAGCAAAAGCCATTAAAGGGTTTAATAAACTTTTAATATTATCTGAAAAAATATCTCCGTTAGGAAACGCTTCTACACAAGATTGCGCTAATTATATAATTACATTATTTTCAGATTTAACAAGAAAAGTAACCATGCAAAATTTATATCATGATGGAGGGTTTTCTCATACTGGAATTAGTGAAGTCATGATTTGATCAAATATTCCTATATTCCTACTATAAAATAAAAATATGAAAAAAATTATAGCTCCATCTTTATTTTCAGCAAATTTAGCTTTTTTATATCGTGAAATAGAAATGTTAAATAAAAGTGAGGCAGATTGGTTTCATCTTGATATAATGGACTCTTCTTTTGTTTCTAATATTTCTTTTGGATTTTTGTTTACGAAATATGTAAAAAAATATGCAGATAAACCTATGGATGTCCATTTAATGATTTTCCAACCAGAACGCTATATTGAAGAGTTAAAAGCTTGTGGAGCTAATCATTTACATATTCATTACGAAGCTTGCGTTCATTTAAATAGAACAATTTCTTACATTAAAGAAAATGGAATGAAAGTAGGTGTAGCTGTGAATCCACATACTCCAGTTGTTCTTTTACAAGATATTATTAAAGATATAGATTTTGTTTTATTAATGAGTGTTAATCCTGGTTATAGTGGACAAAAATTCATTCATCAAACATATCAAAAATTAGAAGATACTAAAGATTTAATATTAAAAAAAGATTCTTCTGCTCTCATAGAAGTAGATGGAGGAATTAATTTAGAAAATTCTTCTTTATTATTCAAAAATGGAGCAGATATATTGGTATCAGGAACTACTATTTTTTCCGATTCTAATCCAAAAAAAATTATTCATAAAATGAAATTAGGAATTTAAACATTATTTAATGATTTCTAAAGAAACTGTAAAAAAAATACTTTCTATTTCTTGTATTGAAGATGTTATTGGAGATTTTGTAGAATTAAAAAAAAGTGGTTTTAATTATAGAGGACTAAGCCCTTTTTCTAATGAGAAAACACCTTCTCTTATAGTGTCTCCTACAAAAAAAATATGGAAAGATTTTAGTTCTGGAAAAGGGGGAAATATACTCACTTTTCTGATGGAGCATGAACATTTTACTTATAAGGAATCATTACGTTTTCTTGCCAAAAAATATGATGTCAAGATTGATGAGATAGAAGACAACAAGGATAATGAAGAAGAAGAAAAATTGTATTTGATTCAAGATTATGCGAAACGTTTTTTTATTCATCAATTATATGACACTAAAGAAGGACAAAAAAATGGATTGAATTATTTAATTCAAAAAAGAGGTTTTGATATAAAAATTATTCAAAAATTCGAATTAGGTTATGCTCCTATTTCTTGTAATTTACTTACAAAAACTGTATCAAAACAAGGATTTAAAATACGGGATATTCAACAATCTGGATTAACAGTTTTTAGAAAAACTAATCATTTTTTCGATTGTTTCCGTCAACGTGTGATGTTTCCAATACATAATTTATCAGGAAAAGTTATAGGTTTTGGAGGAAGAAATATTAATTCTGTATATTCAAGCACTAAATATATAAATTCGTCAGAAAGTAATATTTTTCAAAAAAGTAAAATTTTATATGGCTTGTTTCAAGCTAAAAAGAATATTTTGAAAGAAAATTTTTGTTATTTAGTGGAAGGATATACAGATGTGATTTCTTTACATCAATTTGGTATAAAAAATGTAGTTTCTTCTTCTGGTATTTCACTCACCGTAGATCAAATCCTATTGATCAAAAAATTTACAAAAAATATTGTTCTTTTTTATGATGGAGATCGTTCTGGAATTAAAGCTTCTTTAAGAGGGATAAATATGATACTAGAACAAGAAATGAATTTACGTATATTATTCATTTATAATGGAGAAGATCCAGATTTTATATCTAAAAAATATTCTTTTTCTCAATTCAAAGATTTTGTAGCCAAAAATAGTTACAATTTTGTTTCCTTTAAACAAAAAATATATGAAAAATTCCATAAAGATGATCCCATTAAGAAATCATTTTTAGTCAAAAATATTTTGAATAGTATTTCAAAAATATCTAATATTATTCAAAAGGAATTATACCTGCAAGAAGCTTCAAAAATACTAAATATTCGTCAAAAAATTCTGATTTCTGAATTGAGAAGAATAAAGGAAAAAAATGCACATAAATTTAGTTCTATTCAGATTAAGAGAGACTCTAAGTTTTTTTTCAAAAAAAGAAATACTCTTCTTCTTCTTGAAGAAGAATTAATTCAATTAATCTTAAATCATGGAAATAAAATCATCAAAAAAAAAGCACACAATACAACGGTTATAGAAGAAGTATTACGCGTATTTAAATCCTATAACTTACGTTTTTTTTTAAAAAAGAATCAAGAAATATTTAATCAAGTTTGTTTACGAAATAAACAAATAATTTCTTCAAATTCTTCAAACAAAAAAAATACAAAATCGTATTCATTATCCAAATGGGATAGAAAAGGAATACAAGTATCCTCTCAAGAGGATCACATGAATCAATATATTCATGATGTTTTATTGAGATATAAATCTTTACATATCTCTAAATTGATTCAAAAAGAAATCATACATTATCAAAATTATCTTACAAAAGATGAGGATAGAGAAGCTTTTTTTAAAAAAATCATGTATTTAACAAATGTTAAAAATGAACTTCATAAAAAATTACATAGATATGTCTGATTTTTTTTGTTTTATTTTTTTATTTTTTTAAGTTTTGGTAAATTCGTGCGTATAAATATGTGAAAAATGAATACATTAATTTCAAAAAAAGCGCCAAATTTTACGGCAAATGCGGTTTTAAATGGGAAAGATATTGTACAAAATTTTACTTTAGAACAATTTCAAGGAAGTAAATATGTTTTACTTTTCTTTTATCCTAAAGATTTTACTTTTGTCTGTCCCACAGAAATATATGCATTTCAAGAAAAAATTCATGATTTTGAAATGAGAAATGTACAAATTATAGCCGTATCTACGGATACAGAACAATCTCATTGGGCTTGGTTACAGATGCCAAAAGAAAAAGGAGGAATACATGGAGTCACTTATCCTATTGTTTCGGATATAAATAAGACTATATCTCATAACTATGGAGTATTATCTGGAAATTGGATTTGCAATAATGAAGAATTAAAAGCAACGGGAGAACTTATTGCTTATAGAGGTTTATTTTTAATAGATAAAGAAGGGATTATCAAACATCTTTTAATTAATGATTTTCCTATAGGAAGGAATGTCCATGAAGCTATTCGTATGATAGATGCTATTCAATATTATGAAAAAAGTGGAGAAGTATGTCCTGCAAATTGGACAAAAGGAAAAAGAACGATAAAAGCTAGTCATAGTGGAATTGTAGATTATTTTTCCTCAAAGAGCCCCCAAAAATCTTGAAAAAAAAAGTAGCATTTCATACCATGGGTTGTAAACTCAATTACGCAGAAACCTCTACCATAGCAAGAAAGTTTTCTAACTTAGATTATCAACATGTTCCTTTCAATAGTTATGCAGATATTTATGTGATCAATAGTTGTTCTGTCACAAAAAATGCAGAAATTGAATTTAAGCATATCGTACGTAATGTTATGAATAAAAATTCAAAAGCTTTTATTGTCGCAATCGGATGTTATGCTCAATTAAATCCTAAAGAGGTATCTTCTATCATTGGAGTTAATCTGGTTTTAGGTTATGAAGAAAAATTTAAAATTATAGATTATATAAATCGAGAATGGTTTTTGAGAAAAAAATATTATGCAAATATTATTTCGAAAAAAACTTATTTTACATCGTTTTCCGTTGGAGATAGAACTCGTTCATTTTTGAAAATCCAGGATGGATGTAACTATAAGTGTAGTTATTGCATTATTCCTATATCAAGAGGGCCTTCTCGTTCTGAAAAAATCGAAAACATATTGAAAAATATTAGATTTCTTTTTAATAAAGGAGTTAAAGAAATCGTGTTAACAGGCATCAATATAGGCGATTATAGAAAAAACGAAAAAAATAGACCGTTATATACATTTTTTGATTTAATACAAGCTATAGATCAAATACAAGAAAAAGTAAGAATTCGTTTATCTTCTATAGAACCTAATTTGCTTAAAAATGAATGTATTGAATTTTTATCTAAAAGTAAACATTTTGTCCCTCATTTTCATATCCCTTTACAGTCTGGAAGTAATGAAATATTATTAAAAATGAATAGACGTTACAGACGAGAACTTTATCAAGAAAAAGTAAATAAAATTCGATCTTTAATGCCAGATGCTTATATAGGTTCTGATATTATTGTTGGTTTTCCTGGAGAAACACATCAAAATTTTTTGGAAACTTTTCATTTTTTGAAAAAATTAGAAATTTCATCTTTACATATATTTACCTATTCTTCTAGACCTCATACACAATCTAGCACAATACAGGAAAATGTATCTAAAAAAATACAAGGGAAACGAAATCAAGTTTTAAGAATCCTTTCAAACAAAAAATACCGTTTTTTCTGTAAAAAACAAATTTATACTAAAAAAACCGTTTTATTCGAAAAAAATTCTCGTCATAAAGAATATTTGTATGGATATACAGAAAATTATATTAGAACTAAAATGCGATTACATTCATACAATTTTTCCATATATGAAAATACATTACAAGATGTATTGATCAAAAAAATAGATAAAGATGGAATTATGATAGTCGAACCCATCAATTAAAATACCATTTTTTTTGGTATATTTATAAATTCGACATCAAAAATTTCTTGAAAAGATTCCTTTACCATATGTTTCACTTTTTGAAAAGAGATATCATTATTTTTTAATTCTTTTTTTAAAGAAGTTACTTCTTGATTATCAATTCCACAAGGTATAATATAATTGAAATACTGTAAATCTGTATTGACATTTAAAGCGAATCCATGCATCGTTACCCAACGACTCATTCTAATTCCTATTGCACATATTTTTCTGGATTTTCCATTTTTTACATTAAACCAAACTCCTGTTTTTCCTTTTTTTCGTTCTCCCTTGATTTCATAATTTTTCCATAAAAAATGGATAATCACTTCTTCTAAAAGACGGAGATATTTATGAATATCCGTAAAAAAATAATCCATATTTAAAATGGGATATCCTATCAATTGTCCAGGCCCATGATAAGTGATATCTCCTCCTCGATCTGTTTGATAAAAAGAAACATCTATTTTTTTTAAAAAATCAGATGAAACCAATAAATGGTTATTCTTTTTTCCATTTTTTCCTATGGTATATACATGAGGGTGTTCTACAAATAGAAAATATCCCGCTTTTTGATCGGGTGTCTTATTTATTTTTTTTTGTATGATATCATCAAATAATTTTTTTTGATATTTCCAAGTTTCTTGATATTCTTTTTTTCCTAAATCTTCTAAAAAAAGTATTTTTTTTTTCATAGTTTGTGAAAAATTTATATAACAAATGTACCTTCGTTTCATTCAATTCGTTCGTTTCGTATGGAAGACATACACATAAATCATTCTATGATCTATTTATCAGAACAACAAATTATACGAAGAAAAAAACTAGATAAACTGAAATTGTTGGGAATCAATCCTTATCCATCAGAAGAATATATTACAACGACGACCATTTGTAAGATACAAAAAAATTTTAAGGAAAAAGAAACTATAAGTATAGCTGGACGTTTAATGCGTTTACGTATTTTAGGAAAAGCTTCTTTTGGGGAGATAAAAGATCATACGGGTTGTATACAAATATATTTTACTCAGGATCATTTATTGTTATCTTCGAATAACATGAAAAAAAAAGATGCTTATAATATTTTTTTGAAAAAACTTATAGATATAGGAGATATCATTGGAATAAAAGGTCTTTTATTTAAGACAAAAATGGATGAAATCACCATACATGTTCATCAATTCACTTTATTGTCTAAATCTATACGACCCTTACCACAAGTCAAAGTGGATAAAAATAAAAAAATATATGATGCTTTCTCCAATACGGAACAGCGTTATCGTATGCGTTATGTTGATCTTATAGTCAATGATCATGTAAAAGAAATTTTTTTAAAACGGACACATATCATACAAAAAATAAGGAATTTCTTAAATGATCAAGAATATATAGAAGTAGATACTCCCATTCTACAATCCATTCCTGGAGGAGCTATAGCTCGTCCTTTCAAAACGTATCATAATACACTGGGGATTCCATTATATTTACGTATCGCTAATGAACTTTATTTAAAAAGATTGATTGTAGGAGGATTTCATGGGGTATATGAATTTTCCAGAAATTTTAGAAATGAGGGGATGGATCGTTTTCATAATCCAGAGTTTACCGTATTAGAACTTTATGTTGCTTATAAAGATTATTACTGGATGATGAATTTTACAGAAAAATTAATGAAATGTATCTGTAATAAATTTCAAAAAAATCATCATATTAATTTTAAAACTCCTTTTCCTCGTATCCCAATACTAGATTCGATTCAAAAATATACCGGATTTAATATCAAAGAAATGGGAAAGGATAAACTAAGAAAAGTTTGTCAGAAATTGCATATAGAAGAAAATATAAAAATGAGTAAGGCTAAACTGATTGAAAATATTTTTGAAACAAAATGCGAAAAAAATTATATCGATCCTACTTTTATTATTGATTATCCTATAGAAATGAGTCCTTTAACCCAAAAACACCGTGATAAAGAAAATTTATCCGAACGTTTTGAACTCATTATCAATGGTCAAGAAATTGCTAACTCTTATTCCGAACTTAATGATCCTATAGATCAACTGAATCGTTTACGAGAACAAATGAAATTTTCCGAAAAAAACATAAAAGACGAATCTATATCAATTGATCAAGATTTTATACGTTCTTTGGAATTTGGTATGCCTCCGACTGCAGGAATTGGAATTGGAATCGATCGTTTAGTAATGTTATTGACTCAAAAAAAATCAATTCAAGAAGTGTTATTTTTTCCACAAATGCGTCCAGAAAAAAAAAGATAAAAAAATAAATTACTTTTTTTTCAATCCTAATACTTTTAATCCATTGATTGTCGCAATTTTTACCAAATGATCTATATCATAATAATGACAAGCTTCCAACATCACTCTTAGTTCTATCCATAAATTTCCATCAGAAAAAGGTTTATAGATATCACAAATATTATCTGTACCAAAAGCCACTATAATTCCTTCAGGAACCATCTCGTCTACTGGAGTGATAGAATTATGAGTAGGAGTTAAACGTTCACTTCTAGTATGATCAATCCAAGCAATGGGACAAGATATTACCATTAAGTCTGCTTTTTTCATTAATTGGTATATTTGATAACGATAATTTCTTGCATGTGCGGCTAAAGAAACACTATGTATGGCGACTACTTTTCCTTGCATTCCATGTTCTATTGTTTTTTTTGCTAGTTTTTCAGTTTCTTTTTCATCTATTGTATTAAATTGATCCACATGTACATGTACAATTTTTCCTTTTTTTTTAGCTGTTTGTAATAAAATATCTAGATGTTCATCTTCTTTTCCAGAATCTATAGCAGGTAATCCACCAATAATATCTACAAATTCTATTGATTGATCAAACCAATATTTTGACTTTTGATTCAAAATACCTTTAAGAACTTGATTTGCGAAACAAATATGAATAGAATTTTCATAATTATTTTTCAATTTTTTAGCGGCTTTTAAGGCGCGATCTTCAATAACTTCATCTACATCAATAAAAGAACATAAAGCTTGAGTTCCTTGCATTAAAAAATATTCTAAGGCTTTTTCCATACGGATATAAATGTCTTCTGCAGTCGCTAAACGTTTCATTTCATCAACCAAATACCATTTTTGTTTAAGAGGATAATAAGAGTATTTGAAATTTTTTTTTGTTAGAGTATAAGCTCTATCCAAGTGAGCATGAGCATTGACCCATCCTCCTTTTTGTTTTACTTTTTTTACAAAAATTTTTTTAGGATTCATTTTTCATTCGTTTAAATATTGGAAATCCAAACAATTTTTTTAGTGATAAAAAATGGTTCATTAAAATAATGATTTAAAGGATATTCTACTGCATGAGGAAATCTTTTTAATTCATCATAAAGATTTCCTCCTTTTATATAGAAAGCTCCATTTTGTATTTTATAAGTAGATTTGTATTTAAATTTATCTTTTATCCAATTATGGATGATGTCTATTTTTTTGACATATCGAGTAACTACAAAATCAAATTGATTTTCTAATTTCTCTGCACGTATACAAATAGGAAACACATTTTTTAAATGAAGATGATATATAATTTTTTCTATAATTTTTATTTTTTTTCTAATAGAATCTACTAATATAAATTTTGTATGAGGAAAAACGATAGATAAAGGAATACCCGGAAATCCTCCTCCTGTACCTAAATCCATGACGCATGAACCAGGATAAAAAGAAAATACTTTAGCAATTCCTAAACAAAATAGAACGTGTTGTTGATAAAAATCGTTAAATGTTTTTCTCGAAATTAAATTTACATATGTATTCCAATATGCATATAAATTTTTTAAAGAAGACAGTTTATAGATTTGTTGATCCAATAGATTTGGAAAATATTTTTGAATTAATTCCATATTATGAATGAACAATAAATTTATAATCAAATTTATTTAGATTTGTAATCATTTCAAATAATTCCAATAATTAATAAATATTTATGATATGAAAAATAGACTATCCTATCGTTTACAGAATATATCTTATTCACAAACCATAGCTATGTCGTCTAAAGCCAGAGAATTGAAAAATCAAGGTTATGACGTTATAAATTTGAGTTTGGGAGAACCTGATTTTTCACCACCTAATTTTATTTTATCCGATGCAAAAAAAGCTATAGATAAAGGGTATCACCATTATACTCCCGTATCCGGATATTTAGAGCTTAAGAAAGTAATATGCCAAAAATTTTACCGTGATAATCATTTAAAATATACACCTTCTCAAATTGTAGTTTCTAACGGAGCTAAACAAGCTATCATGAATGTTCTTTTGTCTTTATTGAATAAAGACGATGAAGTAATTATCCCTGCTCCTTATTGGGTTAGTTATTTACAAATGGTAAAATTTTGTGAATCTTATCCTGTTATCATTCCAACAATTATGAATAACAATTTTAAGATTGATCCAGAACAATTGGAAAAAGCGATAACATCTAAAACAAAATTGTTTATTTTTAGTACTCCTTGTAATCCTACCGGAAGTGTTTATTCTTATGAAGAACTCAAAAATTTATCGGAAGTTTTAAAAAAACATCCAGAAATCATGATTATTTCTGATGAAATTTATGAACATATTTGTTATTCCGAAAAACATACTAGTATTGCTACATTTCCTGAAATTTATCATCAAGTTATTACCGTGAATGGATTATCTAAAGCTTTTTCAATGACAGGTTGGAGAATTGGATATATTGGAGCTCCAGAATGGATTGCTCAATCTTGTGATAAAATACAAGGACAAATGACATCTTGCGCCAATTCAATTGCACAGATGGCTGCTGTGACTGCGTTAGATGCTCATCCCAATAAAATAGAATATATGATCAAAGAGTTTGAAAAAAGAAGAAATCTAGTTTTAGATATGATAAAAGAAATTGATGGATTTCAATTTTATAAACCTAACGGAGCTTTTTACATTTTTCCAAAAGTTTCATATTTTTTTGGACAAAAGTTACATGGAAAGATCATTAAAAATTCAGATGAATTTTCTGAATTTTTACTTCATAAAACGAAAGTAGCTACCGTTAGTGGAAGTGCTTTTGGAGATAATGAATGTTTACGTATTTCTTATGCTTCATCAGAAGATAAAATCATAGAAGCTTTCAAAAGAATTAAAAAGATATTAAATTGAAATTATGGGGTGGACGACCGGATTCGAACCGGCGACCCTCAGAACCACAATCTGATGCTCTAAACCAGCTGAGCTACGTCCACCAAAATAAAAACAAAGATAATTATTAATTATACAAACAGAAACTTTCTATAATTTTTTTACAAAAAGAAAATAAATCACTATATATCCATTTAATAATGGATGTTTTTTCTTGAATAGGATATAATAGATGAACATTAGCGCCTGCATCTAATGTAAAATAAATATTTTTATTGCTCTTTTTTCTAAAATCCCATACTGTATGAATTACATTCAGTGTATTAGGTTTCATCCATAAAAAATAGGGACGAGAGGTCATAATCATGGCATGAAGAGTCAAAGCTTCATGCTCTATTAATTCTCCAAACTCTTGAAAATCTCCTATTTTTAATATCGATATAAGTCGATTCATGTTTTTATTAGCACATTTAAATCTTTCTTTAGCATAAGGATGGTTACTCATTAACTGATGTCCTTTTGAACTCAATATTTTTTTGGGTTCATCATCTATGATTAAAATAGTATCTTCTATTTTTTTAAAAATGGAATGAACTTCATATGGATATGGGATTGCATAAAGATTATTACTTCCTTTTATAGATTGATGATATCCCCAAATAACGAGTCCAGGATAAATTGATCTGCATGCACTTCCAGAACCTAATCTAGCTAAAAAAGAAGCTTTTTGTAAAAAAAAATCTTCTTTTAAAGAAGAGACCAATTTTTTTTCTATTTTCATGATACATAATGCTAAAGCACTCATGGAAGAAGCGGAAGAAGCTATTCCACTACTATGTGGAAAAGTGTTATAGGTTTCTATAATAAAATTAAAATCTCGTAAGTAGGAACAATAAAATGAAATTCTATGAAAAAATTCTAAAATTTTTGGAAGAAAACTAGTTTTTTCTTTTCCTGAAAAAAATACTCTTATAGATTTTTTTTTCTTTTTATTTTTTTTCTCTTTATAAATTAATCGTGTAACTGTGTATACTTTTCCTAAAGAATAACTAATAGACGAATTCAATGGTATTTGAATTTGATTATTATGTTTTCCCCAGTATTTAATTAAAGCTATATTGGAATTACACTTGCTGGTAACTACTCCGGTGGGCATAGAACATTTTTTTCCTATAAAAAAACAATTTTTTTCAAAATTCAATTACAAATTATTTTCTACCATTTTCTCCTTGGATATAATCTAACATTTTTTTTTCATCCAATTCTCCTTCCGAACGAGCAATTACACAACTTGCTAATCCATTTCCTATAACATTTACGGTAGTTCTAGCCATATCCATTAATTCATCTATTCCTATAATTGCTAATATGGGCCAAGTAGGTAATCCAAAAGAAGCTACAGTAGCTAAAAGAATTACTAAAGATGCTCTAGGAACTCCAGCAACTCCTTTACTGGTTAAAATTAACGTAAGTCCTATAAATATTTGCTGACTAAAACTCAAAGGAATACCAGATGCTTGTGCTACAAAAACGGTTGCTAATGATAAATAAAGAGTAGTTCCATCTAAATTAAAGCTATAACCTGTCGGAATTACAAAAGCTATAATTTTTCTAGGAACACCTAGTTTTTCTAAATTTTCCATAAGTAAAGGCAAGGCAGATTCGGAACTCGTAGTAGCAAACGCGAGTGATACAGGTTCCGTTAATGCTTTTATAAAACCTTTTAAAGGAACTTTAATCCACAAAAGAATAGGAAATAAAACAACGATCAAAAAAATCAATAAAGCAATATAAAGAGTCAATAATAATTGAAATAAATTATATAAAATATCCAATCCCATATGTCCTACTGTATAAGCAATGGCAGATCCCACCCCTATAGGGGCAAAATACATAATAATTTTAGTAAATTTGAACATGATTTCTGAAAGACTTTCTGCAAATAGTAATATAGGACTTCGTTTCTTATCTTCTAAGAAAACCATGGATACACCAAATATAACGGAAAATATCACTATGGGTAATACATCTCCATGATAGATCGATTTTATAAAATTTTCCGGAAATACATGAAGAATTGTATCTTGCCAAGTTCTACTTTCTACTTTTGGTAATTGTTGTTGCATCATTCCTGAAGGCATCACAATACCCACCCCTGCTTGAGATACATTAATGGCTATAAGACCAATAAACAAAGCTAAAGTTGTCACCACTTCAAAATATAATAGAGATTTCCACCCCATGCTACCTAATTGTTTAATATTAGAATGACTTGCTATTCCAACTACCAAAGTTGAAAATAATATTGGAGAAATAATAGTTTTTATCAATCTCAAAAATATTTGAGATAAAAATCTGAGTTCCACAGCAATTTTTGGCATATCTAATCCCATTTCTATTCCTATGATAATAGATAATAAGATCCAAGTCGTTAAATCTTTTTTCATAAAAGAATACAATGTGAAAATTGATATAACGAAACATCTTAATATGCAAAGAGAAAATTTATCCAATCCTAATAAGGATTTTGATAAATGAATAAATATATATGCTAAAACACTTAAAAAAGCTATTAATAAAACTTTTTCTTTTTTGATTTTCATTCCAATACTCATTTCATTTTGTTCTCTAAAATCCCAAAACTATATACAAGGGAACAGACCCGTAGGGACTCGAACCCCAACTAACAGAACCAAAATCTGCTGTGCTACCGTTACACAACGGGTCTATGAAAAATGTAAATATATATCATTTTTTTTCAAAAACATGATAATTATATCTAAATTTAGACCACTAGACTATAAAAACCTGAATAAAGTTTCATTAATATAATCTAATCAAATTATGTCTGTAAAAATTCGTTTAAAAAGAATTGGAAAAAAGCATAAACCTATTTATCATATAGTTGTAGCTGACTCTCGTTCTCCTAGAGATGGAAAATTTATTGAAAAACTAGGAACATACAATCCTCATACAGATCCTCCTTCTACTGTATTAAAAATGAAAAATGCTGTATCATGGTTGATCAAAGGAGCACAACCAACTCATACGGTAAAATCCATTTTTTCTAAAAACGGTGTTTTATTCAAAAAACATTTATTAGAAGGAGTCAAAAAAGGGGCATTAACTCATGAAGAAATCCAAAAAAAGTTTAATATATGGTACAAAAAATACAAAATTTAATTTATAGTAAATAACACGGAAATTTTTTTGAAACATTTAATTTGATGGAAGAAGAATTCATAGAAAAATTTCCGATTTTTTCTCTTCTTAAAGAAAGGATATAAGCACCGCTATTAAGTGCTTTACCAAAATCTTGGGCGATAGATCTAATATAAGTTCCTTTTCCACATTCTATAAAAAATTTTATGTAGGGAATTGCTATTTTTAGGATATGAAATTTATAAATTTTTACACGTCTAGATTTAAGTCCTATTTTGATTCCTTTTCTAGCATATTCATAGAATCTTTTTCCTTTTATTTTCAAAGCAGAAAAAGATGGGGGATATTGATCGATTTCTCCCAAAAATTTTTGAGATATTTTTTTAATCAATGTAGGAGTAATATGGGAAATGGAAGAATAATTATTCTCTTCTGTTTCTGAATCAAAAGACAAGGTTTCACAACCTAATTTCATAATTCCGGTATAAACTTTTTTATAATTTTGAATTTCATTTACTTTTTTAGTATATTTTCCTGTTAATATTATTAATAAACCTGTAGCAAAAGGATCTAAAGTTCCTGTATGTCCTATTTTTAAATTTTCTTTTTCGGATAGAATATGACTTTTTATTTTTTTGACAATGTCAAAAGAAGTCCATCCCCATGGTTTATCGACCAATAATATTTTTCCATTTTTAAATTCTGATAAACTTTGAATCAAAATTTTTCAATCGGTTTTATTAAATAATGGACAATGATAAAAAAAGTTCCTAAAATAATTCTATAGTATCCAAATAATTTAAAATTTTTTAAATATTTTATGAAACATTTTATAGTTATCATTCCGGTTATAAAAGATACTATATTTCCTAATAACAGTAATTCTATATCTTTAAATGTAAAAGAACTTAATTGAAAATAATAGTCAAATAACTTTTTACATGTAGCAATTCCAATAACCGGTACAGATAAAAATAAAGAAAATTCAATGGTTTTTATCTTATTTACGTTTTGAAGCATACCAGCAACAATAGTCGTTGCACTTCTAGATACACCTGGAATTAAAGCCATACATTGAAATAATCCAATAATAAAAGCGGTAAAATAAGTAATCCCATTTTTTTTATGAAAAAAATTTTTTTCATAAAAAACTTCTACTTTCAAAATCAATAATCCTCCTATCAATAGAGATAAAGCGATGATGAGTGGTTTATCTAAAAAAAAATTGGTTATCCTGTTGAAAAAAAAACCCAAAATACCTACAGGAAAAGTCGCTAAAAAAATTTTTATATAAAAATCCCATTTTTGAAAAAAAAACTTTTTTCTATACAAAAAAATTACAGATAAAATAGTTCCAAACTGAACAGAAACAATAAATAAATTTGTTATTTTATTTTTAATAATTCCCATTATGGATGCTGCAAAAATCATGTGTCCTGTAGAAGAAATAGGAAAAAATTCTGTAATTCCTTCAATAATCCCTAATAGGATCGATTGAATATAATTCATTTTGATTGATTTTTTTAACTAAAAAAAAATTAAACATCAATTTTTGCATGTATCGCATTTTTTTCTATAAAATTTCTTCTTGGAGGAACTTCGTCTCCCATAAGAATTGAGAATATATTATCGGCTTCTGAATAATCAGATATATTCACTTTACGTAAAGTTCTTTTTTTAGGATTCATAGTTGTTTCCCAAAGTTGTTCTGCATTCATTTCTCCTAATCCTTTGTATCGTTGTATATAGACATATTTTCTTCCTCCCAATTGATGGATAATGTTTTCTCTTTCTTGATCATTCCAAGCATATTGATAATGATTTCCTTTTCTAATTAAATAAAGTGGAGGCGTAGCAATATAAATGTGACCCTTTTCTATTAAAGGTTTCATATAACGAAAAAATAATGTTAAAATTAAAGTGGAAATATGACTTCCATCTATATCAGCATCTGTCATAATAATAATTTTATTATATCTAAGTTTTTTTATATTTAAAATTTTTTGATCTTCTTCTGTCCCAATCGAAACTCCTAAAGAAGAAAATATATTTTTAATTTCTTCATTTTCAAATATTTTATACTGTACAGCTTTTTCTACATTTAATATTTTACCTCTTAAAGGTAAAATCGCTTGAAAATTTCTATCTCTTCCTTGTTTAGCCGTTCCTCCTGCAGAATCTCCTTCTACTAAATAAATTTCACAGTTTTCGGGATTATTGAAAGAACAATCTGCTAGTTTACCAGGCAAAATACTACTGATAGGAGTTTTTTTCTGTATCAATTCACGAGCTTTTTTAGCAGCTTGACGTGCTTTAGCTGATAATATTATTTTATCAATAATTTTTTTTCTATCACTAGGATGTTCTTCTAAATAATTATACAATGTCTCTCCCACAATTTTGTCTACAATACCTCCTACTTCGTGATTGCTTAATTTTGTTTTAGTTTGTCCTTCAAATTGAGGGTCCATTACTCTAACAGATATAATTGCCGTAATTCCTTCTCTAAAATCATCTCCAGTCAATTCGATTTTATTCGATATAAATCCATATACATCTATATATTTTTTAAACGTTCTTGTTAAAGCTCTTCTAAAACCAGAAATATGAGTTCCTCCTTCATAAGTATTGATGTTATTAACATAAGAGTAAATTTTTTCTTTAAAAGAAGTATTGTATTGCATGGCAATTTCGACAAGAGTATTATCTTTTTCTTCTTCAATACAAATAATATTTTTGGTTAAAGATTCTTTATTTTTATCTAAAATCGGTAAATATTCTTTTAATCCATTTTTAGAAAAAAAATGTTCTTTTATATTCACTCTTTCATCTTTCAAAAATAAACGTAGACCTTTATTTAAAAAAGATAACTCTTTTAATCGATTAGCTAAAATTTCATAATTATATGTAATGGAATTAAAAATATAATGATCAGCAATATAGGTAATTTTTGTTCCTTGCATATTAGTTTCACCTAAATATTTTACAGAATAAAGCGGTTTTCCTTTACAATATTCTTGTTGATAAATTTTTCTGTTACGATAAATTGTGACTATAAGTTTATTAGACAAAGCATTAACACAAGAAATTCCTACACCGTGCAATCCTCCAGAAACTTTATAAGAATTTTTGTCAAATTTTCCACCTGCCCCAATTTGAGTCATGACAACTTCTAGAGCCGATTTTCCTTCTTTTTTATGAATATCTATTGGAATCCCACGACCATTATCAAGAATAGTAATAAATCCATTTTTATGAATTGTTACCGATATTTTATTGCAAAAACCTGCTAAAGCTTCATCCACAGAATTATCTATGACTTCGTAAACCAAATGATGTAATCCTCTAGTTCCTATATCTCCAATATACATAGAAGGTCTAAGTCGAATATGTTCGATTCCTTCAAGAGATTGAATACTATCTGCTGTATAATCTTTGATTGTATTATGTTTTTTATTCATAATCCATTAATTTTTTTATTTTTTACATAAAATTTATAGTTTTATCTAAAGATAGAAAAAATATTATTCCGTGAAAATTTGGGAGAAAAAAACGAATTTTAATTTCAATAAAGAAATAGAAAATTTTACTTCAAGTAAGGATTCAAAAATCGATTTACTTTTAGCACCACATGACGTTATCGGAACTATAGCTCACGTTATTATGTTGAAAAGTATCAAATTATTGAATAAAAAAGATTTAGAAATTTTAATTCAGGAACTACGTAACATTTATATTCATGAGATTTTAAAAAATAATTTTAAGATTGACAAGGGAATAGAAGACATTCATTCTCAGATAGAATTTTTGTTAACCAATCGTTTAGGAGAAGTTGGTAAAAAAATTCATAGTGGTCGATCTAGAAATGATCAAATTTTATTGGATTTAAAACTTTTTATTCGTACAGAAATCAAAGAAATCGTATACATGACTTATTCTTTTTTTGATTTATTATTAAAATTAAGTGAACAACATAAAAACATATTAATGCCTGGTTATACTCATTATCAAATAGCCATGCCTTCTTCTTTTGGTCTTTGGTTTGCCGCATATGCAGAAAGTTTAATAGATGATTTACTATTAATAAGGACAGCATATCGTATTGTAAACAAAAATCCTTTAGGGTCCGCGGCAGGTTATGGTTCTTCTTTACCTTTAAATCGAAAAATGACAACTGATTTATTGGGTTTCGAAAATTTAAATTATAATGTAGTATATGCTCAAATGGGACGTGGAAAAATGGAAAGAATTGTTTCAGAATCTATTTCATCTTTAGCAAGAACTTTAAGCAAAATGGCACAAGATATTTGTTTGTATTTAAGTCAAAATTTTAATTTTATTAATTTTCCTGATGATTTAACTACCGGATCTAGTATTATGCCTCATAAAAAAAATCCAGATGTTTTTGAGATGATACGAGCTAAATGTAACAGGATAACATCATTACCTCATGAAATTTCTTTGATTTCTTCTAATTTATGTTCCGGATATCATAGAGATTTTCAAATTATTAAAGAAAGATTTATTCCGATTTTTGAAGAAATTAAAAAATGTTTCTTTATGTTTAAATATATGTTAAATCATATCATGATCAAAAAAGATATCCTTCAGGATGATAAATATAAATATTTATTTAGTGTTGAAGTTGTTAACAGTTTGGTTGTTGAAAAAGGATATTCTTTTAGAGAAGCTTATCGAAAAGTAGGTTCTGATATCCAAAATGGATGTTTTAAACCCTTTACTAATACTAAGGTTTGTTATTCTCATGAAGGGAGTATAGGAAATTTGTGTAACACACAAATTAAAAATTTGATGCAAGATGTTATCAAAGAATTTGATTTCGATAAAGTAGATAAAATTATAAAACGATTAATTTATAGTAAAATTTATTTTGATAGATCCTCTAATCATCCGATTTTTGTTGGAATTCTTTTGATTTTTTTTCTAACCAATTTTGTATTTTTTGATGATGTCCTGACAGAAGTATTTTTGGAACAGACCAACCTTTATAAATGAGGGGACGAGTATAAATAGGAGGAGCTATGACCGATTCTATTTGAAAAGAATCGGTCATAATAGAATCTTGATTTTTTATGACTCCAGGTAACAATCTAACTATAGATTCTACAACAACAGCAGCAGCTAGTTCTCCTCCAGATAAAATATAATTTCCAATAGATATTTCTTTGGAAATTAAATGATCTCTAATTCTTTGATCAATTCCTTTATAACGCCCACAAAGAATAATAATGTTTTTCTTATTAATTAAATCTTTAGCATATTTTTGTGAAAACAATTTTCCATCAGGAGTCATAAAAATTTTTTCATCATAATTTCTTTCTGATATAAGTTTAGAAAAACATCGATATACAGGTTCTATTCTAATTACCATTCCTGATCCACCCCCATAAGGATAATCATCTACATTTTTTCGTTTTCCTAATCCATATTTACGTAAATCATGAACATGAATATCAATTAAACCTTGATTCATTGCCCTTTTAATAATCGAATTGGAAAAAGGACTATGAAGAATTTCAGGGACTATGCTAACAATATCTATACGCAATCTATTATTTTTTTTTGTTAATATGTAATTTGACTAATAATCTAATAATGAATGAAAAAATTCTACCTTTGTGAATAATTTATTAAATAAAAATGAATTATATCGTATCTATAATAGGACGTCCTAATGTAGGAAAATCGACTTTGTTTAATCGTCTTGTAGGAAGAAGAAAAGCGATTGTTCATATGACAAGTGGAGTAACAAGAGACCGTATTTATGGAAATTCAGAATGGAATGGAGTCAAATTTTCTGTCATAGATACTGGAGGTTTTTCTGTTTCAAATCATAATGCACTTGAAAAAGAAATCCAAAATCAAATTTTCATGGCTATCAGAGAATCTGATGTTATTTTATTTTTAGTAGATATGAAAATAGGAATATTAGATGAAGATAGAGAAATAGCTCAAATATTAAGAAAATGTCAAAAAACCATTCTATTAATTGTGAATAAAGTAGATAACGTAAAATCTATACACTCTAATACAGATTTTTTCCGTTTAGGATTTGAAAAATATCATTATATATCAGCTATAAATGGGAGTGGAACGGGAGAATTGTTGGATGAATTAATAGAAATATTTGAACATAAGTTATTGAAAAAAAAAGAAGAGAAATATGAATTTCTTCCTCGTTTTTCAATAATAGGACGTCCTAATGTAGGAAAATCGACTTTAATTAATTCTTTTCTAAATAAAAATCATCATATCGTGACAAATATTTCGGGAACAACCAGAGATAGTCTAGATGTATTTTATAAAAAATGGGAATATGAATGTATTTTAGTAGATACACCTGGAGTCAGAAAAAAATCCAAAATCAAAGATAACATTGAATTTTATTCTGTCATGAGAACATTAAAAACAATAAAATATGCGGATGTTTGTTTTTTAATGGTCGATGCAAATCGTGGATGGGAAAAACAAGATATAAATATTTTTAGATTAGTGGAAAAAAATAATAAAGGGATTATAATTCTTGTTAATAAATGGGATTTATTTGATAAAAGAAATTTTTGTACACAAAAAGATTACGAATTTATTATCAGAAAAAAAATTTCTCCATTTGATAATGTTCCCATTATTTTTATATCCGCTAAAAATCAAGATGGAATACACAATATTTTACCCATAGCTTATCAAGTTTTAAAATCCCGTAAAAACAGATTAAAAACGAATATTTTAAATAAAATTATGTTACCAATTTTGAAAAAAAATCCTCCTACTACCAATAAAAAAAATAAATATATAACTATAAAATATTGTACTCAGTTGCCTTCATGCACACCCAAATTTATTTTTTTTTCGAATTATCCTCAATACATAAAAGAATCTTATAAAAGATTTATTGAAAACAAAATTCGTTTTCATTTTGATTTTATAGGATCACCCATACAAATTTTTTTTAGAAAGAAATAACTATTATCTATTGATGATAATATCGTGATAACGTATTTAAGAGGCAAGTTAGTAGAGAAAAATCAATCTTATTTAATCATAGATTGTCATGGAATAGGATATCATATTCATATATCCTCATACACCTATTATTCTTTGTTAGAAATAGAAGGAAAAGATATATGCATATATACTTATCTATTTATAAAAGAAAACCAACATGTTTTGTATGGTTTTTTTGGTCAAAAAGAAAGGAAAATATTTTCTGATTTGATATCCGTCAATGGAATAGGTCCAAGTTCTGCTATCATATTATTATCTTCTATGACTCCATATGAAATAGAAAAATCTATATCTCAAGAAGAGATAAAAGTATTTAAAAAAGTGAAAGGAATTGGAACAAAAACAGCTCAAAGAATTATTATGGAACTAAAAGATAAAATTATTAAAGATATTATTCCTATAAAAGAAAAAAACGTAAAACCATTGGAAAATACATCTTATTTAATAAAAAAAGAAGCTTTAAGTGCTTTAAGTGTACTTGGATTTTCTCATCAAGAGGCTAAAAAAGTTATAGATGATATTTGGGATGAAAATCCAATATTTTCTGTAGAAAACCTCATTAAAGAGTCTTTAAAAAGAATTGTAAAATCATAAAAATGATTCACTATTTATTATAAATTATAAATATAAAAAATAAACATTCCATTAATAATATACTTTTGTTTTTTTGTGAATTCAGTAATATTTATTATTATGAAACTTTTTTATCCCTCAATTATAGTGGTTCTTTTTTTCTTATCTATATTTGATATTATTGTTGGTTTAATTAATGATGCCGTTAATTTTCTAAATTCTGCTATTGGATCTCAAGTAGCTTCCCGTCGAACTATTATGATTTTTGCTAGTTTGGGAATTTTATTAGGTGCTTTTTTATCTAGTGGAATGATGGAGGTCGCTAGAAAAGGAGTATTTGATCCTTCTTATTTCTATTTTTCAGATGTTATTTTTATTTTTTTAGCAGTTATGATATCCGATATTATTTTACTAGATGTTTTTAACACTTTGGGTTTACCAACTTCAACTACAGTATCTATGGTTTTTTGTTTATTAGGGTCAGCTTTCAGCATAGCCATGATAAAAATGATTTCTCCGTTCAATAATGAACCATTTCATCATTTAACTTTATATATTAAAACGGAGAAAACATTGACCATTAGTATGGGGATTTTTTTATCTATTATCATTTCTTTTACTTCCGGTGCTTTTATCCATTATTTTATTCGTTATTTTTTTAGTTTTGAATATGAAACGAGATTAAAATATGTAGGAGTAATATGGAGTGCCATTTCATTGAGTAGTATGACTTATTTTCTAATTGTGAAAGGATTGCATAGTACTTTACAGGGATTTATGGATGAAAATTTAACAGGATTTTCCTTATATATTCAATACTTCATCAGGTGGATTCACCATAATTTTTTTATTTTTTTATTTATATTATTTTCAACATGGGCTATTATAGCAAAGATATTTGTTTCTTTAGGATATAACATATTAAAATTTGTTGTATTATATGGTACTTTTTCTTTAGCTATGGCTTTTGCAGGAAATGATTTGGTCAATTTTATTGGAATTCCTATAGCGAGTTTACAATCATATAATATATGGAAAGAATCAGGTAGTCCTCCTGCTGAAAAGTTCAATATGAAAAGTTTATCTGGAAATGTAAAAGTACCATCTTCCGTTTTAATTTTTGCAGGAATGATTATGATATTGACTCTTTGGTTTTCCAAAAAAACAAAAAATATTACAAGTACAGAAATCAATTTAAGTAGACAAAACGAAGGACCAGAAAAATTTTTATCCAATTCCTTTTCTAGAGGAATTGTTCGATTTTTTTTATATTTAGGAAATCATTTATTTAAATTATTTCCCAAAAGATTTTTGGTAAAAATAGAAAAAAACTTTAAACAAAAAAAAATACAAAAAGAAGAAAATATCGCTTTTGATTTAGTTAGAGCTTCTGCTAATTTAACTATATCCAGCATTTTGATATCTATAGCTACAGTTCAAAAACTTCCATTATCGACAACTTTTGTGACTTTTATGGTATCTATGGGGACGTCTCTTTCAGATAGGGCTTGGGATAGAGAAAGTGCTGTTTATAGAGTTTCAGGGGTATTAAAAGTCATAAGAGGATGGTTTTTAACAGGTTTAATTGCCTTTACTATGGCAGGAATCACGGCCATTTTTTTATACTTTTTTCAAGCATGGGCTTTATCCTTTATTATTTTTTTGATTTTATTTGTTTTTTATAGGAGTTATAAAAACTATAATAAAATACAAAATCAAAAAAAAGAGGAAAAACCGTTTTTGGGTATAGAAAACCTTACTTTAGAGACTACTTTAAGCAAAACTTTCGATATTATAAAACCGATGCTTGAATATATTGAGAATATATACAAAAATAGTATAGAAGGTATTACTCAAGAAAATTTAAAAACTCTTCATAAAAGTCGTAATAATTTTTTAAAAGTAAAAGAAAACTATGCAGATATACATAATTCTCTAATTAAAGTGATTAGAAAAACGAAAAATCGCGAACCAATTGCTGGAATTTTTTATCTACATATATACAATAAAATTAAAGAAATTATTGAATCTTCGGATATTATAACGAATCATACATTATTTCATGTTATCAATAGCCATAAACCTTTAAAATATAAACAAAAAAAGAATTTACTTATACTTGAGCTTCTTATGATGGAACATTTCAATATCATAAAAAAAATCACAATAGATGAAAATTATAAGAAAATTCAATTTTCTTGTATGATACAAAATCAAATTATCAAAAAAATTGAGGAGCAAATGAATCAACAAGTAATGGGAATCATAAATAAGAGATATGGAACGAAAAACACTTTATTGATGTTAGACATTCTTTTACAATCCAAAAAAATAACGGAAAACATAGAAAATATTATCATATTGTATCACAAGTCTTTATCCCATATTTCCTCCAAAAAAGACGCATCTTTTTTAGCTTTTTAGGGATCCATCGTGTTACATCCCCGTATTTCCGAAAAATCTATTCTTCCTAACACTTCGAATTTATTATAATTTATTTTTTTTCCCAAATCTTCGGTAGAAACAAAAGGACAAGATAAATAATTCGATAAATCGATAACATCGATTCCTCCTATTCTATTATTATCAATATGGATCAAAGGATCTTCAGTATCTCTTATATATATTTTCATCCAAGGAGGACATTGAAATATACCGTTTTTTTTCGCATATGCTTGAGAAAGTAATTCTGTCATTCCATATTCAGAATGAATTTCCTTTACACAAAAAAAATCTTTCAAAAGATTGTGTAATTCTTCTCGAATAATTTCTTTTCTTTTTCCCTTCATCCCTCCTGTTTCCATAATTATGATTTCATTTTTATGTTTAGTTTGTTTCATTTTATTATTTTTTTCTATAAAATCCAATAAAGAGAAACTAAGTCCAAAAATGAAAATATTTTTATCATTTTGATGAGGAATAAGATGGATATCTTGATAAGAAGTATAGGGAACAAAATGACTTCCATTTTTATATGTTTTTTTTATGAAATATTTGACCATATAAATTAAAGAAGAATTTTTTCTATCTATAGGAAAAAATCCTAAAAACTTAAACTTTTCTATAGGACCATAAAAAAATTCAAAACTTTTTATAATACTATCAAGATAAACATTCAAATCTTTTACATAATGTTTACTTTTTATTCCAGTGGTTCCGCTGCTACTAAAAATGATATCATAAGAATCCATTACATTACTATTCAAAATACGATGTGTTTTAAAAAAAGAAATAGGTAAAAAAGGAATTTTAGAAATATTTTTTATTTCAAATGGATTTATCCCTAAGCGTTGAAGATAAGTTTTATAAATTTTATTATTATTAATTTGATAATGGAATATATCCCATGTCAAATTATCGAATTCTTGTTTTGAAGATATCGAGAAAATTTTTTCTCTAAAATTCATAAAATTTAAAATATAATTCTTTTAATTTATTAAAAAAAGATTCTTTTTGATAGAAAAAAAATTGAAATTTTTTTTCAAAGGAATTTTTCAAGAAATTTTCATCAGAAAAAAGATCTATTTTTTGATTTGCTTCTTTTATAAAAAGAATACATATTGAAATACAAAAAAAATATTTAATCATGCCTAATATTCCTCCTCCCAATTTATCTATAGGTCTCATCCATGTGATAATCATTATGAATTCTATTATTTTTTTAGTTATAAAAGACATAAAAATAATCAAAAAAAGTGAAATGATTACAGAATATATTATAAAAATATATGATTTTTTGTGTACTATATTCATATTTTTTAATATTTCTTGTACAAAATTATAAATATAAAACCCTTTAAAAATCAATATAAAAAATATCATAAATATTAAAAATTGAGAAATTAATCCTTTTTTATATCCATGATATCCTCCATATAAAACTAGGATTACAATAATTATATCTAACATAACTATTTTTATTATAATATAATACTAAGTAAAATGGAAATAAAATTTATGCAACAATTTCATATCAATTGGAATAAAGTCACGTCATATATACAAAATAATTTTTCTATAGAAGGAAAAATTGATATAATTGGAATTATTTACTTAATAGGAATACAGGAATTGGGAAAAGGAACGAATCGTTTTTTCAATAAAGAAGATAAGATTAATATTTTACATATTGCGATATGTAGAATATTAGAACCTTTTGGTTATTATTTTTTCATTGGAAGAGATAAAGAAGGATGGCCACATTATATATTGAAAAATAAAATTCCTTTTAATCAGGAAGGACAATTATTTTTAATTAAAAAAGCAATTATTCGTTATATGAATGAAGAAAATATTCTTGAATAAAATATGGATAAAAAAATCGAAAAAATTAAAGGAGAAATTAAATGTTTTCATATTAAAACATACAATGATTTAGAAACATTTAGAATTAAATTTATAAGTAAAAAAAAGGGAATTATAACAAGTTTATTTAAAGAATTAAAAAAAATTTCCATTTATAAAAAAAAAATTTACGGAAAAATTATTAATGAATTAAAAAAAGAAGTTCAAAATAAAATAAATATTTTTCAATCCCAAAATAATAATGATAAAATATTAAAGTTTGATCCGACTGTCCCGGGAAAATCAATAGAAATTGGAGGACTACATCCATTGTCTATTATAAAAAATAGAATCATAGATATTTTTATGAAAATTGGATTTACTTATGTATATGGACCTGAAATTGAAGATGATTGGCATAATTTTACGGCTTTAAATATTCCAATTTATCATCCGTCTAGAGATATGCAAGATACATTTTTTTTGTGTAAAAATCCAGATATCTTGTTAAGAACACATACTTCCTCTGTGCAAATACGGTACATGAAAAAACATAAACCGCCATTTCGTGTATTGTCCATTGGAAAAGTATATAGAAATGAAACGATATCATCACGTTCAAATTTTATGTTTCATCAAACGGAAGGATTTTATATAGACAAAAAAGTTTCTTTTTATGATTTAAAACAAACGATTGATTATTTAATCACTTCTATTTTTGGAAAAGTTAAGATTAGATTTCGTCCTTCTTATTTTCCATTCACAGAACCTAGTGCTGAAGTAGATATATATTGTAATAATGGATGGATCGAAATTATGGGTTGTGGAATGATAGACCCCCAAGTTTTGAAAAATGTAAATATAAATTCAGAAACTTATTCTGGATTTGCTTTTGGATTGGGAATTGAACGTTTAGCTCTAATAATTTATCAAATAAAAGATATTAGAATTTATTTTAATAATGATATTCGTTTTTTAAAACAATTTAAAAATGAATTTTAGATTGATACTTTCTTTGTCTAAAAATTTCATATAATATAACACCACAAGCAACAGATACGTTTAAAGATGAAATCCCTTTTATTGATGGAATTTTTGCTTTTTCGTAGGAAATTTTTAAATATTTGGAAGAAATTCCTTTTTCTTCGTTTCCCAATATTAAAGCTGTTGGACCGGAAAAATCAATATTATACCAATATATATTGGATTTTTCTGTAGCAGAAACGATTTTTAATCCAGAATTCGTCAAAAATTTGATTGTATTCAATATATTTTTTTCTTGACATATTGGAATCTTAAATAAAGCACCTGAAGAAGTTTTAATTGCATCAGATCCAATCATGGATGTGTATTTTTTTGGAATAATAATAGCATCTACTCCTGCACATGCCGAAGTTCGTATAATAGATCCAAAATTTCTGACATCTGTAATTCGATCTAAAATTATTAAAAGTGGATTTTTCCCTTTTTTATAAAAAAGAGGAAGTAAATTTTCTATATGAAAAGTTTCTATAGGATAAGTAATACCAAAAACTCCTTGATGATTTTTATTTTTTAATTGATAAAATTTTTGTTTTGAAACGGTTTGAGTGGAAATATGCTCTTTTTTGGAAAGATTTATTAATTTTTTGTAAGCACTTGATCCTTGTCTCAATCCTTTTTGAAAAAAAAGCTTTTTAATTGTTTTTTTAGCCATAATTGCTTCGATTAATGGATGTATTCCATAAACAATTTCTAATTTTTTCATAATATCTTATATTATTTTTTATGATCAAAAATTTTAATAAAAGATTTATTAAGTAAATCCTTTATAATCAGTTTCGTAATATCTCTACCAAGATAAAATATGATAATAAAAATTAAAAAATATAAAATAGTTATAATTCCAAATCCTATAACATAATTTCCAAAATAAAAAGAAATAAAAAAACATAAAGCAAGGCTGACTAAAAAAAAAATAATAATACAAAATATTAATAATAAAAAATTCAAAAAAATCTCTGTCATAATGAAAATCAATATTCGAATGACTTCATTTCTAAAAATACACCATTTGTTATGGATAAAATTTTTAATAAAAATGAACATTTTAATAAAATACTTAAAGTTAAATTTTAAGTTCCTAATTCATCTTCTACTTTATCTTTATCTATTTTTTCTACTTTATTTTTTTTCCACTTATTTTCAAAATCCGATTTAATTTTATGTACTTTTTTTACAATTTTTTTACTAATTTCTTGTAAGTTATTTCTTAGTTCTTCTGTTTTTTTTTCTAATATATTTTTTATTTTTTCCTCTTTTTTTGGATATAATATTATTCCCGCTATTAAACCAGCCATGGTTCCTAAAACAACTCCCCAAAAAAAACTTCCTACTTTTTTCATAAATTAATTTTATATTTTTATTATGAATAAATTTAATCATACAATATTTACGTACAAAATTGTATTTATATATTTATGAAATATTTTTCACATGTTTATTAAAAAAAATTTTTCTCTAAAAAAATTTAATACATTTGGAATAAATGTTTATGCTCGTTATTTTGTAGAAGTGAAAAGTATAGAAGAAATACAAAAAATTTTCGATATATATCCATATGTTTCAAAACTTTTTTTAGGAAATGGAAGTAATATTCTTTTTTTAAAAAGTTATTATCCAGGATTAGTCATAAAAATGGGAATAAAGGGAAAGAAAGTCATTAAGGAAAATGACGATCAAGTCGTTGTTCAAGCTTTTGCTGGAGAAAATTGGAATGAATTTGTAAACTGGACAATAAAAAAAGGATTTAGTGGTTTAGAAAATTTATCATTTATTCCTGGTACAGTTGGAGCCGCTCCCATTCAAAACATTGGAGCATATGGAGCAGAAGTTAAAGACACTTTAATCAAAGTGCAAGCATATGAAACAAACAAAAGAAAAATAAGAGAATTAACACGTCAAGAATGTCAATTAAAATATCGTTATTCTTTCTTTAAAGATCCTCATTATAGAAATCAATTTATGATTGTATCTGTTTTTTTTATTTTAAAAAAAAAATATAAACAATTAAATACATCTTATGTGGAAATTCAAAAAGAATTAGAAAATATGAACATCAAAACGCCGACTATTAACGATTTAAGTCAGGCTATTTTTAATATTAGACAAAAAAAACTTCCCAATCCTAAAAAAATTGGAAATGCTGGTAGTTTTTTTCAAAATCCTGTAGTAGAAAAATTGTATTTTGAAAAAATGAAACATCAATATCCAACTATTATAGGTTATCATATTTCTAATCATAAAGTCAGATTGTCTGCTAATTCATTAATTCAAAATATGAAATGGAAAAGAAATAAAATTGGAAATGTAGGAATATATGAAAAAAAACCTATTATTTTGCTAAATTATGGAAAAGCTACTGGAATAGATATATTTTCTTTTTCAGAAAAAATAACAAAAAATATAAAAAAAAAGTTTGGTATTTCTTTATCAAGAGAAGTAATTGTCATACAATAAGTCAAAATGACAATGAATCAAATAATAAAATAAATCATGATACAATTTTACTTTATTTTCCTTTTTAGGATGTTAGATTCGTATAATTTGATAAAAACTTGAATTTATGTCAATGACTATGACTTTAGAAAAATCAAAACAATATATACAAAACAAAATCAAAGAAAAACCTGATTTTGGAATTTTATTATTAGAAAATCAATTCGATCAACTAATAGAAGAAATTAAAAATCCTATATGTATTTCTTATGAAGAAATTCCCTTTTTTTCTAAAAAAAAATTATATGGAAAATTTTTATTCGGTAAAATAGAAGATAAAAATGTAGTTTTTTTAATAGAACCTTTTTATGAAAAGAATAGAAAAAACAATTTCTCCGTTCTATTGTGTAAAAATATAGGAATAGATAAATTAATATTGATTAATATTTCTGGTAGAGTTAATCCCAACTACAAAATGGGAGATATTATGTTGATTAAGGATCATATTAATTTTTTTCCGGAATGTTCTAATATAAATAAATTTACAAAAAATAGATTTTTTGAAATTACAGAGCCATATGATAAAAAAATGATAGAAATTGCAGAAAATATTGCAATGAATCATAATATCATTATTCAAAAAGGAATATATGTTGCTTATCCTTACCCTAATTATAAAACTTATGCAGAACATGCCATGATACGATCTATGGGAGGAGATAGTGTAGGTATGAATATTATAACAGATGTCATAATAGCTAGATATATAAATTTACGAGTATTTGCTATATCTATTATGGGAGAACATATGGGAAAACAGGTTAATAATTCTAATCATGACGATAAAATGAATTCTTATAAGTCATTTTGTTATCAAGAAACAGAAAAATCTATATCTATATTAATACTAATAGTAAAAGAATTTATAAAACTTTGTTTATAAATAAACAATTATCATTGAGATAATTGGTTAATAATATTTTTCGAAATATTTCGAAAAATATTTTGAACGTCCTTGTTTTTTAAAACAACAGGAATTCCTAAATCTGAATATTCTCGTATTTCTTGTAACATAGGAATTTCTCCAAGAAAAAAAAGATTCATTTTTTTTGAAAAATCTATAACTCCATTTTTTCCAAAAAAATAGCTTTTATCTTTAGTTTTTTTTGAAAAAACATAAGACATATTTTCTATAATTCCAAGTATGGGAGCATAAATAGATCTAATGCGAAACATTCCTATAGATCGATGTACATCCGATAAGGCTATCTTTTGAGATGTACTTACCATCACAATTCCTTTTATTGTAATTTCTTCTAAAAGAGATAAATGAATATCTCCTGTTCCTGGTGGTAAATCTACAATTAAAAAATCTAATTCTCCCCAATTGGTTTCATGCAAAAATTGTCTCAAAACTTTAGTAACCATGGGGCCTCTCCAAACAATAGCCTCCCCATGATGGGAAAAAAAACCTATAGATATAATTTTAACTCCGTAACTAGTAATAGGAATCATAATTCCATTTTTATGTTGTAAATTAACAGATTCTTCATTAATATGAAACATTAATGGAATAGAAGGGCCATAAATATCTGCATCTAATAATCCAACATGAAAACCCATTTGAACTAAAGTAACAGCAATATTTGTTGCGATTGTAGATTTTCCTACTCCTCCTTTTCCAGATGCTATAGCTATTATATTTTTTATTACAGGTTTTATTTTGGGATCTGATTTGATTTCTATTTTAATCCGTACTGGATATAAAATATTTTTATTTTTTATAGAATGGGAAATATTTCTGATTAGTTTATTTTTTATATGCATAGCAGGATTGGATAAACTCAAATAGATTATTATTTCATTATTAATAAAATCTATCTTTTTGACCCATCCAGATTCAACAATATTTCTATTATCGATAATTATAACATTTTCTAACGCTTTTTCAACTTTTTTTTTCATACATATATAATATTCACAATAGTACAAAAAAAATGGCTAGATTTAAAAATATATTATAATTATATAATGAATTTTTGGAGCTATAAGTTTCATACTATAATCATGGTTTTTAGATGGAATCATTTTTCAGAAACTATGTTTTTAAGAAAAAAAAAACTTTTTTTTTCCGATAAAGAGAAAATATTTTTTTTATCATTATCAAAAAAACGAAAAAAAGAATTTTTAGGAATACGTTATGTTTTGAGATATGTAGGCATAAAAATGAATATCTCTTATAATGAAAAAAGAAAACCTTTTATTTTTGATACAGGAAATACAGGAAAACATATTTCTTTAAGTCATTCTTTTGAAAGAGTAGCTATAGCAATAAGTTCTTATCATATAGGAATAGACATAGAAAAATTACGAGAAGATAAAAAAATAGTGAAAATCAAAAAAAAATTTATTAGAGATGATGAATCTATTTTTATTCATCCAAATTATGAAGAAGATTATTTGCATATTATATGGGGAATTAAAGAAAGTTTATATAAACTAGAAGGAGGAGTTTTTTATAGTTTTTTAAATCATTATAAAGTTTCTCCTTTTTGTATTCAAAAGGATTCTTATATATCATGCTGGATTATAAAAGATTCCTATAGTAAACGATTTTATGCTTATTATAGAAAAATAGAGAAACATTACTTAGTTTATATTATAGACAAATAATGTGAATATGACACATGATTGGATAAACTTTCTTTTATATCCCTATTATCATAATAGTTTTTTTCATACAATTTTAGAATTTATAGCTGTAACATTTACAATATTTAGTGTTTTTTGTGCTCAAAAAAATAATATATGGGTATATCCAATAGGAATAATGAGCACGATGATATACAGTTATTTAACTTTTAATACTTCTCTTTATGGAGATTTTATTATTAATTTGTATTACACATTTATGAGTTTTTATGGATGGTATGCATGGATGTATAAAAAGGATAAAAATAAAAAATCTATTACTTTTTGCAAACCAAAAGATTATTTTTACACCTCTGTTTTATTTTTTTTCACTTGTATTTTCAGTATGATGGTTTATTGTTTTTATGGAAAACTTAAATCTCATTTTGATTGGATGGATATCCTGACAACAGGAATTTATTTTTCTGGTATGTATCAAATGTCCATGAAAAAAGTAGAAAATTGGATATTTTGGATAGTGGGAAATGTAATTTCTGTTCCTATTTATTTTTTTAAGGGATTTATATTGACAGGAATTTTATTTATTATTCTTGTTATATTGGCTATAATTGGATTTTTTATTTGGAAAAAAAAAGCAATCAACCAAATTTTTTCATAATTTTTTTGTTAATTGAATCACAATGTCGTTAATGTTATCATATTCTTTTTCTATTCTTTTTTGAATATTTTTCATTCTTATTTTTTTTTTGTTGATTTCATTTTTTCCTATACTAATCACAAATGGAATATTGTTATCATTAGCATATCTAAATTGTTTTTTGATTTTATCCGCATTAGGGTATAGTTGAGTCGAAATCCCTTTTTGTCTCAAAAATTTTATTATTTTATATGCGTATAAAACTTCTTCATTTCCAAAATTGATAAACAAAACTTTTGAAGGACTATTACAAATAGTTTGAAATAAATTTTCTTGCTCCATTGCTAAATAAATTCTATCCAAACCTAAAGAAATTCCTACTCCATAAATATTGTTGATTCCAAATAAATTAGCTAATTCATCATATCTTCCGCCTCCTCCAATAGAAATGGAACTCTTATTATTAAATGGAACGATTTCTAATATTGTACCTGTATAATAATTCATTCCTCTAGCTAAAGAAAGATTCCATTCTAATTTTGTTTTTTTTAAAGAAATATGATTTATATTCTTATAAATAAAACTAAGATCTCGGATCCCCCTTGTTCCTTTTTCAGAATTTTGTAAGGCTGTAGTCAAATATTTTTCTTTTTGATCGAAATTTCCCTCCATATCGAAAAAAAACGCAATTTTATCAAAAGATTGAGATGAAATTCCTTTGTTAAGCATTTCTTTTTTGACTAAATTTCGTCCAATTTTATTCCATTTATCTAAAGATACAGTAAAATCTTTCCATAAATTATCTTTGATTCCAGCTATTTCAACCAATCCATATAATATATTTCTATGATTCATATAAACAATGATAGGAAAATTTAACTTATCGAAAATTTCGTCACAAAGTTGAATTAATTCGATTTCTTCCCATAAAGAAGAAGAAAATGATATCATATCTGCATCACATTGATAAAATTCTCTTAATCTTCCTTTTTGAGGTCTATCTGCACGCCATACAGGTTGTATTTGGTATCTTTTAAAAGGAAAAACAATTTCATTTTTATGCATGACAACATAACGAACAAAAGGAACCGTTAAATCATATCTAAGAGCTTTATTGGACATGTATTCAGATAAATATTTTACAACATTCACCGTTTTTTGATTCTTTTCAAGATTTTTAAAAAAATCTAAAATTTTCTTTTTTAAAAAATTACCTGAATGTAATAATTTAAATATTAAGGAATCTCCTTCTTCTCCATATTTTCCAATAAGAGTAGAAATGTTTTCTATAGAAGGTGTTTCTATAGTATCAAATCCAAAAAGTTCAAATTGTTTTCGAATCGTTTGGATTAAATAATTTCGTTTACTCATCTCAATGGATGAAAAATCTTTGGTTCCTTTTGGAATACTAGGAAATATCAATTGTTCTCTTGATTTTTATTATTTTCTTTTTTTTGATGAATGCTATTTTTTAATGTTTTTTTATTTTCATTTTTGTATGAAATAGGAAGATCAAAACTATCTTCTAGCATATATTTTTTATGCTTTTTTTTGACTAAAAAACTTGAATTGATAGACTGATCAAAAATATTTTGTTTTTGATTTGACGAATAATTGTCTTTTTTATTTTTATAAAAAAATTTCTCTAAATGATTTGATTTAGAATAATTTTTTGAAAAAAAAGGATCAATACGTTTAGAATAAGAATGGATATCTTCCATTTTATTTAATTTTTGTTCATAAGGTTCTTCTAACCTATGAAATATTTTTTTTTCTTCTTGATTAATCACCCGTTGTATTTCCGTTGGAAATCCTGTCGCCACTATTGTGACTGAAATACTTTCCTCAAAACTTTCGTCCTCTCCAAGCCCCATAATAATATTTGCATTGTTACCTGCCTCAGCTTGTATATAATCACTGATAATTCCTATTTCATCTATAGTAATTTCTATTTTTCCTGAAACAATAAGAAGAAGAACATTTTTGGCTCCTGTAATTTTATTATCATTTAATAACGGAGAATCTAAAGCTTGAACAACAGCTTCCTTTGCTCTATTTTCTCCAACAGCAATAGAAGAACCCATAACAGCCGTTCCACTTTCTTTGAGAACGGTTCTTGTATCTCTTAAATCTATATTTTGTTTATAATGATGAGTGATCACTTCTGCAATCCCTTTAGCTGCAGTAGTCAAAACTTCATCTGCTTTTGCAAAGCCGGCTTTAAATCCTAGATTTCCATATAATTCTCTCAATTTATCATTATTAATAACAATAAGAGAATCCACATTTTTTCTTAATGCTTCTATCCCTTTTTGAGCTTGTTGTAATCTCATTTTTCCTTCAAAATGAAATGGAATTGTAACTATACCTACCGTCAGAATTCCTTTTTCTTTAGAAATTCCTGCAATAATTGGAGCAGCACCTGTTCCCGTCCCACCACCCATTCCTGCTGTAATAAAAGTCATTTTAGTATTAGAATCTAAAATACTTTTTATTTCCTCCAAACTTTCTAATGCGGCCTTTTCTCCCACTTCTGGATCGGCTCCTGCACCAAGTCCTTCTGTAATAGAAGCTCCTAATTGAATTTTTATAGGGACTGGATTATTATTTAATGCTTGTGCATCTGTATTACATGCTATAAAATCTACACCGGTTATTCCTTGTTCAAACATATGACTTAAAGCATTACTTCCTCCTCCTCCTACTCCAATTACTTTTATGGAAGCTGAACGATTTTTTGGAAACTCCAATTGTGTGTGTTCTTTTTTTAATGTAATTAAATCTTCTTTTTTCATTTCATGGTTTATTATTCTGTATCATTCAATATTTGACGGAATTTATCTGCCCAAATTTCAAGAAAGGATTTTGATTTTGTTTTATTTTTTTTATTATGATCTTCCTCATAATTTAATCTACGATTTTTATTATAAAATTTTGTAGAAATGAACTCATAATTTTCATCATGTTTATGCCTTTCCATATCTGTAGTTGTACAAAGATATTTTCTTTTATCATCAAGTCCTTTAATGACTAATCCTATAGATGTTGCATATTCTGGATTGCTTATAATACCATTTTCACCTCCTGCAATATGTTCATTAGAATAACCGATACGAACGTCCATTCCAGTAAGATATTCTGTTAATGGACGAATATGTTTAAGTTGAGATCCTCCACCTGTCATGACCAATCCAGCAATAAGTCTTTTCTTTTGTTCTTCATTTCCATAATTTTTGATTTCTACATTTACTTGTTCTAAAATTTCACATACTCGTATATGAATAATTTGTGAAAGATGTTTCAAAGAAATTTCTTTAGGGACACGACCTCTTAATCCAGGAATACAAACAATTTCAGTTTCTTTGTTTTCTCCTGGCCATGCAGATCCAAATTTTATTTTTAATAATTCGGCTTGCCGTTCAATAATTAAACAATCTGTTTTTATATTTTCAGTAATGACATTTCCTCCAAAAGGAATCACGGCAGTATGCCGTATTATGTTATCTTTAAATATAGCAATATCCGTAGTTCCTCCTCCTATATCCACCAAAGCGACACCTGCTTCTCTTTCTTCAGTACTTAATACCGCTTCAGCAGAAGCTAAAGGTTCTAAAGTCATTCCAGCTAAATTCAAACCTGAAGCTTTTACACACCTTCCAATATTTCGTATAGAAGAAATTTGTCCTATTACTACATGAAAATTTGCTTCTAAACGACTTCCATACATTCCTATTGGTTCTCCAATCTCTGCTTGACTATCGACTTTATATTCTTGTGGTAGAACATGAATGATTTCTTCTCCTGGTTGCATAACTAGTTTATGGACTTGGTCTATTAATTTTTGTATATCTTTTTGATTGATAACATTTTCAAAATCTAATCTCGTAATATAATCATTATGTTGTAGACTTCTAATATGTTGTCCCGCTATTCCAACAATAACTTCTTTTATTTTTAAACCAGAACTATGCTCTGCTTCGGATACTGCTTCGCGAATAGCTTCAATGGTTTGAGTTATATTATTAACAACTCCTATATGCACCCCTACACTTTTAGATCTACCTATGCCTAAGATCTCAATTTTATTATATTCATTTCTCCTTCCTACCATAGCTACAATCTTCGTGGTTCCCACATCAAGACCTATAGCTATATCTTGATATTCCATAGACTTATCTTTTTTTTGCGACTATTTGGTCTTTATATTGTAAATCAATACTTTTGTATTGATTAATATCTATTTTATTTAGGTACTGATTATAAAATGCTTTTAATTTATTCAATTTATTTTTAAAATCTTTTATATTTCCTAATATAATATGATGATTACCAATTTTTGGAATTAAAATAAATGAATTCTTATGATTTTTTTTGATACTAATAATTTGATTTTTTAATAATTTATCGGAATTTATGAAATTGATTAAACTTGTTAAATATTTTTTTTCTTCTTTTAAAAATGGTCCTTTCGCCAATATGACTTTTGATGAATAAAAAGAAGAAAGTTCTAAATTTTCAGCATCTTTAGTAAGATAATATTCTTTATTTCCATTTTTGATTCTTAATATGGGTTCTTTTTGCCAAACTTGAACATTGAGAGTTCCATCAACACTAAGAAATACTTCAGATTTCTTTATAAAAGGGTAATTATTTAATTTTTTTTCCATTCTTAATATACATAATTGACCGATTTTATTTTCAATTTTTTCTGTTTTAGAAAATAGAATATTTTTAATAATTTTATCATCTACAAAATGATTTTTAGATAAAGGATCAATGAAAATATTCAACTTTTTTAAAGTTCTATTTTGATGTGTTTTTTGAGAAAAATAAAAAAGTGATATCATGCAAATCATATATAATAATAAAATAATGGAAAAGTATGTTTTATTATGTTTCATTTATTTTGATCCATATCGTTGGCACAACCATTTTTTTATAGGAAAAATTAAGGAATCTATATCACCAGCCCCTATTGTTAAAATGATATCAAAATTTTTTTTTTCAATTTTTTCTAAAACTTTGGACAAAGTAGATATTTCTTTATATTTCATGTTTATTTTTTTCAATAAACTATTAGAATTGATTCCATTTATGGGAAATTCTCTAGCTGGATAAATATCTAGTAGAATTAAAATATCAAGATGTTCTAAACTTTTTGCAAAAGATTTTTCAAAAAATTTAGTTCTACTAAATAAATGAGGCTGAAAAATACCTAATATTTTTTTATTTGGAAAACATTCTTTAACCGTATTAATTAAAGCATTGATTTCTGTAGGATGATGAGCATAATCATCTATATATATTTTTTTTGAAGATTGATAATGAATGAAATATCTTCTTTGTATTCCTTTAAATAAAAATAAAGCTTTTCTTATTTTTTCTTTAGAAATTTTTAGATAGTCAGATATAGCTAATGCCGCTGTAACATTTTTTAAATTATGTAGACCTGGAATAGGTAAAGGTAAAGATCTCCATATTTCTGTAGGAGTATGAAAATCAAAATACCATTTATTTTCTTTGATATAAAGATGATCGGAATAATAATTTTCTTTTTTTAATACAGAAAAATATATAGCATTGTTAGACTGAAAAGATTCTTCTGAACATAAAAATATTTTTTTATATGGTTTTTTTATTCTATTTGAAAAAGTTATATATGCCTTTTTTAAGGATTCATTTTTGGGATAAATGTCTACATGATCTTGATCAAAAGATGTGATACATGCTATATTGGGAGATAAATATAAAAAAGAACGATCAAATTCATCGGCTTCTACCAAAAAAATTTTTGTTCCACTTAATCCATTATTCAATATTAAATTGGATTTATAATTTTCGGATATCCCTCCTAAAAAAGCAGTTACATTGATTCCAACATTATATAAAATGTGTCCCAACACAGTACAAGTAGTTGTTTTTCCGTGTGTTCCTCCTATAGCTATACAAATATCATTTTCTATAAGTAAAGACAATACTTGAGAACGTTTTTTTATATTTTTACTATATTTTTTTAAATATATCCATTGTTTATGGTGATTAGGAATAGCTGGGGTATACACAATTAAACATTCTTTGGACAAAACCCACTTGGGTAATATTTCAATATTATCATGATAATTGATGGATATTCCATCTTTTTCTAATTTTTTTGTCAAAAAAGTTTTATTTTGATCATGACCATAAACAATTTTCCCCATAGTATGAAAATATTTAGCCAGAGAACTCATTCCCATTCCTCCTATTCCTATAAAATAAAAAAAATTAATTTTGTTTAAATTCATAAAATAATTTGTAAAATCTCATTTACAATATCTTTTGTTGCTTTAGGTTTCCCTAAACCTAATATATTTTTTATCATTTTTTTTTTCATGTTGCAATCATTCACCAATTGAATAACAGAATTCACTAATTTTTGTTCTATTTCTTCATTTTTTATAATTACAGCGGCCTTTTTTTCTTCTAATATTTTAGCGTTTTGACTTTGATGATTATTTGAAGACCAAGGAAAAGGAATTAATATATATGGTTTTCCTATTAAACATATTTCTGATATCGTTAAAGCACCAGCTCTAGATACAATAATATCTGCAGCCGCATAACATATCGGTATATTTTCAATAAATTCCATAA
The DNA here is from genome assembly GCF_014251595.1 of Blattabacterium cuenoti. Lineage (NCBI taxonomy): Bacteria > Pseudomonadati > Bacteroidota > Flavobacteriia > Flavobacteriales > Blattabacteriaceae > Blattabacterium > Blattabacterium cuenoti. The sequence goes on along the minus strand of NZ_CP059192.1, from coordinate 269,252 downwards.
AAATAATATTTGAATGATAAGACATTTTATTGTTTTTTATTTTATTTATATCAAATTTTCCTACTTGCCAAATAAGCTGCATATCCAATTCTATTATTTTTTTTAATCCTTTTATCCAAGCATTATTCATACTATTGGATCCTTGACTTCCTCCTATAGACAAAATAATAGGTTTTGTAATTTTTAATCCTAAATGAATACAAGCTTCTTCTTTACTAGGCAATTTTAATATTTCAGATCTGACTGGATTTCCAGTTATAATCGTTTTTTCTTTTGGAAAATGTTTTTTTGCTTGTTCATAAGCAATGCATATTTTATTTGCATAACGAGAAAATATTCTATTAGTCAATCCAGGAAAAGCATTTTGTTCTTGAATCAAAATAGGTATTTTATTTTTTTTGGCGGCATATAAAGTAGGAAAACTGACAAATCCACCTGTTCCGATAACGATATCTGGAGAAAATTTTTTTATAATTTTATTTGCTAAAAATAAACTATATATTAGTTGTATAGATAAAATCAACCCTGATATAGAAAAAAATTTATTTTTTCCACCTGAAATACAAATTTTTTCAATAGAATACCCCAATCTAGGAATTTCTCGCATTTCCATGTGATTTTTAGATCCAATAAACAAAATATCAATTTTTGGAATTTTTTTTTTAAGTTCATTAGCAATAGCTATTCCCGGATATATGTGCCCTCCGGTTCCTCCACCTCCAATAATTATTTTAGGTGCAATATTATGGTTCATGATGAGTTATAATTTGAGTGTTGTCCATCGAATTTTTATTATATATCATACGACTGATACTTAATATGATTCCAAAACTAAAAAAAGTAACCCACATAGAAGTCCCTCCAGCACTAATCAGTGGTAAAGTTTGTCCTGTAACGGGAAATAACCCCACTGCAATCCCCATATTAATAAGGGCTTGATTTATAATAGGAAAACCTACAGCAAGCACCAATAAAGAACAAAAATAATTTTTTACTTTCGTAGCTATTATCATAATTCTCATAAGAATTAGAATATAAATAAATAGAAGAATTATTCCCCCGAAAGACCCATATTCTTCTATTATAATAGCATAGATAAAATCTGAAGAAGATTGAGGAAGAAATGCTTTTAAAACACTTTTTCCGGGTCCACGACCAAATTTGTTTCCTAAAACAATAGCCGTTTTAGATTGTTTCATTTGATAACTTTCTTCAGATTCATGATCTAAAAATTTTTCTATACGACTTTTCCATGTATAAACCCTATTCATAGGTTTTTGATCACCCCATTTTATGACAGAAAAAATATATATTCCTGCAAATAAAATTCCTATGAAAAGAACTCCGATAACACTGATTAATGGATACCCTCCTATAAAAAGTAAAATCAAAACAGATATAAAAACAATCACAGCAGTTGATCCGTTAGCCGGAAAAATCAATCCAATGATAAAAAATATTGGAAATAATAAGGGAAAAAAAGAATTTATAAAATTTATTCGTTCTCTTTTTTTTTGATCTAAATATCTGGCACAATAAATAAAAAGGACCAATCCAGCTATACTGGAAGTTTGAAAAGATATATTAATGATAGGAATATGTAACCAACGAGAAGCATTTACTCCATCTAATTCTTTTCTTTGACTCATCGTAAAAATTAATAAAATAAATACTATAGGCATAAAAAGAATAGATATACGGTAAAAATATTTATAGTCTATAAATTGAGTGAAAAAAAGAATCAAAAATCCAACCGATAAAAAAAGAGCATGTTTGAATAAATAACTAAATACTGTATTTGTCCCTCCATATGTAGTTACTAAATTTGTACTAGCAGAATAAACCGGTAAAAAAGAAAATATAGCCAACAAAGATATGAAAGCCCATAAATATTTATCTCCTTTTATATATCTATTTAAAAATAAATTTATTTTTTCATAAATTTTCATAAATCAACTTTCTTACTTCTTGTTTAAATTTATTTCCTCTTTCCTTGTAATCTTTAAAAAGGTCAAAACTAGAACAAGCAGGAGAGAACAAAACATTATCTCCATGAGAAGAGAGTATGTAAGCCATATAAACAGCTTTTCGAATATTTTTTGTGACTAAAATAATATCAATGATATTTTTAAAAAAATTGAAAATTTTTTCATTGTTTTGTCCTAAAAAAATTATAGCTTTCACTTTCTTTTGAACTAAAGGAATTAATTCTACATAATTATTTCCTTTATCTTCTCCTCCTGCTATCCATATAATAGGCCCATTCATCGTTTTTAATGCATAAAAAACGGCATTTACATTAGTCGCTTTAGAATCATTTATGAAATGAACTCCATTTATATTTCGTATTTTTTCCATGCGATGTTCTATTGCTTTCAATTTCAATAATGTAGAAATTATTGATTTTTTATTAATATTTAATATTTCGGATATAATTAATGAAGCCATAATATTATATAGATTATGATCTCCGATTAAAGGAATATCTTTTACGTTTATAAAAAATACTTCTTGATTTTTTTGATTTCGAATAAATATTTTTTGATCTTTTATATAAGCACCGATACGTAATTCTTCCTTTATAGAAAAAGGAATACATTGAGATACAATCGAATATTTTTTTAACCCCTCTCTTATAATAGGATCGTCATGATTATAAATAAAAATATTTTCTTTTTTTTGAAAAAGTGCTATTCTAAATTTGGAATCAATGTAATGATCAATATGATCATATCTATTTAAATGATCTCTTGTTATGTTTAATAAAACTGCAATATTTGAACAAAAATTTAAACAATCATCTAATTGAAAACTACTCATTTCTAATATATAAACATCTTTTTTTTTATGGCTTCTTTAGAAAAACTATATCCAATATTTCCTGCTAGTCCTACATTGATTCCTTTTTTTTTAAGTATTTTATAAATAATAGAACAAGTTGTTGTTTTTCCATTACTTCCTGTGATTCCAATCACATAAGAATTTTCTATATAACTTTTTCCGAATTCTAGTTCGGATTGTATAGGAATTCCTAACGAAATAATTTTTTTTATAAAAGGATGATTTCGAGAAAATCCAGGACTTTTTATCACTTTCATAGCATTTTTAAGAATAAAATTCTCTGTATGTCTTTTTTCTTCAAAAGGAATTTCATTTTTTATTAAAATTTTTTTGTATTTTTCTCGAATTATTCCAGAATCTGACAAAAATATTTTTAATCCATTTTTTTTAGCTAATAAAGCGGCCCCTACTCCACTTTCTCCTCCACCTAATATAACTATGAATTTTTTTTTCATTGTTCGTTTTGATTTTTATTTATATAATTAATAAAATAAAGACTAACATAGATAGCATCATTTGTATAATGATAAAACGATTGAAAATTTTATTTTCATGATATCCTAATTTTTGAAAATGATGATGTAAAGGAGCCATGAGAAAAATTCTCTTTCCTATGCCATATTTTCTTTTAGAATATCTAAAATACAATACTTGCATGATTACAGAAATATTTTCTATAAAAAAAATTCCACATAAAATAGGCAATATCAACTCTTTTCGATTGATAATCGACAATGTAGCGATAACTCCTCCTATAGTTAAGCTTCCAGTATCCCCCATAAAAATTTGAGCTGGATAAGTATTATACCAAAGAAAACTTATTAAAGATCCCAAAAAAGAAAAAGAGAATATGATGATCTCTTCTAGATGAGGAAGATATATAAAATGAAAATAAGAAGAATATATTTTATTGCTAGAAATGATAGATAATAAAGATAAAGTAGCAAAAATGATAGAAGAAATACCAGCTGTTAATCCGTCTATTCCATCAGTTAAATTAGCTCCGTTGGATAAAAACGTAATGATTACGACAACAATAGGTATAAAAACAATCCATGCATATTTCTTCCATTTTGGATTATACCAACTCAAAATAGAAGCATAGTTAAATTCATGATTATGATATATAGGAGGAAAAATAGGAATAGTCGTTTTAAATCCATGTTCTTTGTATCGGAAAAAATGTAAATTTTTTGATTCTATTTTTTCTTCATGAATAGAAAGGTTTGTGTTAAAATACATAGTAAACCCAATAAAAATTCCTAATACAATTTGACTCAATATTTTCCCCATTACACCTAGTCCTTTTTTATTATATTTTATTTTTATGTAGTCATCTATAAATCCAACACATCCCATATACAATGTCGTCATTATCAACATGAATACATATACATTATTTAATTTAGAAAAAAATATGGTAGAAATTAATGTAGAAAATATAATAACAAATCCACCCATCGTGGGAGTCCCTTCTTTTTCTTTTTGCCCCATAAGTCCCAGATCTCGTATTTTCTCTCCTAACATACTACTTTTTTGATTCCAACATATAATTTTTTGATATAAAATGAAAGCGATACAAAATGATAAAAAAAAGCCTATAATGGCTCTGTAAAAAACAGAATTTATATTAAAAAAAAAATAAATAGTAATTAAAAGCATTTGAAAAAATTTATCATCCTACTTGTCGTAAGTTTTTAACAAATCTTGAGCAATTTTCATATCGTTGAAAGAATAACGGATTCCTTTTATTTCTTGAAAAGTTTCATGTCCTTTTCCAGCAATTAAAATAATGTCTTTTTTTTTGGCAATTTGAATTGCCGTTTTAATAGCTTCTTTTCGTTTCACAAAAGTTAAAATAGATTTTTTTTTTATATGGGATTTAAAATCTTTCATATCGTTTAATATTTTATTGATATCTTCACTTCTGGGGTTATCCGATGTAAAAATCGATATATCACATGTTTCATAAACAATTTTTCCCATTAAAGAACGTTTTTTTACATCTCGATCTCCTCCACAACCTATGATACAAATTAATTTTTCATCATTTTTTTTTATGGTTTTAATAGCATTGAAAACAGATTTTAATCCATCTGGATTATGTGCATAATCTACAATAACATGTATCCCTGAATTGGATAAAAATTGTTCAAATCGACCCTTTATGGGTTTAATAAATTTTATTTTTTTAAGAATATCATTTTTATTTATTCCTAATAAAATAGCTGTTGCGTAACTAGCTAATAAATTATAAATATTAAATCTTCCGATCAAAGGAGTAAAGACTTTATGACCATCAATAAGTAATTGATTTCCGTAAATATTTTCTTTTAAAATTTTAATTTTAAAATTGGCATATTTTTTTAAACCATAAAAATAAGTTTTAGATAAAGTTTTTTTTATTATTTCATATGAGTTTTTATCATCGGAATTAATTAATGAAAAAGCTTTTTTAGATAAATTTTCAAAAAAAAGCCTTTTAGTAGATAAATAATGATCAAACGATTTATGGTAATCTATATGATCATGTGTAATGTTAGTAAAAACCCCTCCTTGAAATAATAATCCTGAAATTCTTTTTTGATGTATCCCATGTGAACTAACTTCCATAAAGGCGTATTTGCACCCTTTTTGCACTGAAATATTCAAGTATTTATTAATTTCAATAATATTTGGCGTTGTATGTGTTGTGGGGTATTCTTCAGACAATATTTTAATTCCCATAGTAGAAATCAGAATATTTTTTTCTCCCATTCTAGAAAATAACTGATACAATATTGTAGCTACAGAGGTTTTTCCATTTGTTCCGGTAATTCCTATTAATTTTATTTTTTTTGTAGGATGATCATAAAAATTAGATGATATAACCCCTAAAGTTTCCATAGAATCTTGAACAAGTATATAAGTGACATGTTTTTGATGAATAAAAAAAGAATCTTTTTCATAAATAATACTATTAGCCCCTTTTTGTATTGCATCTATAACAAATTGGTGTCCATCTATTTTTTTTCCTTTAATGGCAACAAAAATCATATTGGGTTGTACCATTCTTGAATCTATAGAAATTCCTTCTACAAATTTAGAAGGATTTTGTCCTATTATTTTTAATACACGTACTTTTTTCAGAATATTTTTTAATAGTTTTTTCATTCTTCTAGTTTCAAAAATATAATTTGATTTTTTTTCAATTTATTACCTGGTTGAACAGATTGACTCACAACTTTTCCTATTCCTTCATATTGGATCTGAAACCCCCTATTTTCTAATATAGGTATTATTTCTTTTCCAGGAATAGATACGATGTTAGGCATTATCCATTTATTATCAATAAATAAATTTTTTGATTCTATAATTTTGTTTAGTAAATTATTTTGATTTTCTTTACATTTTAAAAATGTTTTCCTTTCTATTCTGGGGTAAATAGATTTAGCTATTTTATCAAAGACAGGAACGGCAACCTCGATCCCATAATATCCTTTTTCTGGTTTTGAAATAACAACAATACAAGAATATTTTGGATTTTTAGCGGGAAAATATCCTACAAAAGAACTATTGTACGATAAGGGTTTCCCTTTTATCCAATAATTTAACTGAGTTGTCCCCGTTTTTCCTGCATAAGGATATTTTGGGTTATAATATTTTTTAGCCGTTCCATTTTTTACTACTCCTTCTAACATATTTTTAATTTTCATTAAAGAAGATTTTCCAACTATGGAAGGATTTATGACTATAGGTTTTGTATATTTTTTGATACTTTTTCCATGATGTTTTATTTCCTTTATAAACAAAGGTTTAATCATTTTTCCATGATTTGCAATGGCATTATAGAATGTAAGTATTTGTAAAGGTGTTAATTTAATATTATATCCAAAAGTCATCCATGGTAGAGTAATGTTACTCCAATTTTTTTCTCCAGGTTTTGGTATAAAAGGCATGCTTTCCCCCGGAATGTCTATCCCTATCTTTCTATCTAATTTCCATTTATGTAAATGTTCTATAAACTTATCCGGATTATTTTTATAATTTTCATAAATAATTTTAGCTATCCCCACATTTGAAGATAATTCTAAAATTTGCTTGGGATTTATTTCAGCATACCCATTATAATGACTATCACGTATTTTTTTTCCTTTCAATTTTAAAATACCTCCTTGGATATTTATAATCATATTGATATCTATTTTTTTGTCTTCTAAAGCGGCAAGAATCGACATAGTTTTAAAAGTAGAACCAGGTTCACTCCCCTCCCATACAGCAAAATTTCTTAAATCTTCGTAAGTATTTTTTTTAGTTCTTTCCAGATTGATCATAGCAGGAATTTCTCCACTTTTAACATCCATCAAAATCACACATCCATGATCCGCTTGAGAAATGGATAATTCTTGAAGTAATGCATGATAGGCGATATCTTGTAAATATATATCTATGGTGGAATAAACATCTTTTCCATCTTCTGGATAAATTTCATTTTCTGATTTCAACGGTTTCCATATTTTAAAACTAATACGTTGTTCTAATCTTTTTCCGTCTTTTCCTTTTAAATATTTACTAAAAGCTCCTTCTAAACCAGCTTTTCCTCTATGATCATCATATCCTAATGTTCTTTTTCCAATATTTTCCAGTGTGTGAATTCTACATATCTTTTTTTCGACTATGAATCCACCTCGTATTTGTCCTTTATTGAAAATGGGAAAATTTCGTAGCATTTTAAAATGCGGATAATCTAAGTTTTTTGCTAATAAAAAATATCTATTTCCTTTTTTTTTTTCGTATCGAAATTTTTTATAGAAAAAAAATTTTGGTTTTTTAAACAAATATTCTAAAGAATGACATAAAGAATAAATATTTTTTTGAAATAATTTTTCGGATATAGATCTAAAATCAATATGAATATCATATCTTATAATAGACATTGCTAGAATACTACTATCTGATGCATAAATATTTCCACGTTTTGCCTTAATTAAATTAGTTCTAATCGTTTTTTCTATAACAGATTTTTTATATCCTTCTGAATAATTTTGAATATATAATAAATTGAAAATAATTAGTGATGCAATAAATATGAATAAAAAACCAATTAAATAAGACTTATATAATAAAATATATCTTTTTCGTTTCATGATTTATTTTATTATTCCATATTTTTTGTATTTTCTATAACTACTAATTCATATGGAGGAGATTCTAAATGTTTTAATCCATTAACTAATTTTTTTTTGATAAAAGAAGCTAATTGCATTTTCATACATTTACTATGTAAATCTGCATATTCAGATTTTAATTCCTTGATTTCTTCACTAATTTTAGTTATTTTTCTAATTTTTCTGTCCATCATATGTGAACTGGTTATACTAATTAAAGATAATACAGTCATAAAAACAATAAAATTCCAACTCCGATAAGCGTCTTCTTTTACTAAAAATTTTCCTTTTAAAATATCCTGTATATTTGTTTTCATTTTACGATACAATATTGGTTAAGTTTTTTCTGCAATTCTTAATTTTGCACTTCTAGATCGTGGATTATTTATAATTTCTTGAAAACTAGGTTTAATTGCTTTTTTATGAATCATTCTGAATGGAATGGTTTGAAAATTTATTTGATTTGTTATTATTCCCTTTTTTAAAAAATATTTAACAATTCGATCTTCCACAGAATGATATGAAATCACAGCAATTCTACCTTTTGGTAAAATAATTTTAGAAGATTCCAACAAAAAATTTTTTAAAACATTTATTTCATTATTAACTTCTATTCGTATAGACTGAAAAAGTCTGGCAAAAAATCTTTTTCTTTTTTTGAAAGATCCTTTCACAAAAAAAAGATGAACTAAATCCCAAGTTGTTGTGATATTTTTTTTTAAACGTTTTTTTAATATTTTATCTGCAATTTTTTGTGCATTTTTAAATTCTCCATATTCATAAAATATATGAAATAACTCTTGTTTTGAGTATTCATTTAGAACGTTTTGAGCAGAATATAAGGATTCTGTATTCATTCTCATATCTAATAAACAATTGAATCGATTTGAAAATCCTCTTATAGGATTATCCATTTGTAAAGATGAAATACCTAAATCTGCTAATATTCCTGATACTTTATCAATTTTATTATGATTCAAAATATCACGTATATGAATAAAATTGTTGTGAAATAGATGAAAACGTTCATCTATAATGAAATTTTTTTTGATAGATTCCTTATCTTGATCTAAAGCGATTAAAGTTGCTTTTTGATTAAGTTTATTTAAAATTGCATAAGAATGTCCTCCTCCACCAAATGTAGCATCTACATAAATACCGTCTTGATCTGTTATCAAATTTTCTATACTTTCTTTTATAAGAACTGGTTTATGATGAAAATTCATTTTATTTATAATGTAGTACGAAATTATATTTTTATATTTTATAATTAAATATTGATATATTTCGTTTTAATTATTCATTAAATGAAATTTAATTTAATAAAATCTGATATCTATTCAAAAGCAAGAATAGGAATTTTAGAAACAGATCATGGTAAAATAGAAACTCCTATTTTCATGCCAGTCGCTTCAAAAGGTTTTGTAAAATCTGTACCTATACATGAACTTGAAAAAATATATAAAATAATACTTGGAAATACATATCACCTATATTTTCAACCCGGTATTGAAATATTACATCAAGCTGGAGGAATTCATTCTTTTCTAAATTGGAATGGATCTATCTTAACAGATAGTGGAGGTTTTCAAATTTTTTCTATGAAAAAATTAAACAAAATTATTGAAGATGGAGTTATATTTAAGTCTATTATAAATGGATCTCTTCATTTTTTTTCTCCTGAAAAATCCATGAAAATTCAACGTTTTATTGGTGGAGATATTATTATGGCTTTCGATGATTGCCCTCCTTTTCCATGTAGTTATATAGAAGCTAAAAAATCGGTCAAAAAAACACATCGTTGGCTAAAAAAATGTTATTCTTATTTACAAAATCATTCAGAAATATATAATTATAAACAGAGTTTTTTTCCTATTGTACAAGGAAGTATTTATAACGATCTAAGAAAATCTTCTGCAGAAGAAGTCTCTTTGTTAGAAGCAGAAGGGTATGCTATAGGAGGGTTAAGTTTAGGAGAACAAAAAGAACAAACATATAGTATTATTGATTTATTAACGGATATTTTACCTAAAAAAAAACCTCGATATTTAATGGGAATAGGAAATCCTATAGATATTTTGGAAGGAATAGCCCTTGGGATAGATATGTTTGATTGCGTCATCCCTACAAGAAATGGACGTCATGGGACATTATTTACGTGGAAAGGAATCATGAATATCAAAAACAAAAAATGGGAAAAAGATTATTCTTGTTTAGATGAATTTGGAAATTCTTATGTAGATAAATTTTATAGTAAATCTTATGTAAGACATCTTTTTTTATCTAGAGAAAATCTAGGAAAAGAAATAGCTTCTATTCATAATCTTTCTTTTTATTTTCATCTTATTCAAACAGCAAAAATTAACATTATGCACAATAAGTTTTTTTCTTGGAAAAAATCAATTATTCCTTTGTTACAAGAACGTTTATAATATGAAGATTATTGATCGTTATATAATTCGAAATTTCATCGTGACTTTTATATTTATTACGGTTTCACTTCAATTATTATCTGTAATTATAGACATATCTCAACGTATGCATCGTTTAGAGAATAATCAAGGATCAATTAAAGAAGCTTTAATTTTTTATTATCCTTTTTGGTCTGTATGGTTAATGAATACTTTTTCTCCTATTTCCGTTTTTTTATCTGTGATTTTTTTTACATCTAAATTAAACCATAATTCAGAAATTATGGCAATTCTATCAAGTGGAATTAGTTTTATCAGATTAACAATTCCTTATTTGATATCATCTATTATGATCGGATCTGTTTCTTTAACAATAAATTATTATTTTTTACCTGTAGCTAACAAAAAAAAAAATCAATTTCATTATCAATATTTATTAAGTCCAAAATATAAAAATAAATATGAAAAAAATCAACCGATTAGTGCTCAAATTTCTAAAAATGAATATTTTTTTATTAGAAATTTTTCAAAAAAAGAAAATATAGGACAGGAATGTGTATATCAAAAATTTAATGGAAAAAAATTGATATACCTACTAAAATCTAGAAATATTTTTTGGTCTAAAAAACAGAAAATATATATTCTCTTTGATTACAAAGAAACTAAAATTTATAAAAATCACGATTTTTTTATTACAGGAGATTATAAAATTATAAAATTTTCTATAACCCCTAAACAATTTTTACCAGAAGAATATATAGCAGAAACTATGAATATTCATGAATTAAAAAAATTTATTGATACGGAAAAAAATAAAATAAATATGAATATGCATTTAAACGAATATTATCAAAGAACAAGTTTGCCTTTTTCTACTTTAATATTCACTATTTTGGGATTATCTATATCAACAAAAAGAAAAAAAGGAGAAATAGCTTATAACATGATTATAGGTATGGCGTTAGCTTTTTTTTACATTTTTTTTATAGAAATTACAAAAATATATTCCAACAAGGATTATATTCCTTCTTATTTGGCAGTTTGGATTCCAAATATAGTTTATGGAATAATTACATTATTTTTTTATTGGAATAGAAGTATCAACTAATCATTCATTTCAAATCCTGCTATATATACTTGTCCATTTTGTTTAATAGATTTTATGGTTACATCTCCGTAATATTTTTTGAGAACTCTATCAACATCATTAGGTTTTTTCATTTTTTCCCCATTAATAGATAAAATAATGTCACCTTCTTCTAACCCTATAGCACTTAAACGACCTGTTCTTATCTCTCTAATTCTAATACCATAATCAACTCCGAAATCTTTTTTATCCTCTTGACTAAGGGGATCAAATATTGCCCCTAATAATTCAGATGGAGTAATTTCTTCTTTGGTTCTTATTTTTGTCCTTCCTTGCAAATCTTTTAAAATAACGTGAAAAGTCTTTTTCTGTCTGTTCCGTATAATATTTACTTTTACTTTATCTCCTGGATGTTTTGTCCCCACGATAAATGATAAATCTGCAATATTTTGTATAGATTTTCCATCTATGCTTTTTATAATATCTCCTTTTTTAAGTCCGGCATCTGACGCTCCACTTTTTTCAAAAATTTCTCCTATTAAAAAACCCTGTTGTGATTTTATATTTTGATGTGTTTCTTTATTATAAGCTTTTAAATATTCTGTTTTCGAAAGATCCATTCCTCTTACTCCTAAATATGCACGTTGTACGGTTCCGTATTTTTTGATGTCTTGTATGACTTTTGATACCAAATTAGAAGGTGCCGCAAAACTATATCCTATAAAATTTCCTGAAGCTGAAGAAATCGCGGTATTAATTCCAATTAATTCTCCATTTGTATTGATTAAAGCTCCACCACTGTTTCCAGGATTAACAGCCGCATCTGTTTGAAAAAAAGATTCTATAGAAGATTGTGTTTCTCCTCTTAATATTCCTAAACTTCTATTTTTCGCACTTATAATACCGGCTGTTACTGTAGAATTTAAATCAAAAGGATTTCCTATCGCTAGAACCCACTCTCCTACTTGTACTTTATTAGAATCCGAAAAATAAATGAAAGGTAAATTTTTTTCATTTATTTTTAATAAAGCTATATCGGTACTATTATCTGTTCCTATTAATTTAGCTTTGTAAGTTCTTTGATCATTAAGCGTGATTTCTATTTTTTCTGCATCTTTAATAACATGGTTATTAGTAACAATATAACCATCAGGCGATATGATAACACCAGATCCATGAAGTCCTGGAATATCATTTCTTTGAGGTTTCTTCCCTCTATGATTTCCAAAATCATCGGGAAAACCAAAAAAGAAATCAAATGGGTCAAACTGATTGTTATATTTTTTTGAATAATTTTTTACATTGACTACTGCATGTATAGTTTTTGATACAACTCTAGTAAAATCAGGAAGTCCTGCAGAACTCACTAATGATGAGGAATCAGATGAAGTTAACTTTGTTTTTGTTGAAGATGATGTATATGGAAACAAAAAAGATTCTTCTTTAGCGTATTGTTTATATGCAGCAATAGTTACTATTGAACTCATAACACTGCTTAGTACAATATAAAAAACTATTTTCTTCATATAAAATTTTGTATTAATATTCACAAAAACAAATATATGGAAATTAATAATTTTCCAGTTGAAAAAATAATATTAACTTCGTTATCATGGAATTAAATTTTGATAAATATCAAGGAACGGGAAATGATTTTATACTTATAGATTCAAGACAAAAAAAAATAGAAAATCCTTTTTTATTCAAAAGATTGTGTGATAGACATTTTGGAGTTGGAGCAGATGGAATTATTTTGATTCAAAATGATGATAAATATGAAAGTGATTTTTATATGAAATATTGTAACTCTGATGGAAAAGAAAGTACTATGTGTGGAAATGGAGGAAGATGTGCTGTTTCTTTTGCTAAAAAATTAGGAATTATAAAAAATAATAAAATTTATTTTAGAGCTATAGATGGATATCATGATGGATTTATAAGAGATAAAGATTTAATTTCTATAAATTTGCTTGATGTAGATAAAAATAAAATATATGTTTATCCGAAATATGTGTTTTTAAATACAGGATCTCCACATCATGTTTTATTTGTAGAAAAAATAAAAGAAAAAAATGTATACCAAGAAGGAAAAAAAATTAGATTTAAAAATCCTTATTTAGAAAAAGGAGTTAATGTTAATTTTGTAGAAATACTTGAACATAATATGTTACAAGTTCGTACTTATGAAAGAGGAGTAGAAAATGAAACTTTGTCCTGTGGGACAGGAGTTGTAGCTTCTGTTATTGCTGCATGTGAAACAAATAAAATAAAAATAAAAAATAATATTGGAGTAATTTTAGTTCATACTTTTGGAGGAAAATTATGGGTTTCATTCATAAAAACAAAAAATGAATATAAAAATGTTTCCTTAACCGGAAATGTTAAATTTATATTTAAAGGATCCATCATGATGGACGATATTATTGACGACATAAATAAAAATAAATAATGAATCATTATTCATATTCAATTAATAGTAATTCTATTAAATTTCTTGAAAAATATTTGAATGAATTTTCTCCAACAGGAGATGAAAATAAAGGACAAAAAATATGGATAAACTATATTAGTTCTTATGTAGAAAAAATAAAAACCGATTTATATGGAACAGCTGTGGGGATCATTAATCCTAATTCTCCATACAAATTAATTATTGAAGCGCATGTTGATGAAATATCATGGTACGTCAATTATATCACAGAAGAAGGAATAATATATGTTTCTCGTAATGGAGGATCTGATCATCAAATTGCTCCATCTAAAAGAGTTCTTATTCATACAGAAAAAGGATTTGTTCATGGAGTATTTGGTTGGCCTGCTATTCATACAAGAAAACCTTTAGAAGAAAAATCTCCTAGTGTAGATAATTTATTTGTAGATATTGGTGTTTCCAGTAAAGTTGAAGCGATGAACATGGGCGTTCATATCGGTTCTATAATTACTTATCCTAATAATTTTTTTGTTATGAATCATAATTATTTTGTATCTAAAGCATTAGATAATAAAATAGGAGGTTTTATTATAGCAGAAGTAGCAAAAATGCTAATAAAAAATCAAATTGATTTAAAATTTGGATTATATATAGTAAATTCTGTTCAAGAAGAAGTGGGATTAAAAGGAGCTAAAATGATATCTAAAACTATACAACCCAATATAGCCATTGTTACAGATGTGACACATGATACTTCTACTCCTATGATTGATAAAAAAATACAAGGGGATATTAAATGTGGATTAGGTCCTGTTATTGGATATGCTCCTTCAATACATAAAAATGTTAGAGAATTGATTATTAATACTGCTCATAATAAACAAATACATTTTCAACGTTTAGTCTCATCTAGATATACGGGAACAGATACAGATGCTTTCGCTTATTCTAATAAAGGGGTGTTATCTGCTTTAATTTCTATTCCTCTTAAATATATGCATACTACAGTAGAAATGGTTCATAAAAAAGATGTAGAACAAACTGTATTGCTTATTTTTGAAACTTTACAATTCATTAATAATCATCAATCAATTTTTATTGATTGAATTACTGATTAAATCGAAAATAAATAATATCTCCATCTTGAATTACATAATTTTTTCCTGCCAATAATATTTTTCCTGCTTTTTTTACATTTTCTTCAGATCCGTATTTTATAAAATCTTCATAATGAATAATTTGTGCCCGAATAAATCCTTTTTTAAAATCGGAATGAATAACAGAAGAAGCCTCATAAGCTGTACATGGATTAGGAATTGACCAAGATCGAATTTCTTTTTTTCCTACTGTAAAAAAACTTTGTAAGTTTAATAACTTGTAAGTTTCTTTTAGAACTTCATTAATCCCTGTAGAATAATTTTTCAATGAAAAAATTACTAAAGTAGAATTTTCCATTTTTATTATTTTTTTCAGATTTTCTATATGTAAATTAGTTTGATAATTTAACTCATTATCTATATTACATATGTAAATAACAGGTTTAATCGTTAGTAATTGTAAATTTTTTATGTATTTCTTTTCCATATCTTGAAATGGATACATTCTGATATTTTTTCCTTCTTTTAGAAAAGAAAAAATTTTTTCCAGTATATGTTTAGATTTATTAATTGAATTTTTTTTAATGATTTTTTCTAATCTTTTTTCTATCGTTTCTAAATCTTTAAGCTGTAATTCCATATCAATAATTTCTTTATCTCTAATTGGATTTACAGATCCTTCTACATGGAGAACACTGATATTGTGAAAAAAGCGTATCATGTGTATGATCACATTTGTTTCTCTAATATGAGATAAAAATTGATTTCCTAAACCTTCTCCTTTATGTGATCCTTTAATTAATCCAGCTATATCTACTATTTTTATTTCGGACGGAATTATTTTTTTGGGATGAATAATTTTTTTTAGTTCGTACAGTCTTTCATCTGGAACTTTTGTAATTCCATAATTAGGCTCTATAGTAGAAAAAGGAAAGTTTTCTGATAAAACTTTAGAATTGGAAATAAGATTAAAAAATGTAGATTTTCCTGTATTTGGTAGTCCTATAATGCCACATTTCATTTATGTGAAATTTAATACAGAAATTACAAATTTTATTAATAATAAATAAATATTTTTTTTATAAAAATTTAGTTGGGATGAATGAAAATAAAATGCCGTTTTGGAAACATATTGAGGAATTAAGAAAACATATTATTCATTGTATTTGTGCAATAATCATTATAACAATTATTTTAATGAATAATAGAAATATTATATTTGATCATATTATTTTTGGTCCCGCAAAAACAGATTTTATTACTTACCGTATATTTCAAAAATTATCAAATTCATTTTTAGGCATTCATTTAAATTCTTTTTCTTTTTTATATAAAAATATAGAAATACAGAATAGACAAATATTTGGTCAATTCAATATTTATATATGGACTTGCTTTATAGGTGGAATTATTGTGTCTTTTCCTTATGTATTTTATGAATTTTGGACATTTATAAAACCGGCTCTTTCAGATGAAGAGA
The DNA here is from genome assembly GCF_014251595.1 of Blattabacterium cuenoti. NCBI lineage: Bacteria > Pseudomonadati > Bacteroidota > Flavobacteriia > Flavobacteriales > Blattabacteriaceae > Blattabacterium > Blattabacterium cuenoti. Next base: position 252,758 of record NZ_CP059192.1, on the reverse strand, counting down.
AAAAATATTCAATGTGGATATTGATTATGGTTACTTTTTTGTTTTTATTAGGGATTTTTTTTGGATATTTTATATTGTGTCCATTTTTAATTCATTTCGGATATTCTTTTAAAATAAGTAATATTCCAAAAAACATATTTGATTTATCGGATTATATTTCTTTAATTGTACATTCAGTATTTTCTATGGGAATTATTTTTTTATTTCCATTTTTTATATTTTTTTTTACCAAAATGGAATTAATTTCTTATTCGTTTTTAAAAAAATACAGAAAACATGCTTTTTTGATTATGTTGATTATAGCTTCTGCTATAACCCCTGGAGATATTTTAAGTACAATTATAGTTTTGATTCCTCTTTTAATACTTTATCAAGTGAGTATATATATCTCTTTTTATACAAAAAAAAAAGCCTCTTGATTTTTTTCAAGAGACTTTTTTTTCTTTCTTAATATTTTCGTATTATGATTTCAACACGTCGTCCTTTTTTCTTTTCTATTCCTAATCCTCTAACTTCTATCCTAGAAGAAGAAACTCCTTTAGAAACTAAAGCTTCAAATACAGAATGAGCTCTTTTTACAGATAATACTTTATTATAGGAGTATTTTCCATTAGCATCTGTATATCCATTTATGTAGAATTTAGAATTTGGAATACGATTTATCATGATGTCAGCGATTTCATTGATAATTCTTAAAGAACGATGAGATAGTGAAAATTTACCTCTCTCAAACCAAATAGGATTAAAAATTATATCAGGACATCCTTGATTTTCTTTTTTTCCAAATTTGTTAGGACATTTATCTTCAAAATCCGGAATATTATCTGAATCTGAATCAGGACAACCCTTGAATTTCTTTAACCCAAATTGATTTGGACATAAATCTTCCTGATCTACAATTCCATCATGGTCTGAGTCTTCTTGACAACAAATTTTATTTTCTTTTTCTTCTAGTTCTACTTCGATCCCTTCTTTTTTCGGAACAGAAATAGAAGGAATAGAAGAAGAATTATCTTGATCAGTTTCTACTACAATTTTATGTTCATGATTAATTTTATCCAATTTTAAATTTCCAAAACGAAAAATCAATCCCACATTATGTTTCCAAAAATTTAAATAATCTCTTGATTGTTTTGCAAATACATGATTATAAGTACTTTGTAAATTGATTCCAAAGTTAGAAACCAACCATAAATTTAAACCTAAACCTCCATCTAGTAGAAAAAAGTTCTTTTTATTTGTTCTAAAATATTTTGTTTCTGATAATCTCAATTCTCTGTTGAGATAATTGTTAAATTTATGATAACCACCTCCTAATCGTAAATAAGGATCAAATCTGTAATGAGGTAAAAGATACAAATTTACTCCATTACTTAACTTCACAAAAAAATTATTTTCTTTTTCTATTTTCCATCTGGGATTGTTTACCATTCCTAGTGAAGCATCTAAATACAAACCTATGTGTTTCTTTATATTATGTTCCAATTCTATACTGGAAATAATGGGATTAAAACTATTATTTTCTTTAAGAAGAAACCCTTTAAAAGGAGACGTCATAGGATAATAATTAATATCATGTGCTCCTATTCGAATAAACCATTTTTCTTTCGATTCTTGAGAAAACACAAATGATAAAAAAGCGAATAAAGCAACAATAAAAAAATTGACGTTTTTCATAAAACTATAATTTCTTTAAATCTAAACAAATATAAATATTTGATTTTAAAATTTAAAAATAAATTAAATACGATTTTTTAATTTTAAAGATTGTTTAGTTTCTCTCAAAAAATCTTTTTTTCGCAAAGATTCACGTTTATCATATATTTTTTTTCCTTTGGCTAAAACTATTTTCATTTTTATATATCCTTTTTTGTTTATAAATAATTCTATGGGAATCATAGTTACCCCTGGTTGATTTAATTTTTTATTTATTCTTATTAATTCTTGTTTTTTTAATAATAATTTTCTTTCTCTTTTAATTGAATGATTATAATTTGTCCCAAAATTATATTTATCTATGAACATATTGATAGAATATAATTCCCCATTTTTCATTTGACAAAAACTTTCCATTATATTAGCCTTATTTTGTCTTATTGATTTGACTTCTGTTCCAAAAAGTTGTATTCCAACTATATAATATTCTAAAAAATGATATCTAAATTTTGCTTTTTTATTGGAAATACTCATAATTAAATTTAATTATTACTTTTGTAAAATTGTAAAATCTTCGAATGAATTCGAATGAAAATATACAAACAAAAATTGAAAAAAATGAATGTACGTTATTTGAAAGATTTGTGTATTCAGGTGAGAAGAGATATTTTACGTATGGTCAACAACGCAGAATCAGGACATCCTGGTGGATCTTTGGGGTGTACAGAGTATTTTGTTGCTTTATATCAAAAAATAATGCGTTATAATCCCAAAAAATTTTCTATAAATGGAAAAGGAGAAGATCTTTTTTTCTTATCTAATGGACATATATCTCCTGTTTATTATAGTATATTAGCTCGTTCTGGTTTTTTTTCAATTCAAGAACTATCCACTTTTAGAAAATTAAACTCCCGTTTACAAGGACATCCAACTGTATATGAAGGACTTCCTGGAATACGAATTTCTTCTGGATCCTTAGGACAAGGAATGTCTGTGTCCATTGGAGCTGCTTTATCAAAAAAACTGGATAAAGAACTAAATAGTATTATTTACAGTTTACATGGAGATGGAGAACTAAATGAAGGACAAATTTGGGAAGCAGTTTTATATGCTGGTTCTAGAAAAATAGATAATTATATAGCCACTGTTGATTATAACGGACAACAAATAGATGGAACCACAGATGAAGTATTGCCTTTGGGCAATTTAAAAAAAAAATTTGAATCTTTTGATTGGATGGTTTTAGAAGAATTAGAAGGAAATAATATTGAAAAAGTGATTAATATTTTAAAAAAAGCTAAAAATGAAACTGGTAAAAAAAAACCTATTTTAATCATCTTGTATACTCAAATGGGATATGGTGTAGATTTTATGGTAGGAAATAATGCTTGGCATGGAAAATCTCCTAATAAAGAAGAATTAAAAAAAGCTTTATATCAGCTTCCTGAAACTACTTTAGGAGACTATACATTATAATCATGGATATGAATTTTATATTTATTTTTTATGAAACAATATGAAAATAAAGGACTGAAAGAAACTAGAGCAGGTTTTGGTGAAGCTCTAACCTTTTTGGGTAGAACAAATCCTAAAGTGGTTGCATTATGTGCAGATTTGACGACCTCTTTATTTATGGATCAGTTTTCTAAAGAATTTCCTGAAAGATTTTTTCAAATAGGAATAGCGGAAGCTAATATGATAGGGATAGCAGCAGGGCTTAGTATTGGTCAATATATACCCTTTGCTGGAACATTTGCAAATTTTGCTACATCGCGTGTTTATGATCAAATACGTCAATCGATTGTTTATTCTTATAAAAATGTCAAAATATGTGCTTCTCATTCTGGTTTAACTTTAGGAGAAGATGGAGCTACACACCAAAGTTTAGAAGATATAGGAATGATGAAAATGCTACCCGGTATGACAGTCATTAATACCTGTGATTATAATCAGACTTATGCCGCCACTTTAGCTATATCGAATCATATAGGCCCAGTATATTTACGTTTTGGTCGTCCTTCTGTTGCTAATTTTACAGATGAAAATCAAATATTTGAAATAGGAAAAGCTGTTGTATTAACGGAAGGAAAAGATGTTACTATTGTGAGCACAGGACATTTGGTTTGGGAATCTTTAGAAGCTTCTAGGATTTTATATGAAACAAAGGGAATAGAATGCGAAGTTATTAATCTTCATACTATTAAACCGTTAGATGATGATGCTATTTTAAAATCTGTTGATAAAACAAAATGTATTGTGACCGCAGAAGAACACAATTATTGGGGGGGATTAGGAGAGAGTATCGCCAGAATATTAACAACTCATAAATATAATAAACGGATTCAAAGTTTCGTAGCGGTTAATGATACCTTTGGAGAAAGTGGAAAACCCATGGAACTTTTAAAGAAATATAATATTGATCGTGATTCTATTATCAATCATATACAATTTGTTTTAAAAAATAAAAACAAATAATAAATTTTGGAAATCAAAAAATTACAAAAATTAGTTCATCATTGGATACTTGATCATGGAATTCGTTATTTTGATGTATTAACAAATACTATTCTTTTGTCTGAAGAAGTAGGAGAAGTTTCTAGAATTATTGCTAGAAATTATGGTGAACAATCACCAAAAAAAAGCTGTAAAAAAAATGAAGATCTTGGAGAAGAATTATCAGACGTATTATTTATTATTCTTTGTTTAGCCAATCAAACTGGAATTGATCTAGAAAAGTCCTTTTATAAAAAGTTAAAAAAAAAGGAAATTAGAGATCATGACAGACATCATGAAAATAAAAAACTACAATAAAATATGTCTTCTTATATTAAGATTTACAAAAATAGGAATTCCTTATATGGATCTGTATCTATAACGGGTTCTAAAAGTATATCTAATCGTCTTTTAATTTTGCAAGCTCTTTATAAAGATGATATTCATATTGATAATCTATCTAACTGTGAAGATACAAAAATATTAAAAAAAAGTTTGATGAACCCTTCTAATATATTAGATATTCATCATGCTGGGACAACTATGCGTTTTTTAACTTCTTATTTATCTATACAAGAAGGAAAAAAAGTAATATTGACAGGATCAAATAGAATGAAAGAAAGACCGATTCTTATACTTGTAGAAGCTTTAAAAAAGTTAGGAGCCGAAATTCATTATTTAGAAAAAAAAGGGTATCCTCCAATACAAATTTTTGGAAAAAAAATTATGGGAGGTGAAATAAATATGAATGCAAAAATTAGTAGTCAATATATCAGTTCTCTTATGTTAATTGCTAGTCAATTTAAAATGGGTTTAAAAATATTTCTTCAAGGAAATATAACATCTATTCCTTATATAAAAATGACTTTTGATTTATTGACTATATCCGGAATAAAAGCGAATTGGGAGGAAAGGGTTATTCATATTTATCCAGTTAAAAATAAGGGTAAAAAATATTTTTATATAGAGTCAGATTGGAGTTCTGCTTCTTATTATTATTCTATGGCTACTATTGCAAATAAAAGTCATATTAATTTACGTTCATATAGTACTGACACCAGTATACAAGGAGATCAAAAAGTTTCTTATATATATGAAAAATATTTTGGAATATCTACCATCTTAAATAAAGATATAATAACATTGAAAAAAAAATTGAATTTTTTATTCCCCAAATTTATTGAATTAGATTTAAATAAAACTCCCGATTTAGCTCAAACTATTGTTATTACTTGTGCATCTCTTGGCATTAAATGTTATTTAAAAGGATTAGAAACATTGAAAATTAAAGAAACAGATAGATTACAAGCATTGAAAAAAGAACTTATCAAATTTGGAGTAATCACAAAAATCACGGATTCTTGTTTAGAAATAACAAACTTTTATAAAAAAAAAATTGATTCTTCGATTAGAATTAAAACTTATCAAGATCATAGAATGGCAATGTCTTTTTCTGTATTTGGATTATGTTCTAATTTTATAGAAATAGAAAACCCCAATGTTGTAGAAAAATCATATCCTAATTTTTGGAAAGACTTAAAATCTTTAGGTTTTTTAGTTAATTCTTATGAAGAATAAAGAATTCTTCTTGCCATAATAAATTTATGATTCCAATATTTTTGATATAGTTGAGATATAATAACCCCATTAGATCTAGATGCGTGAATAAAAAATATATTATTATTACTAATATGTATTACCATTCCTACATGATTAATTTTTTTAGATGTTCCTGTAGCGAAGAATAACAAATCTCCTTTTTCTATTTTTTCTTTTGGGATAAACAAACCTTTCTTAGCTTGATTGTAAGAAATACGTGGTAATAAGATTTTATAAGAAGCAAAAATATTTTTAATAAAAGCAGAACAATCTATTCCATATTTGGTATTCCCTCCATATTTATATGGAGTATACATGTAATTTATAGCTTTTTTTATAATGCATTCTATTTGTTTCTGAAAAAACAATTTTTGATTAATAAATTGAAAATAATTTTTTGAATTATTCTTATGTATATTTTGTTTTTTTTTTCTGAAAAAAATTCTTTCATATTTATATTCCATATCTATATATCTATTTCCATATAATGAAATAGAAATAAAATGATAATAAAAAATTACAAATAAAAGGATTTTAGAATTTATAATAAATCTTTTTTTCTTGTTTTAAACAAAACCCGATGAAAAATAATAAAATAAATAGAAATAACCAAATATAAGAAAAATACTTGTATTAAATATAAAAAAAATTTAATTTGTACGCTTAATGATTGAATCAAAGGCCCATTCGTCTATTGGTTAGGACGTCAGGTTTTCATCCTGGAAAGAGGGGTTCGATTCCCCTATGGGCTATAATTAATTTTTATGGCAAATCATTTATCTTCTTTAAAAAGAATTAGACAAAACTATGTTAGACGATTACGTAATAAATATCTATATAAAAGTACGAAAACGGCTATAAAAAAATTTTTTTTGGATCAAAATAAAAAACAATATTCTATTGTTATTTCTATGATAGATAAGTTGGCTAAGAAAAATATTATACATGCAAATAAAGCTGCTCGATTGAAGAAAAAATTAAGTAAAAAAATTATTTTTAATTAATTTTTTTGTTAAAATTTCATCATGTTTATGATTGTTATAATTTTATAAATCAAAATATTTTCAAGTCAAAATTGGTATAACATAGAATTATAACGATTTTGGTATATATTTTATATTTCATTTTTTTGTAAAAATTATATAAAAAGATTACTTACACAATTTGAATATGAAAATAAGTCCATTATCTCCAATAGGAATATTTGATTCTGGAATTGGCGGACTTCTTATAGCTAAAGAAATAAAAATTCAAATGCCCTACGAAGACTTTATTTATTTCGGCGATACAAAAAATATGCCTTATGGAGAAAAATCTAAAGATTTTATCATAAAGAATTCAATGAAGATAGCTTCTTTTCTTTACGAAAAAAAGTGTAAAGCGTTAGTTATTGCATGTAATTCTATTACATCTAATGCTTTAGATTTGATTCACAAAAAATTTCACAAAAAAATATTAATATTTAATGTCATAGATCCTGTCGTTAGAAATACAGTTTTTCTTTCTTATAAAAGAATAGGAATTATTGCAACACCTGCTACTATATATTCAAATTTTTATACAAGAAAAATAAAAAATAACTATCATCATCTAGATATAATTCAAATGCCTACTCCTTTATTAGCTCCTATTATAGAAAATGGATGGGAAATAAAAAAAATCAATCCTATTATAAAAAATTATTTAAATCATTTAAAATCAATAGACGCAATATTATTAGCTTGTACTCATTATTTATTTTTAAAACAAGAAATAAAAAATTTTTTTCATGGAAAAGTTCATTTAATTGATATTCAAAAAATAGTAGTACAAGAAATAAAAAAAAAATTAGATGAAAAAAAATTATTATGTTTTCGTCCTATATGGAATCGATTTCCTATTTTTTATACATCTAGCTCTATTCCCTTTTTCTTTGAAGAGAAAGTACGAATTCTTTTTGGAAAAAAAGTGTTTTTTAAAACACATATTTTTTTAATTTTATCTCATTTGTGCATCTATTACAGCTAAAGTAGATAAGTTCACTATTTCTTCTATACTGGATTGCATTTGCATGACATGTACAGGTTTTCTCATTCCTAGTATTACGGGGCCAATGGTTTGAACGTCTCCTAATCCTCTAATAAATTTATAGGTTAAATTTCCTGATTCTAAGTTTGGAAAAATAAAAATATTTGCTCTTTTTTTTACAAGTTTAGAAAAAGGAAATTTACTAGATAATAAAAATTCATTTAAAGCAAAATCAGGTTGAATTTCTCCATCTACAATTAAGTCTGGATATTTTTTATGTAAAAAAGCTACTGTTTGAGAAACTTTATAAGATGTTTTTGAATTAGATGAAAAATTTTGAAAAGATAACATTGCTATACGTGGTTCAATATCAAATTCTTTAACTACTTGAGATACCATTAAAGCTATTCTAGCTAATTCTTCACTTGTTGGATCTGGTATAACAGCGGTATCCGCTAAAAATAGAGGACCACGTTTCGTTAATAAAATCATCATTCCTGCTGTTTTATGAATAGGATCTGCTTTTCCTATAACTTCTAACATAGGACGTAAACTTAATGAAAAACTTCTAGAATATCCTGTAATAACAGCATCTGCTTTTCCTTGGTCCACCATCATCGCACCAAAATGGTCATTGGTTCGCATACGAATTTTGGAATCATATAAAGTTAAACCTTTTCTATTTCTTCTTTTCCAAAGTATTAGAGCATATTCTTCGACTTTTTTTATATTTTCTTCTTTCTCTGGATCTATAATTTCTAATTCAATATCTAAATTATTTTGATTAATTAAACGTTTTATACGATCTTCATTTCCTAAAACTATGGGAATAGAAATGATGCCTTCTTCATAAAGAATTTGAACTGATTTTAAAATGTCGTATTCTTCTCCATTACAAAAAACAATTTTTTTAGGATTTGTACGAGCTCTATTTTGAATCATTCTAAGCATTTTGCTTTCATATCCCATCCTATCAAGTAATTTTTCTTGATAAATATCCCAATCTAAAATAGGATTTTTTGCAACTCCAGAATCCATTGCCGCTTTTGCTACAGCAGGAGCTACACGAGTTATTAAACGATTATCAAAAGGTTTTGGAATTATATATTCTTTTCCAAAAGAAATATTTTTTTTGTTATAAACAATATTAACCTGTTCCGGAACAGGTTCTTTTGCTAAAGAAGCAATAGAATAAACTGCTGCGAGTTTCATTTCATCATTGATAACATTAGCATGAACATCTAATGCTCCTCTAAATATATAAGGAAATCCTAATACGTTATTTACTTGATTTGGATAATCGCTTCTTCCTGTAGCCATAATAATATCTGGACGGACTTTAATAGCTAAATTATAATCTATTTCCGGATCAGGATTCGCCATAGCAAATACAATTGGATTTATTGCCATACTTTTTAACATTTTGGGAGTTAAAATTCCTCCAACAGATAAACCTATGAAAACATCTGAATTATTAATAGCTTCTTCCAATTTTTTAACTGGATAAATATTAACAGAAAATTCTTTTTTTTCTTCATTTAAATCTTTTCTGGAAATATGTAATAAACCCTTACTATCAAACATAAGAATATTTTCCGATTTAACTCCAAGTTTTTTGTATATTCGTGCACAAGAAATAGCGGCAGCTCCAGCTCCGTTTATTATCATTTTAATTTTATTAATTTTTTTACCTACATAAGTAATAGCATTAAGTAATGCTGCTCCAGAAATAATAGCGGTTCCATGTTGATCATCGTGCATGATCGGAATATTAAGTTCTTTTTTAAGTCTTTTTTCTATTTCGAAAGCTTCTGGAGCTTTTATATCTTCTAAATTAATTCCCCCGAAAGTAGGAGCAATGGCTTTCACTATTTCTATAAATTTTTCTGGATCAGATTCATCAATTTCTATATCAAAAACATCAATACCAGAAAATATCTTAAATAAAAGAGCTTTACCTTCCATAACAGGTTTGGATGCTAAAGCCCCAATATGTCCTAATCCTAATACAGCCGAACCATTAGTGATTACTGCGACCAAATTTCCTTTAGAAGTATATTTATAGGCTTCTATGGAAGAACGAGCTATTTCCTTACAAGGTTCAGCAACTCCTGGAGAGTATGCAAGAGATAAATCTCTCTGACTGCTATATTTTTTCGTAGGAGTTATTTGTATTTTTCCAGAAGGAAATTGACTATGATAGTTTAAAGATTCTTCACGAAAATTACTTATGTTTTTTCTCATTTCATTATGTTTAAAAGTATTAAAATTTTGAAATCGTACAATTATTTATTATTTATGTTAATTCCAAAAAATATCTTTTTCAAAAAAATATTTTTTGTTTGTTTTCCATCTAATTATAAGTTTATAATATCCTTTTTTTAAAAATTTTTTAGGAATTAACAAAATTTTTTTGGAAGACTTTAATATCTTAAAAGATTTTGTAAAATCTAAATTTTTGGAAGAAGATCTAAATAAGGTAAAAAACCCATGAATATCATGATTAACAGGAGGAAATGTTATTTCAATACCATAATGTAAAGAAATAACTTTTATTTTTACAGGAAGTTTTAGCGCATTTTTTTTCTCATTTATAATTTCTTGATATCTCATTTCTTCTTCGTAATATCTATCTGATACAAGTTGACTTCCTACATGTGGAAAAAAGAAAGCAATGTAAATAATAAAGATTATAAAAACAACTAAAGATAACACAATTCCAGTATCCCAATTGAATTTCATTTTCATGATAAAAGTTTTTTTTTACAAAAAAAATTGTAAACTTGATTAAAAAAAGATGGGCTTATATTTTACTCCATGTTGTTATTTTTATTCCTTGAGGAACTTTCCCTGTTAAAGGTTTAACAGATTTTTGATTAATAAAATAAACATAACTAGATATTTTTTCAATATCATTCCCTTTAATTTCTCCTGATTGACCAAAAGCACGCATAGTTGGGTTATTCTCACTTCCATTCCATATTATAAAAAATATATTTTTAAATAAATCTTTTTCTTTTATATTGATCCAATAATTATCTGTTAAATTAGGACCTATATTTCCGCTTCCATCCGATTGATGACAAGTCGCACAATTTTCCTCGAATAGAACTTTTCCCCTATTGATTAAATTTTCTTTAAAAGATGCATTTTCTATAGTGATTTGTGGAGTCATTTTTTCAAACATTTCAATTTCTTTTAATTGATTTTTATAAGCTATATCATATTCTTTATAGGGATTAGAAAAATCTAATAATAAATAAGAAAAAAAATAAATTGCAGAAAAAACAATGGTAAAATAAAAAAGATGAATCCACCACATGGGTAATTTATTATTTAATTCTATAATCCCATCAAATCCATGGTCTATTTTTTCAACTTTATCATGACTGATTTTTTTATAATCATAAAATATAAATCTGTAAAGTCTATAAAAATAATTTCCTTCATTTTCTTCAATAATTTTAGTTCTTTCTTCTTTTGAAAGAAATTGTAATTTTTTTTTAAAAATTAATTTATTAATAGATTCTAAAACAGATAGTAATATTGTAGTTATAATGAAAAAAAATATAATAATAGGATGGATTAAATAAGATATATGATTATAGCTTGTAAGAAATACATAAAGCATAAATATTATAACAGATAAAATAGAAGGAATTATAATAAAGGAAGGAATTTTAGATCTCATAACCTTTCTTTTTCTAGTTTTTTTTCTATTTCTAAAGGAATTAAGCTGATTTTATGATAATATTTTTTAGATCTTGAAAAAACAAAAAATATTATAAAAAAAAATGACAAAAAAAATAAAATTAACATAATAGATTGAAAAATACCTATATTTTTTTCTCCTGTCAAATATTGTTTAAAGAAACTTATCATGTCATAAACTTTTATATTATCAATTATATTTTAAGATTTTATATCAGTACCTAATCGCTGTAAATAAGCAATAAGAGCTATAATTTCTCTTTTTTCCAATGGAATAAATTTTTCTTTTTCTATTTTTTTTTGTTGATCTATTTCTTTTTTCAAACTGGGAGATTCGTTATAAATATCATGTACAATTTGATTGGCTTGATAGTCCATATCTTGATGGATATTTTTTATATATTCCAAAGTATATGGAACACCTAATTTTATCATTGCTTTTATTTTTTTTTCTGTATTAGATCTATCTAATTTATTATAAATTAACCAAGGATATTTTGGCATAATTGATCCAGGAGAAGTAGAACGAGGATCATACATATGATTAAAGTGCCAGGAATTAGGATTTTTTCCTCCTTCTCTAGCTAAATCCGGTCCAGTTCGTTTTGATCCCCAAAGAAATGGATGATCGTATACAAATTCTCCAGCTTTAGAATACTCTCCATAACGAAGCACTTCATCTCTAAATGGACGAACTTGTGCACTATGACAAGCATTACATCCTTCTCTAACAAATAAATCTCGACCCTCTAATTCTAAGGCTTTATAAGGTTTAACATTATGAATAGTGGGAACATTAGACTTAATGACTAAAGTAGGTATAATTTCAATAAATCCACCAATAGCTACTGCTATAAAAGATAAAATTGTAAATTGGATTGGTTTTTTTTCTAACCATCCATGAAATGATTCTCCTTTATCTTTTACATTACGATTTCCATAAAATGGATCGCATTTGAATTCTTCATTATCTAAAAAATAACCTTGTTTTATTGTTTTAATGATATTAAAAATCATTAAAATAAAACCTATAAAGTAAATAATCCCACCTATAAATCTTATTTTATAGAATGGAATAATAGATAAAACAGAATCTAAAAAATTCTTATAAGCTAAGGTTCCATCAGGATTGAATTTTTTCCACATAATAGATTGCAAAATAGAACCAAAATACATAGGAAAAATATATAAAATAATACCTAAAACACCTAACCAAAAATGAATATTAGCCAATGATATAGAATACAATTTTGTATTCCATATTTTTTGTGTTAACCAATACATAATTCCAAAAGCCATAAAACCATTCCATCCCAAAGTCCCTAAATGAACATGAGCAATAACCCAATCCGTAAAATGTCCTATAGAATTTAGAGTTTTCGTTGCTAACATAGGGCCTTCAAAAGTAGCCATTCCATAACAAGTAATTCCAACTACAAAAAATTTTAAAACAGGATTTGTTTTCATTTGATTCCAAGAACCTCTTAAAGTCAGCAACCCATTCAACATTCCTCCCCATGAAGGAGCAATTAGCATAATTGAAAAAATAGTACCCAACATTTGAGCCCAATTAGGAAGAGATGTATACATTAAATGATGAGGCCCTGCCCAAATATATATAAATATTAATGACCAAAAATGGATAATAGAAAGTTTATAGGAAAAAATAGGTTGGTTAGATGCTTTTGGAACAAAATAATACATTAATCCCAATATAGGTGTAGTTAAAATAAATGCTACAGCATTATGACCATACCACCATTGCATTAAAGCATCTTGTACTCCAGCATATATAGAATAACTTTTAAAAGATAAAAGAGATATAGGAAGTTCAAGATTATTGAATACATGTAACATCCCTACAGCGACCCATGTTCCTAATAAAAACCAAATGCTTACATATAAATGTTTAATTTTTCTTTTTAAAATACTTCCAATCATATTAATGCCGTAAATGATCCAAATGATTAATATTCCTATATCTATGGGCCATTCATGTTCAGCATATTCTTTACTTGTATTTATTCCTAATAAAAAAGTAATCCAAGTAGAAATGATAAATATTTGCCATCCCCAAAAATGAATCCAACTAAGAATATCACTAAAAATTCTCGTTTTTAATAAACGTTGTAATGCATAATAATAACCTGTAAAAATAATATTTCCTACAAAAGCAAAAATAGCCGTACTCGTATGTAACATCCTCCATCTACCAAAACCCATAACCCCCTGAGAATTTTTAAGTTTATTCCCAAATATAAATTCAGGAATTTCAGGACAAAATAATAATAGAGCTACAAATAAACCGGCTAAAAATCCAATAAGAGCCCAAAACATTGTAGCATATAAAAAAGCTTTTACAATCCTGTTATTATAATAATATGTTTTTAATTTCATCAGAAAATTTAATTTTTGTCAAAATCATCAATTAAAATTCTAATACTAGGAGATTCATAATCATCAAATTGACCGAAATAAAGACCTATTAAAAATATAATGAGAAAAAACGCTCCCAAAGAAATACTAGATAATATCATAATGATTAATACATCCATAATTAAAAGATTAATTTTCGTGAAAGAAACCAAGTAGATACAATAGAAAAAAAAATAACAGAAAAAGAACTTAAAGGCATTAAAATAGCTGCGATCAAAGGTCTTAAATTTCCGGTAACAGCAAACAAAATTCCTATGCTGTTATAAATTAAACTAATTGTAAAATTAATAAATACCAATTTTGCAGATACTTTAGATATTTTTAAGAATAAAAAAATTTTATTCAAATGATTAGATTGCATAAAAGCATCACAACTTGGAAAAAAACTGGTTGGATTTTCAGATACAGAAATTCCCACTTCACTTTGATTTAATGCTGCACAATCATTAATACCATCTCCAAACATTATAATTCTTTCTCCTTTTTTTTGTAATTTCTTAATATAATTCATTTTATCTTCTGGACTTTGACTAAAAAAAACATGACTTGATTTTGGTAAAATCGATTTTAAATACTTTTTTTCTAAATTATTATGATCTCCAGAAAGAATAATAATTTTATATTCTTTTAAATTTTTGAACATATTTTCTATACCCTCACGGTAGTAATTTCTAAATAGAAAATAACCAATGAATCTATGATTTATTGAAATAAAAACTGTTGTTTGATTAATTTTATTTTTATCAATGACTTTATTTTCAATACCTAAATATTTTGGGGAACCAATTTTTACCGGTATATTTTTCACGATCCCTTCTAATCCTTGACCTATGATTTCTTTAAAATTTTTTATAAAATAAAAATCTTTTATAGATAACTCTGATAATATTTTTTGACTTAAAGGATGATTTGAGTTTTTTAACAAAGAAGCTATAATTTTTTTTTCTTCATTTTTCATACTTCCTATAAAATATATTTTATCTTTATTAGGATCAGTTATAGTTCCTGTTTTATCAAAAATTAAAGTTTTGGCTGAAGATATTCTTTCCATTGTAAAAATATCTTTTATATAAAACCCTTTTTTGGAAAAAAAACGTATAATATTTCCAAAAATTAATGGAGAAGAAAGAACCAAAGCACAAGGACAAGTAATAATTAAAACAGAAAAAACTGTTTGAAAAATTTTTGAAATATTACAGCTAAATGACCAGTAAATTCCAGTTACAATTGAAATCATCAAAATAATTGGGGTAAAATACTGACTAAATCTAGTAGATATTAAATTTAAATCGAATAATTTATGATAACGATATTGTTTAGATTTATTTTTATTCCATAATAAGCTTAAATAGCTATGGTCTACATTTTTGATTACTTTTATAATAATTGCTTCTCCTTTTTGCTTTGATCCAGCATAAATTTGTTCGCCTATTTTTTTATTAATGAGATAGGATTCCCCTGTTATAAAACTATTATCTAGTACAGCTGATCCTTTTATGAGGATAGAATCAGCAGGAATAATTTCCTCATTTCTAATTAAAATAAAATCTCCTTTTTTCAAAGAAGAAAGTAAAATTTTTTCTTCTTTTCTATTATTCCTATAAACTTTGGTTATTAAAACTGGATAAAAAGATTTATAATTTTTATCAAAAGATAAAATTTTGTTATGAGTATGCATTTGAAATATTTTACTCAAAAGTAAAAATAATGAAAAACTAGAAAGGCTATCAAAATAGCCCGATCCTAAATCAAAAAAAACTTCATAACAACTCCATATAAAAAGAACTAGTAAACCAATAGAAATTGGAATATTTATGTTTAAAACATGTTTTTTTAATCCTAATACAGCATATTTTATATGATCGGTAAAAGAAAATATTATTATAGGTAAAGATAAAATAACCATTAAATAGCGAAAAAAATCACGATTTTCCATAAACCATATGTCTTCTTGTTTAGCTCCAACATATTCTGGAATAGCTAAAAGCATAATGTTTCCAAAACAAAAAAAAGAAATAGCCAGTTTTCCTATTAATTTTCTATAAAAAAAATTGGGGTTATTTTTTTTATTTTTTATCGATTCAAAATCAATAGAAGGAGTAAAACCCATAGAATCAAGTAATTGAGCTATGTCGCTTAATTTATATTCAATGTTATTGAACGTAATCCAAATTTTTTTACTATAAAAATCTACAGTAGAATCAAAAATATTATGATGTGACTTAGGTAAGTTTTCTAAAATAAAAATACAAGAATTACAATGAATAGAAGGAATAAGAAAACGAACAGTAGTGATATTTTTATGACTAAAATCAATTATTTGATTCGCGATTTTTTCATCATCAATAAAATCAAAAATTTTATTTTTTTTCATATTTTATTTTCTGTCTGAATAATTATTTAGATCCCTGTATATATTTTTGGTATTCTTCCGAAAACATTAATTGATCATATTCTTTCATATGTAGAATTTTGATTCGAAGAATCCATCCTTCATGATAAGAATTTTTATTAATGAGTTCTGGTTTAGACAATAATTTTTTATTAATTTCAAGAATCAAACCCGATACAGGCATAAATAAATCTGAAACAGTTTTTACGGCTTCTATCGTTCCAAACGTATTTTCTATTTTCAATTTTTTTCCAATTATAGAGCTATCTACATCTAAATAAACAATATCTCCTAACTCATTCTGAGCAAAAAAAGTAATTCCTACATAAGATTGATTTTTTTCATTTGGTATACTTATCCATTCATGATTTTTACTATACCTTAAATTATTCGGATTCATATTCAATAAATTTAATTCGAAGAACGATTTTTTATATTATCCAATTTTTTTCTAATTGATGAAAATATTTTATAAAAAAAATGTAGTTTTTTCCTAAAAATTCTGAAAAAAGAATCTTTATTTTTATTTTTTTCCATATAATTTAAATATTGATGAATTCTTTTTTCTATACTAGAAGTAGTATTTTCATCAAATTTCCATAAATAATATTTTTCTATTTGATCAATTAATAAATTAGCGTAATTTAAGGATGTAGCATAACCTGCTTTTTTAAGTTCATAAGCCCAACCTTGATAATCATTTTTTTTAAGAAGAAATAATTTAGAGTAACGTGGTTGATGTAAAAATTTGGAATGATCATGGAAAGATTCTTGAACAGAATTATATTTTCGAAAACATTCTTTTGGAAGATCATCATTATAGTAATAAACTTTTCCCATCCAACTCTTTCCACATTTAATTCCAAAATGATTATTTGTTTCTTTGGATAAAAAACTATTTCCACTAGAAGATTCTAAAATACCTTGTCCTAATTTAATACTAGCTGGGATCCCAAATTTTTCCATTTCTTCAATAGCAAAAACAGCATATTTTTTAATATATTCAATCACATTTTCCATTTCTTTTTTATTTCCTTTTCCTTGTAAAAAAGAAAATAATGACATCAAAAAGAATAATATAAAATAAAAAAATTTTTTCATTTTTATTAACTTTTGACGAATAAAATTACGTTTTTTTTATAGATTCGTTTTTATAATCAAGTAAAAAGATTCCACAAAAAACCAATTTTAATAAAAAATTTATTTTCATTGTCATAAAATCCAATATTTTGGATATTGAAATAGAATATAGTTTTATATATTTTGAAATTAAAAAAATAATCTA
This sequence comes from Blattabacterium cuenoti, assembly GCF_014251595.1. Classification (NCBI taxonomy): domain Bacteria; kingdom Pseudomonadati; phylum Bacteroidota; class Flavobacteriia; order Flavobacteriales; family Blattabacteriaceae; genus Blattabacterium; species Blattabacterium cuenoti. The sequence goes on along the minus strand of NZ_CP059192.1, from coordinate 235,179 downwards.
AAAAAGGCCTCCCCCCAATTTTATTAGGAATACATTCTTTATCAAAAGAAAAAGTTTGAAAATTAAAAGGATAATAAACTTTTTTGGAATAAAATTCATTAAAATAATGAAAAGAAAAACCTGTCTTTACAAATAAAGCTTTATGGAAAAAATAATCTTGATAAAAAATTGTACTTCTCAATATAAAATTTGGAACAGAAAAAATTAATGGATTAGAATTATATTTTTGATATAATAAAATATTATTAAATTGAAATCTCCATAGATCATGTGTAGTTTTTATGTTAAATCCATATAATTGAATATGTTTAGGATATAAAAACTCTTTTATTTTTTTTTCTTCATGTCGTAAAAAATGATTTAATCTGGATATGTAAAAAGAAATATAATATTTTTTTTCATGAGAACTTAAAGAAAAATTTATTGTTTTTTCTTTTTCAAAAAAAAAGATATTTTTTTCTTCATGACTATTGTAACAATCTTTATTTTTATTCATAATAAAAATAGGAATCAAATTATTGTTCTCATTAATACTTAATTGAGTTAAAAACAAAAATTTAGGTAATAAAAATACGTTTAACATAATATTAGTCTTCAAATAAGACTTTTTATAATTTTCTATAATCCATTTTCCATTTGAATAAAATTCAAAAATGTTATTAATAGGATAAAAAACTTTAGTTTGAATTGAAAAACTATTGATTTCTTTATCTTTTTTATGATTATTGTTAAATAATTGATAATTGATTTTATCAAAAATAGATCCTATTTCTATATTCATTTTTTTATGATTAAAAATGAGAAAAAAACTATTTCTTAAATAAGAATGATTGATTTTTTGTTTTTGTAAATTTTGATTGGAATATTTTTCGTATTCCATATAAGTTTTTAATAGAAATGATCTATTTTTTTCTTTGAAAGAAGAAATTTTTTGGATAAGACTTATATAAAATCTATTTTGAAAAAATTCTTTATGGGATAAAAAAACGTTTTTATAATTTTTAATATTCCATTTTGGGGTTATTTTTTTATCCTCTATTTCAAATTTTTGATTAATATAATGTCCCCATAATTTATAATTATAATCATCTTTATCTTGATAATTAAAAGTGGTTAATAATAAATTTTTACTTTCTTTTAAATCAAATTCATTTTCTAAATAAAAATTCCTATATTCTATGGAATAATTTATTTTTTTATTAAAATTTTGAGAAAAAAAACCACCTAATATTTTTTTTTTTTTGAAAAAATCACTTATATAAAAAATTTCGGAAATTGGAGTTTTAACATCAAAATATTTAATTTTTTCGCGATAAAAAAAAGGATCTTTAAAAAAAAGCATATTTTTAGGCATATTTGCATTAAAATTTTCTTGATTTAATTGCTTATATCTATTAGGAATAGATAAAATTTTTCTATACCTGAAAAAAAAACCAATATTATCATGTTTAAAAAAATTATGAGAATAATATTTTTTTATAGAAAAATTTTTCTCTATAAAAGTTTCTTTTGAGTTTTTTTCTTCCGTCCAAAATTTGTAATCTTGATAAGTAGGATGATAATATTCCACTTTATCTTTATCCACCTTATTTTGATCCACTTTATTAGATACAAAAAGAAATAAAATAGAAATGAATATTTTCATATAATTGAATTATAAATAGTATTATCCATAAATAGAAAAAATTTATTTATATTTGCATGATGTAAATGTCATTTCTAATGTAAATGGTATTCTTCAATTCAGGTAAATATTGTTGATCCAATATTTTTGAGGCTTGTCTTTATGACGGCCTTTTTTTTATCATGTCAAAATACCATAAACCATGTTTAAATTTAATTTTAGAACTATTCAGAAAAAAATTTTGGCTGATAGTGCTACACCAATAGAATTATATTTAAAACTAAGAGATGTTTTTCCTAAAATATTATTATTAGAATATTCTGATGATCAAATTTTCAAAAATCATTCTTCGATTATTTGTATTAATCCTGTTTCTGAACTTATTTTAGATCAAAATGTATTACGAATATCATATCCCAATTGTGTTCATAAGCATATTTTTATAAATGATAAATTAGATATAAAAATTTTAATTGAGGATTTTTTTCAAAAATTTGAAAATGAAAATCCCACCATTTCTTATTCAGGTTTATATGGATATATATCTTATGATAGTATTCAATATTTTGAAAATATTCAATTTTATACTCCAATTAAAGAAATATATAATATTCCAAGAATACGATTTGGTTTTTATAAAAATTTAATTGTATTTCATCATTTTCATCATGAAATATATGTCATTGAACATCAATTTTATAAAATTGAAAAAAAAACTTATATAAATCAATTAATAAAATTAATACAAAAAAAAAATTTTACATCCTTTCCATTTAAATCAGTTGGAACTCGTTATTCAAATGTCACAGATGTAGAATACAAAAAAATGGTATCTCTAGGAATTAAAGCTTGTTTGCGTGGAGATGTTTTTCAAATAGTATTATCTCGTCAATTTCAACAAAAATTTAAAGGAGATGAATTTAATGTATATCGTGCTTTACGATTTATAAACCCCTCCCCATATCTTTTTTACTTTGATTATGGGAACTATAAATTGTTCGGTTCTTCTCCAGAATCACAACTCATTATTCAAAACCAAATAGCCTATATTAATCCAATAGCAGGAACAATAAAAAGATCGAGAAATGAAAATAAAGATAAAAAATTATCCGATGATCTTTCAAATAACCCCAAAGAAAATGCAGAACATGTTATGTTAGTTGATTTAGCTAGAAACGATCTTAGTAAAAATTCTTCTAATGTCAAAGTAGAAGGGTTTAAAGAAATTCAAGTTTTTTCTCATGTATTGCATATGGTATCTAAAGTATCTGGAAAAATAGGAAAAAATATTTCAATAATGAAAGTATTTGGAGATACTTTTCCTGCAGGAACTCTTTCTGGCGCTCCTAAATATAAAGCTATGGAATTAATCGATAAAATCGAAAATCAACATAGAGGAATATATGGAGGAGCAGTTGGTTTTTTTGGATTAAAAAATTCTTGTATTAATACAGCTATAGTTATTCGTTCTTTTGTCAGTAAAAATAGTACTTTATTTTTTCAAGCTGGGGCAGGTATTGTTTCTGATTCTAAAGAAGAAAAAGAGTTAGAAGAAGTAAATAACAAGCTCATGGCCTTATTTAAGGCTATAGAATTAGCTAAAAATATATAAAAGTATTATGATAAATAAAATACTAATTTTGGATAATTATGATTCTTTCACTTATAATCTTGTTCATGCTGTAAAGAAACTAACTAAAAATCCCATAAAAGTATATAGAAATAATGAAATTAAACTTTCAGATATAGAAAAATACAAGAAAATTATTCTTTCACCAGGACCTGGAATACCTGATGAAGCTCATATTTTAAAACCTCTAGTAAAAACATTTGCTTCCACTAAAAGTATTTTGGGCGTTTGTCTAGGTCAACAAGCAATAGGTGAAGTATTTGGCGCTACTCTTATGAATACAAAAGAAGTTTATCATGGAATATCTAGTTTCATAAAAATAGTTGATCCAAAAGAAATTTTATTTCAAGAATTACCTAAAGAGATTAAAGTTGGACGTTATCATTCTTGGATTATATCTCCAGATAACTTTCCTAAAGAACTTAAAATAACAGCAATTGGAGATAAAGGAGAAATTATGGCTTTACGTCATAAATTTTATGATGTACGTAGCGTCCAATTTCATCCAGAATCAATTTTAACTCCATATGGAGAAAAAATTATAGATAACTGGTTGAATTTAAATTAAATATGAATAAAATATTAGAAAATCTTTTTTTAGAAAAAACATTAACGAAAAAAGAAGCTAAAAACATTTTGATAAAAATATCAAAAGGAAAAATTAATAAAACACAAGCTATAGCATTAACCACCATATATAATATGAGATCTCCTACTTTAGAAGAAATAATAGGATTTAGACAAGCTATGATGGATCTATCTATAAAAGTTAATCTTACAGAATTTAATGCCATTGACATTGTAGGAACAGGAGGAGATGGAAAAAATACTTTTAATATTTCCACTTTAGCAAGTTTTATAGTAGCAGGAACAGGTGAAAAAGTAATCAAACATGGAAGTTTCAGTTCCTCCTCTATCACTGGATCTTCAAATATATTAAAAGGATTAGGATATCATTTTACTAATAAAGAAGAAAATTTAAAAAATCAATTGGATAAAGTAGGGTTATGCTATTTACATGCTCCTATATTTCATCCCATTTTGAATACTATATCTGAAGTCAGAAAAGAACTAGGAGTTAAAACTATTTTTAATACACTTGGTCCATTGCTTAACCCCGGAGAACCTAAAAATCAATTATTAGGAGTCAATAATTTAGAATTAGCCAGAATATATTATTATATGTATCAAAATACAAATAATAATTATGCTATTGTTCATAGTTTAGATGGTTACGATGAAATCACATTAACTAGTGATATAAAATGTTATACTCCAAAAGGAGAACAATTTTATTCTATAAAAGAATTAGAAATAGGAAATATTAAGGTAAATCCAAATGAATTAAAAGGAGGAAATAATACAAAAGAAAATATTCGCATATTCATGAGAGTCTTGTCTGGAGAAGGAACTTTATCTCAAAATGAAGTTGTCTTAGCAAATGCCACATTTGCATTAAGTTTATTAAATAAAGATAGTCTTGAAAACAATTATGATAAAGCAAAACATTCATTAAAAAGTGGTCAAGCGAAAAATATTCTAAAAAAATTGTTAAGTTTATGAATTTTCTTGAAAAAATTATTTCTGTAAAAAGAAAAGAAATCTATAATAACAAAATTTTACATCCAATAAAAAAATTGGAAAATAGTTCCTATTTCAATAGAAAGACTTTTTCTCTTGTAAAAAATATAAAGAATCATATTGGTGGTATTATTGCAGAATTTAAATGCAAATCTCCATCTAAAGGGATTATTAATAATACGGGATCAATAGAAAAAGTAATTACAGATTATGAAACATCAGGAGTTAGTGGAGTATCTATTCTTACAGATAAACATTTTTTTTCTGGTAAAAAGGAAAATTTAAAAAAATCACGTTCTATTGCTTCTGTTCCTATTTTGAGAAAAGATTTTATTATTGATGAATATCAAATTATAGAATCTAAATCTATAGGAGCTGATGCAATTTTACTAATTGCCAGAATTTTATCTAAAAATCAAATATATAATTTTTCTAAAATTGCAAAAAGTATTGGTTTAGAAGTTATTATTGAAATTCATGATGAATTTGAAATAGATAAAATTTCAGAAAATTTGGATATAATAGGAATTAATAATCGAAATTTGCAAACTTTTATTGTAGATCATAATAATTGTTTAAAATTATACTCGAAAATATCTAATCATTATGTAAAAATTGTAGAAAGTGGAATTGATAATGTCGATTATGTAGTTAAATTAATAAAACAAGGATTTAAAGGTTTTTTAATTGGAGAATATTTTATGAAAAAAAAGGATCCTGGAAAAGCTTGTAAACATTTTATAGAATCTTTATCAAAAAAATTGAATAAAATTGATCAATAAATATGAAATTTTAGTCTATGAAAATTAAAATATGCGGAATGAAATTTAATATACAAAAAATTTCAAATTTACTACCTGATTTTATAGGTTTTATATTTTATCCTCATTCTCCTAGATTTATAGGTTTCGATTTTTCTATTCCTAGAATAAAAAAAGAAATATTAAAAATTGGTGTATTTGTAAACGAATCAGAAAAATTTGTATTGGAAATACAAAAAAAAAATAAGTTAGACTTTATTCAATTACACGGATCAGAAAGTCCTTTTTATTGTGAAAAATTATTCAAAAAAGGATTGAAATTAATTAAAAGTTTTAGAATAGATAATTTTTTTTCTTTTCAAAAAATTATAGATTATATTCCTTTTTGTATTTATTTTTTGTTTGATAGTAATACAATTTTCTATGGAGGAAGTGGACAAAAATTTTGTTGGAAAAAACTTCATGAATATACTTTTAAAGTCCCATTTTTTTTAAGTGGAGGAATAGGAGCACAAGATTTTGATAAAATTCAAAATTTTTATCATTCTAAAATGTTTGGAATTGATTTGAACAGTAAATTTGAAATTTTTCCAGGATATAAAGATGACATACAGCTCAACTCTTTTATAAAGAAAATAAGAAAATTATGAAATATTTTGTTGATCAAAATGGATATTTTGGAGAATTTGGAGGTTCATTTATTCCTGAAATGTTATATTATAATATAACAGAATTACAATCTCAATATAAAAATATTATCACAAGTTATGAGTATCGAAAACTATATAAAAAATTACTAAAAAATTATGTAGGAAGACCTACCCCGTTATTTTTTTGTAAAAAATATTCTGATCAATATAATGCTAAAATTTATCTTAAAAGAGAAGATCTAAATCATACAGGTTCGCATAAAATCAATAATACAATAGGTCAAGTTTTATTGGCAAAAAAATTAGGGAAAAAAAAAATTATTGCAGAAACAGGTGCTGGACAACATGGAGTAGCTACAGCTACAACTTGTGCATTAATGGATTTAGAATGCGTAATTTTTATGGGTTCAATAGATATTAAACGTCAATTGAGTAATGTTAACAGAATCAAATCTTTAGGGGCTAAAGTCATTCCAGTATTAAGTGGAAGTAAAACATTAAAAGATGCTGTTAATGAATCTATTCGTTATTGGATTAACCACCCTGAAAGTTACTATTTAATCGGTTCGACTGTAGGCCCTCATCCTTATCCTCAAATGGTTGCAGATATTCAATCCATTATAAGCGAAGAAATCCAAATACAATTAACAGAATTAGAAGGCGTATCTTTCCCTAATTATGTAATAGCTTGCATAGGAGGAGGAAGTAATGCTGCTGGATCTTTTTATCATTTTTTGGATAATAATTCAGTTCATCTTATAGCAGTAGAAGCTTCAGGATTAGGGATAAAAACAAATAAAACAGCTGCGGCTATTCATTGTGGATCTAAAGGAGTCTTGCATGGAAGTATGACTTTTATTTTACAAGATCAAGATGGTCAAGTTCTTCCTGCTCATTCCATATCTCCAGGATTAGACTATCCAGGAATTGGCCCTATGTTTGCTAATCTTTTTGTAAAAAAACGTGTAAGTTTTTTGCATTCTACAGATGAAGAAGCTTTACGGGCTGGATTTGAACTCACTCGATCAGAAGGAATTATTCCAGCTTTAGAAAGTGCTCATGCATTAGCAGCATTAAAAAAAATATCTTTTCAAAAAGAGGATATAGTAATTGTAATTTTATCTGGAAGAGGAGATAAAGATATTAATGTTTACAATAAATTTTTTGTTAAATTATTAAATGATGAATCAAATATATAATTTATTTAAAAAGAAAAATAAAAACATATTGTGTATTTATTTTACAGCAGGATTTCCTTATTTAAATAGTACAGTGAAAATAATAGAAATTTTACAAAATCTTTCTGTTGATTTAATTGAAATAGGAATCCCTTATTCTGATCCTTTAGCAGATGGAATGATTATACAAAAAAGTAATCAAATTTCGTTAAATAATGGAATGAATATTGATTTATTATTTGATCAAATAGAACAATTTAAAGAAAAAATAAAAATACCCATTATTTTGATGGGATATTATAATCAGTTTTATCAGTTTGGAAAAGATAAATTTTTAAAAAGATGTCAAACATCAGGGATTTCCGGTTTAATTTTACCAGATCTACCAGTTGATATTTTTGTAAAAAAATATCAAAATACTTTCAAACAATATTTGTTATCTATGATATTTTTAATTACTCCAAAAACTTGTTTATCCAGAATATCTATGTTGAGTAAAATCAGTGATGGATTTATATATATAGTATCTTCTAATTCTATTACAGGAAATGTACATTTCTTTTTTGGTAAAGAACAAACATCTTTTTTTCAACGTATCAAAAAATTGTCTATTGAGATTCCAAAATTGATTGGTTTTGGTATAAAAGATAAAAAAACTTTTAGTATATCATGTCAGTATGCTAATGGAGGAATTATTGGAAGTGCTTTTATTCAATCATTAGATCATAATAATTTAGAAGGAAGTATTGAAAAATATATTAAATCTATTAGATAGGCTTTTGTCTATGACCAAAAATTATAGTACCTAATCGAATCATTGTACTTCCATGTTTTATAGCTATTTTATAATCTCTACTCATCCCCATAGAAAGGACATAATGGCCGTATTTATTTTTAAATTCATTATATACTTTATGTAAATATGAGAATTCATGATGTACTTTTGTAAATTCTTGAAAAGATGCCATTCCCATTATTCCTATAATTTTAATATTTTTCATTTCTTTATAAGCGTTATGTTCCAAATATTCCAATACTTTTAAAGCTTCTTGATAAGAGATTCCTGATTTACTTTTTTCATCACAAATTTTGATTTGTAAAAGACAATTTATGATTTTTTTATGCTTGAATCCTATTCTATTTATTATGTTAATTTGTTTTAAGTTTTGAACACTATGAATTAAATGAATAAAAGGTAGTATATATTTAAGTTTATTACTTTGTATTCTACCAATCATATGCCATCGAATGTCTTTGGGTAATTTTTCATATTTTTTCACGATTTCTTGAATATAATTTTCTCCAAAATCTCTATGTCCTAATTGATATAATTTTTTTATGTAAGAAATATTTTGATTTTTAGATACGGCTAAAATTGTTACATGTTTTGGAATGAGTTTATTTATGTTATAAAATCTATTTTCTATTATATTCATTATGAAAATTTTCTTTCAAATTCTTTCATGATTTCAATAAGAAATTGAACACTTTCTAATGGAAGAGCATTATATATACTAGCACGATATCCTCCCAAATATCTATGCCCATCTAATCCCACAATATTTTCTTTTTTCCATATTTTATTAAATTCTTTTTCTAAATCTTTATTTTTTAAAAAAAAAGAAACATTCATATTGGAACGATTTTCTTCATGTATTTTATTTTCAAATAAACTATTTTTATCAATTTCATTGTATAACAATTTCGCTTTATGTTGATTTTTTTTTTCCAAAACAAAAAGACCACCTTGATTTTCAATCCATTCTAAAGTCAACATAGAAGTATAAATGGAAAAAACATTTGGAGTATTTAAAATACTATTATTTTGTATATGGATTTTATAATCCATATAAGAAGGAATATTTTTTTTATTTTTTCCTAAAATTTCCTTTTTTATTATCACAATAGTCATTCCTGCAGAACCAATATTTTTTTGTGCAGAAGCATAGATTAAAGAAAATTGACAAAAATCTAATTTTCTACTAAAAATATCGGAAGACATATCACAAACTATAGGAGTAGATGTTTTCGGAAATATTTTCATTTGTGTCCCAACTATTGTATTATTAGATGTACAATGAAAATAATCCATATTACATGGTATATGATAATCTTTTTCTATAGATGTATAGTTTATATTTTTACCTGAAAATAAAACTTTTACCACTCCAAATTTTTTAGCTTCTTTAATGGCGTTATAAGCCCAAAATCCTGTATCTAGATAAGCGGCTTTTTTATACATTAAATTATATGGAATCATTGAAAATTGTAGGGTTGCCCCTCCTTGAAGAAATAAAACAGCATAATCCTCATTTAATCCCATCATACGCTTTATTAAAAACGTTGTTTTTTCGATTATTTCTAAAAAATCCATACTTCTATGAGAAATTTCAAGGACTGATAATCCAGTATCATTAAAATTAATTACGGATTGAGCTGATTTTTTAACTACTTCTTTCGGTAGAATAGAAGGACCTGCATTGAAATTGTGTATTTTCATACATAAATGAAATAACTGATTCTTTTCAAAATTAAAAAAAAATACTATATCAATTAAAACTATCAAATAAACATATAACTACTCAATTAATTATATTTTTATACCTAATACTTTCTTTGTATTTTCCGTAATTTTGAATCGATCATCTAAACGGTTTCCTATAATTAGAATAATATATCCATTTCCGTTAATTAGTAACCATATATGTTCTTTTTCCAAAATAGAAAATTTTTTTTCTTTATAATATTTGCTTAATTTTTTTTTGCCCTTCATATTAAAAGGATAAAAAAAATCCCCTTTTCTCCATGTTCTCAATAATAATGGAAATTGAACTTTTTCAAAATCTACAAGATAGATATTTTTTTCATTTTTTTTTTCTGTATTTTCTGTATTAACAAAAAACTTTATATCAATAGGTAATAACATTTTATTAACAATAGAGAGATTGGATATTATGTATATTTTATTTTGATTTTTTGATAAAAATTTATGAGAAACTAAAATCCAATTGTTTCTATTTTTAATAATACAATAATTTTTAGATTTAAGTTTTTTACCCGATTGTGCATCAATAAGATGTTTCATCCCATTTATATCATTGAACCCATATGGAGAAAATAATCTGAATAAATAAAAAGATATAGGTTCTAACTTTTTTATCTTTTTACATCTTATTTTCCAAAAAAATGGATTTCTTTTTTTTTCTATTGTAATTTCTTGACAAACTTCTTCTATTTTTTTTTCTATTAATAAATTTTCATCATGAAGATGACTTATAGTTCTTTTTAATCCATTGTGAAAAGAAAATGAAAAAAAATAAAATTTAGATAAAATCAAACGAATTTTATTTCTTAAATATTTAATTTCTTGATTACTACTATCCAATCTCCATTTTATATTCTTTGTTTTTGCATAATTTAAAATTTCTTTTTTAGTAAAATGAGAAAGAGGACGAATAAATTTTTTATTTTTATTAGGAATACCTAACAAACCTTTAATACCCGTACCTCTGAAAACATTCATAAAAAAAGTTTCTATTGAATCATCAAAATGATGCCCTAATACCATATATTCGTATGAATTTTTTTTTAATAATTCCGAAAACCAATTATATCTAAGTTTTCTAGCAGCCATTTGTATCGATAACTTGTGTTTTTGAGAAAAATTTAAAGTATCAAATTTTTTCACATGACATATTATATTTTTTTGATTACAAAAATTTTTAATAAAAATTTCATCTTCATCAGACTCTTCTTTTCTTAAAAAAAAATTACAATGTGCAACTTCGGATTCAATTTCCGGAATTTCAAGCAATAAATTAATGAGTACCATACTATCTAATCCTCCGCTTACAGCTACACATACTTTTTTTCTTGTTTTAAACAAAAAATACTTTCTTATTTTATCTAGAAATAAATGATGATATGATATTTTTTTCATGATTTATTTTTAATATATTTAATAATTTCTTGAACAATATCATATTTGGATTTATCATATACATTTATTTTTTTTAAAGATTGTTCATAAAAATACGCTCTTTTCAATAAATGCCTGATAATAAATTGAAATAATTCATTTTTAGAAAAATGAGAAATTAAAGGTCTTGTTTTTTTTTCTAGACATAATCTTTTAAATAAGGTATAACTATCCGTTTTTAAATAAAATGTATTTGAATATTTATTTAACAAATAAATATTGTTGTAAAAACAAGGAGTTCCTCCACCAATTGATAAAATATATTCATTTTTTTGTTTCAAAAATTTTTTTAACAAAAAATGTTCTTTTCTTCTAAAAAAAAGTTCTCCTTTTTTTTTAAAAATATTAAAAATAGAATCATTCTTATTTTCAATAACAAGAATAGCATCTAAATCGTAAAAATCTAAATCCAATTCTTTAGATAACATTTTTCCTATAGTAGTTTTTCCACTTCCCATATATCCAATTAAAGTGATTTTCATAAAAAGAAAAAAATTATAGTATATTTGCTTAAATTAATAAACACTCTTTCAAGAAAACATTATAAAGACCTGATAGCTCAGCTGGTAGAGCATTACACTTTTAATGTAAGGGTCCTGGGTTCGAATCCCAGTCAGGTCATTTTTCATAATAATTTATTGAGAAATTTCTAATACAACAGGACAATGATCAGAATATAAGACTTCCGGCATGAGATAAGCATTTTTTATTTTTTTATTTAAAGAATCACTAACCATAGCATAATCAATTCTCCATCCTCTATTATTTTTTTTAGCATTAAAACGGTAACTCCACCAACTATAATGATGACCTTCTTGAATAAAATTTCTAAAACTATCTATGAAACCTAGTTTCAAAAAATGCGTCATCCATTTTCTTTCTTGAGGTAAAAAACCTGAAACTTTTTGATTTTTAATAGGATCATAAATATCTATTTCATGATGACAAATATTGAAATCTCCACAAATAATAAGATTATTAAATGTTTCATATATTTTTTTCACATATAAAAAAAATTTTTCCATAAAAAAGAACTTAAAATTCAATCTTTTTCCCATATCATTTCCTGAAGGAACATAAAGACTAATGATTGATAGATTTTTTAAATCTATACGTAATACTCTTCCTTCTTCATCTATAGGAACTAATCCTATACCATATTCTATATGAATAGGTTTTTTTTTACATAAAACTCCTACCCCACTATATCCTTTTTTCTTTGAAGGAAACCAATAGTGATTATATCCTAAATTATCAAAAATACTCGTATTTATTTGTTCTGGAAATGCTTTTATTTCTTGTAAACATAAAATATCAGGTTGATTTGTTTCAATCCAATTATATAACCCTTTACGAATACCAGATCGAATTCCGTTTATATTATAACTAATAATTTTCATTATTTAACTTTAATTAAAGAAATAGACTAAATAAATTAATTAGAAAATATTCAAAATAGTTTTTATATTTGCGACAATACATGTATGTCATGTGTTAATGAGATTAGATCTACGTAATAATAATAAAAGCTTACAAAAGTAAGCTTTTATTATTTTTTTCTGTACTGTATTAATTATGGATAAACTTAAAATAGCAATTCAAAAATCTGGCCGTCTTTATGATGATTCAATCAAGTTATTGAAAGATTGCAGTATTGAAGTTAATATTGGTATAGACAAGTTAAAAACAACGGCTTTAAATTTTCCGTTAGAAATACTTTTTCTTAGAGATGATGATATTCCTCAATATTTGGAAGATGGAGTCGCTGATATAGGAATCGTGGGAAAAAATGTTCTTTTAGAAAAAAGGAAAAGAATAAGAATCAAAGAAACTTTAGGGTTTGGAAAATGTAGGCTATCTATAGCCGTTCCTAAATCTTTAGTTTATAATCAAATTAATGATTTGAATGGTAAACGCATTGCTACAAGTTATCCCTTTTTAGTTAGGGAATTTTTAAAAAAAAGATATATAAATACAGAAATTCACGAAATTTCTGGAGCTGTAGAAATTGCTCCTGGAATAGGTTTAGCAGACTGTATATGTGATTTAGTTAGTAGTGGATCAACACTGTTTATGAACGGATTAAAAGAAGTAGAAACCGTTCTTCAATCTGAAGCCGTATTAGCTTCACATCTACATTTAGGTTCTCCACAAAATATTATAATGGAAAAATTATTATTTCGGATTAGAGCTGTAAGAAAAGCTAAAAATAATAAATATATTTTATTAAATGTTCCTAATGAAAAGTTGGAAAAAATAATATCTTATCTTCCAGGAATTAAAAGTCCAGTTATTCTTCCTTTAGCTAATTCAAAATGTAGTTCTGTACATTCTGTCGTTAATGAAAATGATTTTTGGGGAATAATAGAAAACTTAAAAGCTCTTGGAGCTCAAGATATATTAGTACTTCCTATAGAAAAAATTATACTCTAAAATATAAAAATATGATTCAAGTATATATTCGTCCTACATCCGAAATATGTAAATCTATTTTGAATAGAACTATACAAGATAGTTCTAACATAAAAAAATTAGTATATCCTATTATTGATAATGTCAAAAAATATGGAGATTTAGCTTTAAATACTTATACAAAAAAATATGATTATGCAGATGTAAAATGTATTCAGGTAACAGAAAAAGATTTTGATGAAGCTGATATGAAAGTTTCAAATCAATTAAAAAAATCTATTGAAATTGCATATCAGAATATAAAATGTTTTCATCAAAAACAAATTCATGAGGAAACTCCAATAGAAGTTTCGAAAGGAGTTTTTTGTTGGAGAAAAATGATTCCAATTGAAAAAGTAGGTTTTTATATCCCCGGAGGATCTGCTCCTTTGTTCTCCACCATATTAATGTTAGGAATTCCTGGAAAATTATCTGGATGTTCAAATATTATATTATGTACACCTCCAAACAGAAATGGAGATATTCATCCAGCTATTTTATATACAGCTAGATATGTAGGAATTACACGTATATATAAAGTTGGAGGAGCTCAAGCGATTTCTGCTATGGCTTATGGAACAGAAAGTATTCCTTCTGTATATAAAATATTTGGTCCAGGAAATTCTTATGTCACAATAGCTAAAGAAATTGTCTTTCAAAAAGGAATAGTTTCTATAGATATGCCTGCTGGTCCTTCTGAAGTTGTAATTATGGCTGATGATACAGCAAATCCAGAATATGTTGCTTCCGATTTATTATCTCAATCAGAACATGATCCAGAAAGTTATATTCTTTTGGTCACTACCAATAATCAATTTTGGATAGAAAAAATTCAAAAAGAATTAAAAAAACAATTTTTGGATATTTCTAATAAACAAGATATTATTGAAAAATCTTTGAAGAACAGCAAAATAGTTATTTTTAATTCTTTAGATGAATGTATGACATTAATAAATCAAATAGCGCCAGAACATTTGATTATAAACTGCAGAAATGCTTCTTATTGGGGTGAAAAAGTAATTAATGCTGGATCGGTTTTTTTAGGTAATTATTCTCCAGTTAGTGCAGGAGATTATGTTTCAGGAACTAATCATATACTTCCTACTTATGGTTATGCCAAATGTTATAGTGGAGTATCTATAGATAGCTTCGTAAAAAAAATTACTTTCCAAAAAATATCTAAAAAAGGATTAAAAAATTTATCGGAATGTGTAAATATTTTATCCTCAGAAGAAGGATTATTTGCTCATAAAAAATCTATTAATATTCGATTAAAAAATGAATCTTAAATGTATAAATACATGAATAAATTTAATTTGAATTCTATAATTAGAGATAATATTTTAGATATGGATCCTTACATATCTGCTAGAATGGAACATCATCAAGAAAAAAATTTTATTTTTTTAGATGCTAATGAAAATTCTTTTGGTTCTCCTTTATCTTTTTTTAATTCTTATAATAGATACCCGGATCCTTTACAGACAAAATTGAAAAAAAAAATATCAAATTTAAAAAATATTCCTCCATCTCAGATATTTTTGGGAAATGGAAGTGATGAAATTATTGATTTAATATATCGTATTTTTTCTCGTCCAAAAATAGATAATACTATTATTTTTCCTCCAACTTATGGAATGTATGAAGTTATTGGAAAAATTCATGGAGTAGATATAATAAGAATTCTTCTTACAGAAGATAATTATCAATTAAATTTGGATAAACTAGAAAAATTTTTGAATTCAAATAGTAAAATTATTTTTATTTGTTCGCCTAATAATCCTACTGGAAATGATATAAAATTAGAAGATATTGAAAATATTATAAAAAAATTTAGAGGAATTGTTGTTTTAGATGAAGCGTATATAGATTTTTCCATTCAAAAATCTTTATCGAAAGATATTGATAAATATCCAAACTTAATTATTATACAAACGCTTTCAAAATCTTGGGGATTAGCAGGATTAAGGATAGGAATTGCGATTGCTTCAGAAGAAATAATTCAATGGATGAATAAAATAAAATATCCATATAACATCAGTATTATTTCTCAAAAAATAGCTATTAAAGCTTTAGAAAATAGAGATTTGTTTTTTTTTCATTTAAAAAATATTTTATCAGAAAGAAAATATATGCAAGAATCTTTAAAAAAAATTCCTATCATACAAAAAGTATATCCAAGTTCAACTAATTTTTTATTAGTAAAAATAAATATCTCTTCAAAAAATCTTTATCAATATTTAATGATAAAAAAAATCGTAGTTAGAGATCGATCCAAAATAATGTTATGTGATAATTGTTTAAGAATTACAGTAGGAACTCATAAAGAAAACGAGTATTTAATAGATCAAATTCGAAAATACTCCATTAATAAAATAAAAATGTGATGAAAAAAAAAATATTATTTGTTGATAGAGATGGAACCATTATAGAAGAAAATCCTCCTAGTTATCAAATTGATTCTATTGATAAAGTCAATTTTTATCCAAGAGTGATATTTTTCTTGTCAAAAATAGTACAAGAATTAGACTATGATTTAGTTATGATATCTAATCAAGATGGATTAGGGACAGATAAATTTCCTGATAGTATTTTTTGGCCTATACATAATCACATATTAAAAATTTTAAAGTCTGAAAATATTCATTTTACTTCTGTTCATATAGATAACACATTTCCCGAAGATAAATCGCCCAATAGAAAACCGGGTATAGGAATGTTAACTGATTATTTAAAATCAGATTATTACAATATTTCTCAATCTTTTGTAATTGGAGATAGATTAACAGATGTTTTATTAGCTAAAAATTTAGGATGCAAATCTATTTGGATAAAAAAGAATCATCATTATAAAAATTTAATAAAAGAAGAAAAAGACTATTTTTCTACTATAGACGATATAGACGAAAAAAATTTGAAAAATATAATATCTTTAAAAACTAGTAGTTGGGAAAAAATTTATGAATATTTATTATCAATCCATGCAAAAAAATTCGTTCATCAACGATCTACATTGGAAACAAATGTTAAAATTACCATTATTCTTTATGGAAAAGGAAAGTATAATATTCAAACAGGAATTGGATTTTTTGATCATTTACTACAACAAATGGCATTTCATAGCTGTATAAATTTGTATATTCAAACAAAAGGAGATCTTTATATAGATGATCACCATACTATAGAAGATACTGCTATTGCTTTAGGAGAAATTTTTGATAAATCTTTAAAAAATAAAATAGGAATAGAACGTTATGGTTTTTATTCTCTTCCTATGGATGATAGTTTAGCTACGATAGCATTAGATTTTGGAGGAAGAAGCCAATTATCTTGGAAAGTCAAATTTTGTAGAGAAAAAATCAACAAAATCTCTACTGAAATGTTTTTTCATTTTTTTAAATCTTTTTCTCTACACGCTAAATGCAATTTGCATATTCATGCTATAGGAAGAAATGACCATCATAAAATAGAATCTATTTTTAAATGTTTTGGAAGAGCTATTAAAATGGCAATACAAAAAAATTCTTCTATTAAAATACCTAGTACCAAAGGTATGGTGTAAAATTTACAAATATTATGAAAACGATTATCATCAAATATCCTGCAGGAAATGTACAATCAGTTCTTTTTTCTTTAGAAAGAATAGGAGTACAGGCTACAGTAACAGATTCAAAAGAGTTGATTCAAAATGCAGAAAAAATTATTTTACCTGGAGTTGGAGAAGCAAATTGTGCCATGAAATATTTAAAAGATAAAAAATTAGATTTACTTATATCAAAAATAGAAAAACCTGTATTAGGTATATGTTTAGGGATGCAATTACTTTGTAAATATTCGGAAGAAAGTAGTACTACATGTATAGGAATATTTGATTTATTAGTCAAGAAATTTAAATCTATTAATAAAAATAATAAAATACCTCAAATAGGTTGGAATACCATTCATAAATTGAAAGGACCTTTGTTTGAAAAAATACCGGATGGTAGTTATCAATATTTTGTTCATAGTTATTATGTTCCTTTAGGAAAATACACAACAGCAAAAACAGAATATATTATTAATTATAGTGCTGCAATACAAAAAAATAATTTTTATGCCGTGCAATTTCATCCTGAAAAATCTTCTTATGTAGGACATAAAATATTAGAGAATTTTATTCAATTATAAATATATGAATAATGGATATTATAATAGCTATAGATTTAATTGATGGACAATGTGTTCGATTAATACAAGGTGATTTTAAAAGAAAAAAAATTTATAATAAAGATCCACTAGAGGTTGCTTTTTTATTAGAAAATTATGGAATATCTAGACTTCATTTGGTAGATTTAGATGGAGCCAAAAAAGGAAAAGTTGTTCATTGGAAAATTTTAGAAAAAATAGCAAAGTATACACATCTAATTATAGATTTTGGAGGTGGTATACATTCTGAAAATGATATACGTATTGTATTTGAAAATGGAGGACATATGGCGACTATTGGAAGTATTGCTGTTCAAAACCCTCTTCTTTTAAAAAAATGGATTGAAATTTATGGAAAAGATAAAATTTTATTAGGAGTAGATGTTAAAAATAATAAAATAGCAACCCATGGTTGGACTAAACTTGTTGATTTTCCATTTTGGGATTTTTTAGAAGAAAAAAGTAATCATGGAATTAAAAAAATTTTTTGTACAGATATATCAAAAGATGGGGCTTTATCTGGTCCTTCTTTTCTTTTGTATAAAAAAATTATTAAAAAATTTCCAAATTTTGAATTTATAGCAAGTGGAGGTATTCGTGATATAAATGACGTAAACAAATTATTTCATTTAGGTTGCGATGGAGTTATTATTGGAAAAGCTATATATGAAAATAAAATATCATTATCTCATATTAAAAATTGGATAAAAAAAAATAATAACAACAATTCAACATGTTAACAAAACGTATTATCCCTTGTTTAGACATAAAAAATGGAAGAACAGTAAAAGGAATAAATTTTAAAGATTTAAAGGATGCAGGTGATCCAATACAATTAGTGATTTGGTATACAAAACAAGGAGCAGATGAATTAATATTTTTGGACATTACAGCTACAAATGAAGAACGTAAAACACTAATTAGTCTAGTAAAAGAAATTTCTCGTCATATCAACATTCCTTTTACGGTTGGTGGAGGAATTAAAGAGGAAAAAGATGTAGAATTATTATTAAATGCAGGAGCAGATAAAATATCGATTAATACTGCTGCTTTTAAAAATCCGAATCTTTTAGAAGATCTATCGAAAAGATTCGGAAGTCAATGTATTGTTTTGGCTATTGATACTAAATATGAAGCAAATGAATGGTGGGTTTATTTAAATGGAGGAAGAATTTCAACTCATACCAGAACTTTAGATTGGGCTAAAGAAGGAACCAGTAGAGGAGCAGGAGAAGTATTATTAACTTCAATGAACCATGATGGAACAAAAAATGGATTTGCATTAGACATCACTAGAAAAATATCCGAAAATATCTATACACCGGTAATTGCTTCAGGTGGAGCCGGAAAATTAGAAGATTTTTTTACAATATTTAATAAAGGAAAAGCTGATGCCGCTTTAGCAGCTAGTATATTTCATTATAGAGAAATAGAAATTCCAAAATTAAAATGTTATTTAAATCGACTAGACATCCCTATAAGAACAGAATATACTAATAATATAAATCCAAATGATAAATTTTAAAGGAAGATTGATTCCTACGATTATTCAAGATTCAAGAACAGATAAAGTATTAATGTTAGGTTATATGAATCAAGAAGCTTATCAAAAAAGTATTGAGGAAAAAAAAGTGACTTTTTATAGTAGATCTAAAAAAAGGTTATGGACTAAAGGAGAAATTAGTAAAAATTATCTTTTTATTAAAAAAATATTAATTGATTGTGATAAAGATACATTATTAATTAAGGCAAAACCAACAGGTCCGATTTGTCATAAAGGATCAGATACATGTTGGAAAGAAATCAATCGTAATAATTTTTTATTTTTTTTGGAAAATATTATATCAGACAGAATTGAAAAAAAACAAAAAAATTCTTATATATATCAATTATCAAAAAAAGGTATTAACAGAATATCCCAAAAATTAGGAGAAGAAGCAATAGAACTTATCATTGAATCTAAAGATGATAATAAAGATTTATTTTTAAATGAATCAGCGGATTTACTTTTACATTATCTCATTCTTTTGAATGAAAAAGGGGTCGAAATACAAGACGTTATTAAAATTCTAGAAAATAGACATTCAAAATCTTAAGAAATATTTAACATCTTATGAATTTGAAGTGATATTCTCCATTTAGGATTTTTTTTAACATAAGAAATTATCTTTGGAAGAACTCCAAAAATATTTTTCCATTCAGGTTGTAAAAATAGAAAACAATTAGTAGATAACACATATTTAGCTTGTTCTTCGGCAAAGTATAAATCATTTTCATTTGAAATTACAATTTTTAATTCATTAATTTTTTTGTAGTTTTCTTGCAAAGGTAATTTTCTCTTTTTGGGAGAAATTGTAATCCAATCTATATATTTTTCTTGAATAGGATAAGAACCTGAAGTTTCAATATGGATACGATATCTTCTTTTTTTAAGTTCTTTAATTAAAGGATACAAATTCCACATTGTGGGTTCTCCTCCAGTAATTATAACAGTTTTTACTTGAAAATTATTGATACTAGAAATAATTTTATGAACAGAAATAAAATCTTTTTTTTTAATATCCCAACTTTCTTTAGTATCGCACCAATCACATTTTATATTACATCCTTCAAAACGAATAAAATAAGCAGCGGTTCCATAATAAAAACCTTCACCTTGAATAGAATAAAATGATTCTTTTATAGGGTAAATGGTTTTTTTCATTTTATAATCTATTATTTAATGCTGCTATCAAAGTGTTTTTAAGTAACATAATACGAGTCATTGGCCCTATTCCACCTGGAACAGGTGTAATATAAGAAGCTTTTCCATAAATACTACAAAAATCAACATCTCCTAATATTTTTTTTTCATTTTTATGAATTCCTACATCTACAACCACAGCTCCTTTTTTAATCATTTTTCCTTTAAGAAAACCAGGAATTCCTACCGCTACTATAACGATATCAGCTTTTTTTGTATAACATTCTATATTTTTAGTATTACTATGAGTAAGTGTTACCGTACTATTTCCAGGGTAATTTTTTCTGCTCATCAGTATGCTAATAGGCCTTCCCACTATTCTACTTCTTCCAATTATTACAGTGTATTTTCCTGACATTTGAATTTTATATTTTTCTAATAAAGTTAATATTCCTAATGCCGTAGCAGGAAAAAAAGCTTTCATGTTTAAAGCCATTTTTCCGAAATTTTCAGGATGAAATCCATCTACATCTTTTTTAGGATTAATAGATAGAATAATTTTGTCTTGATTGATATGTTTTTCTAAAGGAAATTGGACAATAAAACCATCGATATATGAATTTTGATTCATTTTTTGTATTTCTTCCAATAACTTTTTTTCTGAAGTGTTAATAGGTAAGTGTTTTAAAGAATATTCGATTCCAATATTTTGACACTCTTTAATTTTGTTGTTAACGTATGTTATACTAGCCGTGTTATCTCCCGTCAAAATAATACCCAGATGAGGAATACGTTTGTTTTTATTTAAAAATTTTTTTTCTATTGTCTTAGATATTTCGTTTTTTATTTCTTTGGCTAACAGATTTCCATCTAATAATTTGGTTGTCATTTTTTAATTTCTATTTCTTTTGTTAGTTGAAGAAATTCTTTTACAGATAATTCCTCTGCTCTTTTGTTTAAAAATGGAATTTTGTAAAAATTTGGAATATGATTGAATTCTTGTAAAGAATTTTTTAACTTTTTTCTTCTTTGATTAAAAGCAATTTTAACACATTTAAACAGCATCTTTTTATTACAATAAATCATGTTTTTTTTTCTTTTTAAAGAAATTACTGCAGATTGTACATTAGGTATAGGAAAAAATACTTTTTCTTTTACAGTAAAAAGATATTTTACATCATAAAATGTTTGAACTAAAACTGATAAAATTCCATAAGTTTTTTTACCCTTATAAGACGTAATCCGTTTGGCTACTTCTTTTTGAAACATACCAATACATTCTGGTATATAATGATTATATTTTAATATATGAAATAGTATCTGAGAAGAAATTTTATAAGGAAAATTTCCAATAATAGCAAAATTTCGTAAGTTCATTTCTTCAGGATTCCATTTTAAAAAATCTTTATGAATAATTTGATTTTTGGAAATTGAAAAATTTTTCTTTAAAAAAGAAATTAATTCTTTGTCAATTTCTATTAAAAAAATATGATGATATGGATTATTTAATAAATATTTCGTTAAAATGCCTAAACCGGGTCCAATTTCAACTACTGTATTGTAATTTTCAAAAGAAAGAAAACTTACAATTTTTTTAGCAATATTTTGATCTTTTAAAAAATGTTGATCAAATTTTTTCTTACAAGTAAGTTTATGTATTTGCATTATGTTATGCAAATATAGAAAATATTATTTGTATCTTGTGTTCATCAAAAAACCGTATTGTATAGAATACGATTTTAGTTTCTCATATAATATGCTTAAAACTTCTTTTATACGAACAAATAAAGAAAAAGTTTTATTGGGATTAGAAAAACGCAATTTTAGAAAATTGCATCTTATAAATGAAATATTAATTTTGGATGAAAAAAAAAAAATCATTCAAAACGTTCTTAATAAAATATTAGAAAGAGAAAATTTTTTATCGAAAAAAATAGGTAAAATTTTATATTCATATCATAATAATGATGAAATAAAAATTTTAAAAGAAAAATCTTCTTTCCTCAAAAAAGAAAGAAAAGGTATTATTTTTAAATTGAAAAAAATTAATGATATTTTAGAAAAAAAATTAAATCAGATCCCTAATATTCCTGATAAAAAAATAAAAAAAGATTCTGAAAAAAATGATATTCTTTTTCAAGAAGGAGAAATTCATTCTTCCATCATAAATCTTTTACCTCATTGGGAGTTATCAAAAAAGTTTTGTTTATTCGATTCAAATTTAGGAACGAAAATATGTGGTTCTGGTTTTACAGTTTATGTAGGAAAAGGAGCAAAGTTACATAGAAGTTTAATTCAATATTTTTTAGATAAAAATAGAGAAGCATCATACAAAGAATATAGTTTACCTTACCTTGTTAATGAAAAATCTGTATATGCTACAGGACAAATTCCGGATAAAGAAAATCAAATGTATTTTATAGAAAAAGATAATTTATATTTGATTCCTACTGGAGAAGTTCCTATTATGAATTGTTATAAAGATAAAATATTTTCAGATTTAGATCTTCCTATTAAAGCTACGACTTATACTTCTTGTTTTAGAAGAGAAGCAGGTTCTTATGGTTTAAAAGTTAGAGGGCTAAATAGATTGCATCAATTTGATAAAGTAGAAATTATTCAAATAACGACATCAGATTCCTCTTATTTTTCTCTAAAAGAAATGATTTTACATGTAAAAAATATTTTACAATCTTTAAATTTACCTTTTCGTCTTGTACAGTTAAGTGGACCAGATCTTAGTTTTTCTTCTTCTATAACTTATGATTTTGAAGTTTATTCTTTAGCACAAAAAAAATGGTTAGAAGTAAGTTCTATATCTAATTGCACTGATTTTCAGTCTAATAGATTACATCTTAGATATAAAAAATCTAAAACAGGAAATATAGAATTATGTCACACTCTTAATGGTAGCGCTTTAGCTATACCGAGAATTATGGCCGCTTTGTTAGAAAATAATCAAACTGAAAGTAGAATTAATATTCCTAAAGTTTTGATTCCTTATACAGAATTTGATCATATTAAGTAAAAATTTTTGTGTTATGAAAGTGATTGATCATATAGCTAAAGCAAAAAAAAGTTTATTTTCTTTCGAAATATTACCCCCTTTAAGAGGGTGTGATATTAAAGATATTTTTGCGACATTAGATCCACTAATGGAATTTTGTCCTCCTTTTATTGATGTCACTTATCATCGTGAAGAATTTATTTATGTAGAAAAAGATAATGGACTTTTGCAGAGAAGAAAAATTTCAAGACGTCCAGGAACTGTTGGTATTTGTGCTGCTATTATGAATAAATATGGAATTGATGCAGTTCCTCATCTAATTTGTGGAGGATTTAGTAAACAAATGACGGAAAATGCTTTAATAGATCTAAATTTTTTAGGAATAGATAACGTTTTAGTTCTTAGAGGGGACCCTCTAAAATCTGAAAAAAGTTTTTTTGCACAAAAAGATGGACATAAATATGCTGTAGAATTAGTCAAACAAGTTAAAGATTTAAATATTGGAAAATATCTCGATAAAACTTTTGTCGAAAAAAAAAAATATCCATTATTTGATTTTTGTATTGGAGTTGCAGGATACCCAGAAAAACATTTAGAAGCTCCAAATATAGAAAGTGACTTATTTTTTTTGAAAAAAAAAATAGAAGCAGGAGCTGATTATATTGTCACTCAAATGTTTTTTGATAATAAAAAATTTTTTACTTTCGTAAAAAAATGTAGATCAGAAGGAATTTCTGTTCCTATTATCCCTGGAATTAAACCAATATCATCCAAAAAGCAATTAAATGGTCTTCCATCTCGTTTTTATTTAAATATTCCTAATGAATTGGTCAAAGAAGTAGAAAAAGCAAAAAATAAAAAAAATGTATTCCATATTGGAATTGAATGGGCTATTCATCAATCTAAAGAATTAAAAAATTCTGGGGTTGAAGTTATTCATTATTATACGATGGATAGACCGGAAAACATTTATAAAATAGTTCAAGCTGTTTATTGATATGATTTATAAATAAAGCGTGTTTTTTATAGTATTAATAATTTTATTTTCATTGGGAAACCAATTTTGTATTAAATTGGAAGCGTAAGGAGCAGGTGTATCTAATAAAGAGATTCTATTAATAGGAGCATCAAGATAATCAAAAGCTTTTTTTTGTATAAAATATGAAATTTCAGAAGCAATAGATGAAAAAGGCCATGATTCTTCTAAAATCACCAAACGATTGGTTTTTTTAACAGAAAAAAGTATGGATTCATAATCTAATGGACGTATAGTCCGAAGATCTATAACTTCTACACTTATATTTTCTTGATCTAATTTATGTGCTGCACTTAAAGCTATTTTCATGATTTTTCCAAAAGAAACTAGACTAATATCAGTTCCTTCTTTTTTTAGATCAGCTTTTCCAATAGGAATCACATATTCTTCATCTGGAATAATCATTTTATCTCCATACATTTGTTCAGATTCCATAAAAATTACTGGATTATTATCTCTGATAGCAGATTTTAATAGACCTTTTGCGTCATAAGGATTACATGGAATAATTACTTTTAATCCAGGACAACTAGCATACCAGCTTTCAAAAGATTGAGAATGAGTAGCTCCTAATTGTCCAGCATAACCGGTTGGTCCTCTAAAAACAATGGGAATATTCCATTGACCTCCACTCATATAACGTATTTTAGCTGCATTATTAATAATTTGATCCATTGCAACTAAAGAAAAATTAAATGTCATGAATTCAATAATAGGTCTACATCCATTCATAGCAGAGCCTACTCCAATTCCAGAAAATCCTAATTCCGATATAGGAGTATCAATAACTCTTTTCGGACCGAATTCTTCTAGCATCCCTTTTGAAGCTTTGTAAGCTCCGTTATATTGAGCTACTTCTTCCCCCATGAGATAAACAGTATTATCTCTTCTCATTTCTTCACTCATTGCTTCTGCTATAACTTCACGAAAACTCTTTTTTTTCATAATATAGTAGTTATCAATTTTTATAAAATATCTTAAAAAAAGAACGGAAAAGAAAGATATATCCTTCTTTTCCGTTAATATTTTAATTCAGTTAATTTTTATTTTCTTTTTGCTCTTTTTGCTCTTTTTGTTCTTTTTGTTCTTTTTGTTTTTGTTTTTTTAAAAAGTATTCTTGTTTTTTTTCTAAATCCATTTTGTCATTTCTTGCTTGATCCAGAGATACTACCAATTTATGCAAAAAATTACTTTGAACTTTAAATATGTTTAATCTTTCTTTTCCATATTTTTTATGATCTTCAAAATCTTTTTTAGCTTTTTCCTGTTCTTTTGATCCTTCTGGTTTAGATCTCATGATCCTTTTTTTTTCTTTAATTTCATTCAAAATCTTTTTTTGATTTTCTACCATTTTATTATGTATTTCATAATGAGTTGCAGTCTCTTTTTCTAATTGATCTACTTTCTCTCTTATTTCTTTAACTTTTTTAAATAAATCTTCTGGATCTATTCCATCTAGATTAATATTATCTGGATTGTCATCGTTATCAGTGTTTTCTGTAGTAGAATCTGTATCTGTAGTAGAATCTGTATCTGTAGTAGAATCTGTAGAAGAAGTAGGTGATGAAGCTATAGGAGGGTCAGAAACAGAAGAAGAAGTGATGTCATCATTACAAGAAATGATAAATCCTAACACTATGAAAGTTGTTAGAATCAAAAATTTAGAAGAACTATTCATAATAAAATAATTTAAAATGATTAAATATATAAAAAAATTTTTTACATATAACTAAGAATTTTATTATATTATTATTAGGATAATTAATGATCAAGACTTCCTCTTAAATTTAGTATATTTGGAAACAGTAATTAGATTTATTATAATATTTATATGTTCTTATGGATCAATTAATTAAATTATCTATACGGGGAATTTCTTTAAGTCAAATACAATCTGGCATATATGTATTGTTACTTGAAGAAGAATCTGGAAGAATTAAACTTCCAATTATTATAGAAAGTTTACAAGCTCAATCTATTGCTTATGCTTTAGGAAAAAGAGATCCATCTAGATCTTTTACTCATGATTTATTTCTTTCTTTTGCTAAAGTCTTTCATATTAGATTAAAGGCCGTGGTTATATACAAACTAGTAAATGGAATATTTTTTTCTTATATACTATTGGAAGGTGATTTCATAGAAGAAGAAGGAAAAAAAATAGAAAAAAAAGAACACAAAATTGATTCAAAAACATCAGATGCAGTGGCTTTAGCCGTACGATTCCAGGCTCCTATTTATACAACAAAAGAAATTTTTGATAAAGCTGGTATTTATTTTGAGAATGGTTTTCCTATTGATAAAGAAAAAGAAAATGATAATTCTGAAACTGAAACAAGAATGGAAAATAGTAGTATTCTTTTTTTTAAAGAAAAAAGTCAGAAAGATTTAGAAAAAATGACAGAAAAAGATTTAAATGCTTTATTAAATCATGCAGTTGTTAATGAATGTTATGAACTTGCCGCACGAATAAAAAAAGAATTGGATAGAAGAGAATAAATTTATTTTTTTCTTTCGAATCTAATAAAACTGTAATTAAATAAATGATTTCTATCTTTTTCATAAATGAATTCATATGTTTTGTTCCATTTATTTTTATCTATTTTTGGAAATTTAGCGTCTCCATCAAATTTTTGATGAACTAATGTTAATTCTATAATATGTGCTTTTTCAATTGTGGAGGTATATGTTTTTTCTCCTCCTATTACGAATATTTTTTTGTATGTTAAATCTTTAATCTGTTTGACAGAAGAAATAATTCTAATATTCTTTTGATTCTTGAAATGTAAAGAATTTTTATTGTTTTTTGTTAGTATAATGTTTTTTCTATACGGAAGTATTTTTCCAATCGACTCAAAAGTTTTTCTACCCATTAAAATGGGTTCCCCTATAGTTAAACATTTAAAACGTTTTAAATCATTAGGTAAATGCCACATTAATTGATTGTTTTTTCCTATAAATCCATTTTTTGATACAGCTGCGATTAAAATTATTTTTATCATTATTTCAATTTTTTTTATATTTTTAAATTTATGGATATTCCAATAAAATATGATCCTAAATTAGTAGAGAAAAAAAGATATCATTATTGGATGAAAGAAAACCACTTTTCGTCTTATCCAGATGATCGAATTCCTTATACTATCATTATGCCTCCTCCAAATGTAACTGGAGTTCTTCATATAGGACATATGCTTAATAATACGATACAGGATGTTTTGATTAGATATGCTAGAATGAAAGGATATAATGCATGTTGGATTCCAGGAGCAGATCATGCATCAATTGCAACGGAAGCTAAAGTCGTTCATTTTTTAAAAAAAAGAGGATTATCTAAATTTTTTTTAGGAAGAAAAAAATTTTTGTATTATGTTATGGAATGGTCTAAAAAACATAAAAATATTATTTTTGATCAACTTAGAAAATTTGGATGTTCATGTGATTGGAATCGCACTCAATTTACAATGAATCCGAAATTATCTCAATCTGTAACAAAAGTTTTTATTGATTTGTATAACAAAGGATACATATATAGAGCTTCTCATGTTGTTAATTGGGACCCAGAAGCTCAAACTACTCTTTCTGATGAAGAAGTTATTTATAAGGAGCATGTTGGGAAATTGTATTATTTAAAATATAAAATAGAAGGAGAAGAAAATTATGTAACTGTAGCGACAACTCGTCCTGAAACTATATTTGGAGATACGGCTCTTTGTTTTCATACAAATGATTCCCGTTATTTTCATTTGAAAGGAAAGTATGCTAAAATTCCAATAATTAATAGATATATTCCAATTATAGGGGATACATGTGTAGATCCTAATTTTGGGACAGGGTGTTTAAAAATTACTCCGGCTCATGATATACATGATAAAAATATAGCAGATAAACATAAACTTATGATAATTAACATTTTTAATAAAAATGGAACTTTAAATGAAAGAGGACTTCATTATCAAGGAATAGACCGTTTTCAAGTCAGAAAAAAAATCATAGAAGAACTTAATAAGTTGAAAGTTTTAGAAAAAATAGAAAAATTAAATCAAAAAATAGGTATTTCGGAAAGAACTTTATCAGTGGTAGAACAAAGGTTATCTCTTCAGTGGTTCTTAAGAATAAAAAAAATGTCTATTCCTGCTATAGAAGCTGTAAAAAATGGAGATATTCAATTTTTTCCTAAAAAATTTCATAAAATTTATTTTAAATGGATGACTCAGATTCGTGATTGGAATATATCTAGACAATTATGGTGGGGGCATCGTATTCCAGTTTATTATTATGGTAAAAAAGATAATGATTTTGTGGTAGCAGAAAATTTAGAAATAGCATTAGAAAAAGCCAGAAGTAAAAGTCATAATCCATATTTAAATTATAATGAAATATGGCAGGATTCGGATGTTTTAGATACTTGGTTTTCTTCTTGGTTGTTACCTTTATCTGTGTTTGATGGAATTCATCATCCTGATAATCATGAAATTTATTATTATTATCCTACTGAAGAAATTGTAACAGGTTCAGATATATTATTTTTTTGGATTGCACGCATGATAATGTCTGGTTTTTTATTAAAAAAGAACAAACCCTTTAAAAGGGTTTATTTTACTGGAATTATAAGAGATAATCAAAATCATAAAATATCCAAATCATTGAATAATTCTCCCAATCCTATTGATTTAATTAATAAATACGGAGCAGATGCTGTTCGTATGGCTCTTATGTTAAAAAATAGCGTAGGGAAAGATTTTCATTTTGAAGAAAAAATATGTTTACAAGGTAGAAATTTTGCCAATAAAATATGGAACGCTTTTCGTTTAATTCAAAGTTGGCGAGTAATAAAAAATAAATGTGTTCCTGATTATTCATTACTTGCTATTAAATATTTAAAACATCGTTTTTATTATGTTTTGGATCTTTTTGAAAAATATTTCCGTGAATATAGATTGGATGAATCATTAATGATTTTATATAAATTTTTTTGGTATGATTTTTGTTCTTTTTTTTTAGAAATTATTAAACCTATTTATGGTAAAAAATATATACCGGAAATGGTATATTCAAATACCATTAAGTATTTTGAAAAAATATTGAAATTGTTGCATCCATATATGCCTTTTATTTCAG
The DNA here is from genome assembly GCF_014251595.1 of Blattabacterium cuenoti. NCBI lineage: Bacteria > Pseudomonadati > Bacteroidota > Flavobacteriia > Flavobacteriales > Blattabacteriaceae > Blattabacterium > Blattabacterium cuenoti. Next base: position 205,296 of record NZ_CP059192.1, on the reverse strand, counting down.
AAGAAATTTGGAATCTTATTAAAAAAAGAAAACCACAGGAAGCTTTAATTATATCTTCTTGGCCTGAAAAAAAATTGTATGATTATAATGTTTTAGTACTTTTTGAAAAAGTAATTGAAATCATATCTAATATCCGTAATATTAGAAATCAAAATCGTATTTCTCATAAAAAAAGTCTTGTTTTATTTTCTATAAGAAAAAAAGAAAAAGAAGAAAAAAAATATGATTCTATTATACTAAAGTTAGCTAACTTGGATAAAATAATTCCTATTTCAAAAAAACCAGAAAATATACCGTTTTTTTCTTTTTTTTTGGATACAGATCAATTTTTTTTATTGTTAGATCGAGATAAATATGATTCAAATCATACAAATATTGATAATATTGAAAATCAAATTCAATACTTTCATAATTTGTTATCTATTATTAGAAAAAATTTATATAACGATAAATATCTGACTTCTGTTCCAAAAAATTTGCTTTTGAAAGAAAGAAAAAAAGAGAATGATACATTAAATAAAATTGCTAAATTAAAGGAATATTTAGAATATTTGAAAAAATCAAATAAATAATTCGATTACCAATTGCTATTTCCACCACCTCCCCCAAAATTACCTCCTCCTCCAAATCCATCAAAGTTATCATCACGATCATGATAAGAATTTTGATTCCTGAATAAAAAATTCGTTATAAATAATGTATTTAATAATGAAACATTTGTTTTTTTTATACCAAACAAATAAAACATAATCAAAAAAATACTCACGTAAGTTAGTAAATTCCATATGGAAAAATTTTTATTATTTTGTTCTTTTTGATTGTGATATTTGTTTTTTAAAATTTTAAATATCTCTTGAGTCCCACAATCGATTGCTTGATAATAAAGATTTTTTTTCAAAATAGGTTTTACTTTTTTTATAATCTTTATAGTTAAAAAATCAGTTATATAAGGTTCTATTCCATATCCATTTTGAATGGATATTTTTTTATCATGAATGGATAATAATATAATAATCCCGTTATTTTTATAAAATTTCCCGATTTTCCATTTTTCTCCCCATTGAGAAGCTAATAAATTTGGGTCTTCTCCATGAAGATCTTGAATAATAAAAACTAAAATTTCTGTTGATGTAGTTTTATAATATGAAATTAGTTTTTGATTTAATTTTTCTATTTGTTTTTGGGATAAAACTCCTACATAATCCTGTATAGGATATATTTTTTTTGGAGCTTCAGGAATATTAAATTGTCCTTGTACTAAGTTTGAACAAAAATAAATTAAAATAATTAAAATAGATTGAATAATTTTTTTCATGATTCTTGAATTGCTCCTTATCATATATTTGGTTTAATCAATAAATGCAATAAATGATAATCTAATTAATTTAATTAGAAAAATCTATAATTGGAGATTTTTTGGCCCCAATTTGAGATTTAAAATATCCTTTTTCTTGAAATTGTGAAAAAAAGTTTGCAATTATAATTTTTGGAAATTGGTTTCTATAAGTATTAAAATTATTCACTTTATCATTGAAACGATTTCTTTCAACATTTATACGATTTTCTGTTCCTTCTAATTGATTTTGCAGTTCATAAAAATTTTGAGTGGACTTTAAGTTAGGATAATTTTCTACAATCAATAACAGTCTGCTAACAGAATTATTTAATTGATCTTGCGTTTGTTGAAATTTATTTATTTGATTTTGATTTAAATCATTTTTATTTATAGAAATAGAAGTGGCTTTTGCTCTTGCTTCTATTATTTGATTTAATGTATTTTTTTCAAAATTAGCAGATCCTTTTACCGTATTAACTAAATTTGGAATTAAATCTGCTCTACGTTGATAAACGTTTTCTATTTGTCCCCATTGTGTTTTAATACTTTCGTTTAATTTGACTAGTTGATTATATATGTTAGTTATCCATAATATTATAAAAAATGTAAAAATTATAATGGAATAAATAGTTATTAGAAAATTTTTTTTCATATAAGGAAAAATTTTATAAATTTTCTTTCAAAAAAATTTCTCTACTAGAAAAATAAAATAAACACTCTTTAAAAGCGTTTTGATTGTTATCCGATCCATGAATTGCATTTTTTTCTAAAGAGGTAGCATATAAATTTCGTATAGTTCCCTTTTTTGCATATACGGGATTTGTATTACCTATCAGATTTCTAAAATCTTCCACTGCGTTTTTTTTTTCTAGTATGATAGATATAATTGGTCCAGAAGACATAAATTTTACTAATGATTCAAAAAATAATTTTTTTTTATGTTCTGCATAAAATTTTTTAGCTGATTTTTTGGAAAGTTCTGTCATTTTTAATGCTATAATATGAAATTTTGCCTTAACAATATGAGATAAAATAGGGATAACATATCCATTTTCTACGGCATCCGGTTTTATAACAGAAAGAGTGATATTTCCAAACATATCATCAATCATAATTTTATTTTTATTTTTCTAAAATTAAATAAAGAAATTCATAAATGAAAATTACTGTATTTTCATATAAAAATGTATAAAATAAAAAATGATGGTTATATGAATTATGAAAATATAATATATGATGATGAGGAAACTGATTTTAATTCATTTAAAAAAATGGTTTTAAATGATTACAAATTAGCAAGGATTAGTCGTGAAACTAGCATTTTAGGGCGTAAAGAAGTTTTAAATGGAAGAGCTAAATTTGGAATATTTGGAGATGGAAAAGAAATACCTCAGTTAGCTATGGCAAAGGTTTTTCAAAATGGAGATTATAGGTCTGGATATTATCGAGATCAGACGTTTATGATGGCAATTGGAGTTTTAACTGTTAAAAATTTTTTTTCGCAGTTATATGCTCATTCAGATTTAGAGGCAGAACCCGTTTCGTCTGGAAGAATGATGACGGCTCATTTTGGAACGCGTTTTTTAAATGAAGATGGAAATTGGAAAAATCTTACTCAACAAAAAAATTCTAGCGCCGATATTTCTTCTACTGCAGCTCAAATACCTAGATTATTAGGATTGGCACAAGCTTCTAAAATTTATAAAGAATTAAAAAATTTAAAAAAAACACATCAAATGTTTTCTCATAATGGAAACGAAGTGGCTTTTGGAACTATTGGTAATGCTGGTATTTCCGAAGGATTATTTTGGGAAACATTAAATGCAGCTTCAATATTACAGATTCCAATTATACTTTCCATTTGGGATGATGAATATGGAATATCTGTTCCCAATAAATACCAATTTTCAAAACAAAACATTAGTGATATTTTATCTGGTTTTCACAGAAATAAAAAGGAAAAAGGAATAGAAATTATTCGTGTCAATGGATCAAATTATATAGATCTTATAAAAACATATATAAAAGCAAATAAAATAGCTCGTTATGAACATGTTCCTGTAATTATACATGTGACGAATTTAACTCAACCTCAAGGACATTCTACTTCTTCTTCACATGAAAGATATAAATCAAAAGAACGTTTAGAATGGGAAAAGAATAATGATGGAATTAAAAAATTTAAAGATTGGATTCTTAATTTTAGATTTGAAATTAATCAAAATAATTATCGTCAACTAACTCATGTTAGTTATTTAGATAAAATAGATATAGAAGCCAAAGAATATGTTAAAAATGAAAAAGAAAAAGCTTGGAAAGCATTTCAAGAACCTATTCATATAATTAAGGATGAAGTTGTAAATATTTTATATCAAATACAAGATAATTATATAGAAAAGAAATGGATTAAAAAATATCTTAAAAAATATATTCAAGAATTACATAATACAACTAAAAATTATCCTACAAAAAAATCAGTATTTCGCATTGCTCGAAAAGTATTATATCTTTTATCTGAAGTTAAATATGATTCCAAAAATTGTATATTAAATCTAATAAAATGGATTGAAAAAAAATATAATGAAGAACAAAAAAATTATTCTTCACATTTATATAGTATTTCTGAAAAAGCTTCCGTAAAAATAACTGAAGTTTTTCCCGTGTATCATAATGAAAAAAACTCTGAAGTAGATGGCAGAATTATACTAAGAGAAAATTTTGATAAATTATTAGAATTACATCCTGATCTTTTAATTTTTGGAGAAGACGTAGGAAAGATAGGAGATGTAAATCAGGGATTGGAAGGATTGCAAAAAAAATATGGAAAAATTCGTGTTTTTGATACAGGTATACGTGAATCAACGATTTTGGGTCAGGGAATTGGTCTGGCAATGCGAGGTCTTCGTCCTATAGTTGAAATTCAATATATCGACTATATTTTATACGCTTTACAAATTATGAGTGATGATCTAGCATGTCTACAATATAGAACAAAAGGAGGACAAAAAGCTCCAGTTATTATTAGAACTAGAGGTCATCGTTTAGAAGGAATATGGCATTCTGGTTCTCCAATGGGAGGTATTATTAATTATTTAAGAGGAATATTAGTCCTTGTTCCAAGAAATATGGTAAAAGCAGCTGGATTTTATAACACGTTATTGTCTGGAGATGATCCTGCATTAGTTGTTGAATGTCTTAATGGATACAGAATAAAAGAAAAATTACCCAAAAATTTAGGTTTATTCAGAACTCCGATTGGAATAGTTGAAAGAACAAGAAAAGGAAAAGACATTACTATGGTAACTTACGGTTCCACATGGAGAATTGTGAATGAAGCAGCAAAAGAATTATCTAATATTAATAATATCGATTCTGAAATCATTGATATTCAATCTTTATTACCCTTTGATTTAAAAAAAGACATAGTCAAGAGTTTACAAAAAACCAACAGATTATTAATTATAGATGAAGACGTTCCAGGAGGAGCTTCTGCTTATATTTTACAAAAAATATTAGAAGAACAAAATGGATATTATTACTTAGACAATCCACCTGTAACGATTACAGCTCAAGAACACCGTCCTCCTTATGGATCCGATGGAGATTATTTTTCAAAACCTTCTGTTGAAAACATTGTAGAAAAAGTATTGAAAATGATATATGATAGATAGTTTATAAATAATTGTTTATTATTTTTGTTTTACAAATATCTTTTAATTTTATGAAAATAGAAAAAACCTTACATTCTAGGATTCAAAAAATGGATTTTAACAATATTATTTTTGGAAATCAATATTCAGATCATATGTTTTGTTCTGAATTTAAGAATGGTAAATGGATTCATTCTATTATTAAGCCTTTTGGAAATATCATGTTTTCTCCTATATCTCTTGTTTTTCATTATGGACAAGCTGTTTTTGAAGGAATGAAAGCTTATAAGGATAGAAATGAAGAAGTTTTTTTGTTTCGTCCAGAAGAAAATTTTAAAAGAATGAATAAATCCGCTTTTCGTTTGGAGATGCCTGCTATACCAGAAAATATTTTTATGAATGGATTAAAAAAATTAATAGATATAGATAGGAATTGGATTCCAAAACATTATGGACAATCTTTATATATTCGTCCTTTTCTAATTGCAACTAATGGTGTTTTATCCGCTAAACCTTCTGAAGATTATATGTTTATGATAATATCTACTCCTGCAGATACTTATTATAAACATCCCTTGAAAATTAAAATAGAAGAAAAATATAGCCGTTCTGCATCAGGAGGGGTTGGTTTTACTAAAGCTGCTGGTAATTATGCTTCTTCTTTTTATCCAACTCGGTTAGCTAACGAAAAAGGATATGATCAAATATTGTGGACAGATTCTTCTACTCATACAATGATAGAAGAATCCGGAACTATGAATGTTTTTTTTTATTTAAAAAATAAACTTGTAACTCCAAAAGCCAATGATAATATATTATCTGGAATTACCTGTAAAAGTATTATCTCTTTGGCGGAGAAAGAAGGGTTTCCTGTAGAAGAACGAAATTTAAGTGTTTCAGAAATTATAGAAGGATTGAAAAGTGGAGAATTGAAAGAAGCTTTTGGCTGTGGAACAGCAGCTGTTGTAAATTATTTTGAAACAATTAGTTTTCAAGAAAATGATTATGATTTGCCAAATTTATCAGAAGAAAAAAGAATATCTCTTTATTTAAAAAAAAGGTTGTTGGATATACAACATAATCTATCAGAAGATCCTTTTGGATGGAGAATTCGATTAAAAAAATATCATTATAAATAATCATTTTATGTTATCTATGAATGATAATTTTTTATCTATAGAAAAAACAGTCGAAAAATCTATATTTATTTTATATCAAATAGAACACTGTCCTGAATTGAATTTTCAATATACTAAGAAAGAATATTCAGGAGATATTACTTTAATTTTGTTTCCTTTATCCAAAAAGTTAAACAAGCCTATAGAAAAAATAGGAAAAGACATTGGAAATTATGTACAAAATCAATTAAAAGGGCTAATTCGATTTGATCTTATTGAAGGTTTTTTAAATTTTATTTTCAAGGATGATTATTATGTTTATCTTCTGAAAAAAATGTTAAATATGAATTTTTATGATTTAAAATATCCTTCTAAAAAAATCATGATAGAATATTCTTCTCCTAATACAAATAAACCTCTTCATTTAGGACATGTTAGAAATAGCCTAATTGGAGCATCTATAGCAGAAATATTAAAAATGGTTGGTCATGAAATAATAAGAATTCAAATTATTAATGATAGAGGTATACATATATGTAAATCAATGATGGCTTGGAAAAAATTTGGAAAAGGAGAAACTCCAGATAGTGTTAAAATTAAAGGAGATCATTTTGTAGGAAAATATTATAGTTTATTTGATAAAATTTATCGTAAAGAAATTAAAGAATCATCTGAAAAAAAAAAGGAAATAGATAATCAAACCATTATAAGTCAAACTAGAGAATTATTAAAAAAATGGGAATTAGGAGATCCTATAATTCGAAATATTTGGAAAAAAATGAATCAATGGGTTTATAATGGCTTTGAAGAAACTTATCAAAAGTTGGGAATCACTTTTGATAAAATAGAATATGAAAGCGATATTTATGAAATTGGAAAAAGAATAGTAAAAAAAGGTCTTAGAAAAGGAATTTTTTTTCAAAAAGAAGATGGATCTATTTGGATAGATTTAATAAAAGAAGGTTTCGATCATAAACTTTTGTTAAGATCTGATCAAACTTCCGTATATATGACTCAAGATATTGGAACAGCAGTAGAACGTTTTAAAAAATATAATCTTGATCAAATTATATATATAGTAGGGAAAGAACAAGATTATCATTTTCAAGTTCTTTTTAAGATATTGAAACGTTTGGGGTATGAATGGATCAACAAATTATCTCATTTATCTTATGAAATGGTATATTTACCTAGTGGTAGGATGAAATCTAGAGAAGGAAATGTTGTTGACGCAGATAGTCTCATTTTAAAAATGTATTCTATTGCAAAAAAGAATTTTTTTAGAAAATTTAAAGAAGAACAAGAACAGTCTGCTGAAATTATAGGATTAGGAGCTTTAAAATATTATTTTCTTAAAATAGATCCAAAAAAGAAAATAATTTTTAATCCTGAAAAATCGATAGATTTTAAAGGAAAAACAGGAACATATATTCAATATACTTATTCTAGAATTCGTTCTTTGGAGCAAAATTTCTTCAAGTTATGTTCGTTATTAAATTATTTTTGGTCAAATATAAAATTTGATATACACGAAAAAAATATGATCAAAATTCTTCAAAAATATCCATTAATATTAAAACAATCGGTCATTTATTTAAATCCTTCTTTAATTGCTAATTATATTTATGAAGTATCTAAAACTTTTAATCATCTTTATCAAAATAAAAAATTAATAGATCCTTTAAATATAATTCATAGTAATATTTGCATGAATATTGTTCATATAACAGGAAATGTTATAAAATCTGGTATGAATTTATTGGGCATAAAAATGCTTGATCGTATGTAAAAAAAATATATACTTATGTTTGAACATTTACAAAATAAATTATCTAAAGCTCTTCATATTTTAAAGGGTAATAGTGCAATTACAGAAATTAATATAGCATCTTCTTTAAAAGAAATTGGACGAGCACTTATTGACGCAGATGTGAATTATAAAATAGTTAGAAGTTTTATTCAAAAAATTCAAAAAAAATCTATCGGACAAAAAGTTATAACCTCATTAAATCCAAGACAATTAATAACAAAAATAGTATATGACGAATTAGTTTGTCTTATGGGAGGAAAAAATATAGAAATAAATATTTCTAAAAATCCGAGTATTATTTTAATTTGTGGATTACAGGGAAGCGGAAAAACTTCTTTTTCCTCTAAACTTGCTTTTTTTTTAAGAAAAAAAAATCAAAATCCTTTGTTAGTTGCGGCCGATATTCATCGTCCTGCAGCTATAGATCAATTGAAATTAATTTCGGATCAAGTCAATATTCCTGTTTTTTCTTTAAAAGAAAGTAAAGATGTTATAGAAATTGTATCTCAATCTATTCTTTATGCTTCTAAAAAAAAGAAAAATGTAATTATTATTGATACAGCGGGTAGATTATCAATAGATAAGATTATGATGGAAGAAATCAAAAAAATAAATGAATATTCTAAACCAGATGAAGTTTTATTTATTGTTGATGCTATGACAGGACAAGACGCTATAAATACGGCTCAATATTTTTCAAAAGAGTTGAATTTTAATGGAATTGTAATAACCAAATTAGATGGAGATAGTAGAGGAGGGGTTGCTATAACAATGTCTAGTGTCGTGAAAAAACCTATAAAATTTATTACTAATGGAGAAAAAATAGAGGATTTAGAAATTTTTCATCCAGATAGGATAGCGAATAGAATATTGGGGATGGGAGATATTGTTTCTTTAGTTGAAAAAGTACAAGAACAATTTGATGAAAAAAGAACTAAAAAAATTTATCAAAAAATTTCAAAAAATCGTTTTGATTTTAATGATTTATTAGAGCAAATTCAACAAATCAAAAAAATAGGAAATATAAAAAATATCATTTCAATGATTCCTGGTATTGATAAGTTTTTTTCTTTTTCTGGAAATCAAAAAGATTCTATCAAAAAAATAGAATCGATTATTTATTCTATGACTCCTTATGAAAGAAGTCATCCTAAAATTTTAATTGATATCAAAAGAAAAAAACGAATCTCTAAAGGGTCTGGAGTTATATTGAGTCATATAGATCTTTTTTTGAAACAATTTTATGATATGAATAAAATCATGAAAAAAATTCATGATTATTCAGGAAAAAAAATTATAAAAGATTTTATATATCAAATGATTAAAAAAGAAAATAATATATAATTATAAATTATAATTTTCTTTTATTGAAAATATTTTTAATTTTGTTCATTTAATACTTTAAAAATCCCAATAAAGTTAGGATATTCCATTCTAAATTTGATATGAGTGAAAAATGATGAAAGGTTTTTTAAATAGAAATAGGTTTGTGAAGATTTTAGAAAATGTAAATATTTGGGATATTATCATTATTGGAGGAGGAGCTACTGGCCTAGGAATAGCTTTAGATTCTTCTTCTAGAGGATATAAAACTCTTTTATTAGAGCAATCTGATTTTTCTAAAGCCACTTCCAGTCGTAGTACAAAATTAGTTCATGGAGGAATACGATATTTAGCTCAAGGAAATATAAAATTAGTTTATGAAGCATTACAAGAAAGAGGCTTTTTATTTAAAAACGCTCCTCATTTAGTAAAAAAGAAAAAATTTATTATTCCCATTTTTGATTGGAAAATGGGAATCATGTACTGGACGGGATTAAAATTATACGAATGGTTATCTGGATCGTTAAGTTTTGGAAAATCCCAATTTTTATCTAAATATGAAATAGTCCAAGATTTTCCAGAAATAAAAAATCAAGAGTTAAAAGGGGGGATTTTATATTATGATGGACAATTTGATGATGCACGTTTAGCTATAAATTTAGCACAAACTTGTGTTCAAAAAGGTGGAATATTATTGAATTATTTTCAAGTTAAAAATTTGATCAAAAAAGTTGGAAATAAAATTTCTGGAGTTATCGCCTACGATCTTGAAACTCAAAAAAAATATTCCATTTACTCAAAAATAGTAATCAATGCAACCGGAGTTTTTTCGGATTCTATTTCACGAATGGATGAATCTACCTGTCCGATTTTTATAAAACCGAGTCAAGGAACACATGTTGTGTTAGATAAATCTTTTTTTAGTAGTTCAAATGCTATAGTTATTCCAAAAACTTCGGATGGAAGAGTTTTGTTTTGTGTTCCATGGTATGATCATGTTTTAGTAGGAACTACTGATACTTTTTTAGAAAAAAGTGTTCTTGAACCAAAACCTTTAGAAGAAGAAATCGATTTTATATTACAAACTTTTAATAAATATTTTATAATTCATACAAAAAAAAGTGATATATTAAGTGCATTTTCTGGTTTGCGTCCTCTTTTTGTTCCTAACAATTCCTGTTCTTCTTTTGCAAAAACTAAAGATATTTCTAGATCTCATAAACTTATGATTAGTTCTTCTGGATTAATCAGTATTATAGGGGGGAAATGGACCACATATAGAAAAATGGCAGAAGATACTGTAAATAAAGCAATTGAAATAGGAAAATTAAATAAAAAACCTTCTATCACAAAGAATCTTAAAATTTATGGATCTTATTTATCATATAAAAGTCAGAATCTTTACTGGAATAAATATGGAGAAGATGAATCTCATATTAAAAAATTGATTGAGGAAAATCCATTATTAGGGGGATCTTTAATTTCAAAAAATTCTTCTTCTTATACCGAAGCAGAAGTAGTTTGGATGGTTCGTAATGAAATGGCTCGAACAATTGAAGATGTTTTGGCAAGAAGGTTCCGTTTATTATTTTTAAATGCCAAAAAAGCTATAGATATAGCACCTAGAGTAGCTGCATTAATGGCTAAAGAACTTTCTAAAGATGAAAAATGGGAAAAATCACAAATAGATGCTTTTAAAAAGCTAGCTATGCAATACTATTATCCAGAAATCTGATAGTGTAAAAGTTATTATATGTTTATGAAAAAATATGTGCTATCATTAGATCAGGGAACTACAAGTTCTAGAGCTATTATTTTTGATAAAATTGGGAATATTATTTCTGTAGCTCAAAGAGAATTTACTCAAATTTATCCTCATCCTGGATGGGTAGAACACAATGCAGAAGAAATATGGTCAACGCAGGCTTCAGTTGCTTTAGAAGCTATTTTGAAAGCGAATTTAGAAGGAGAAAATATTGTATCCATCGGAATCACCAATCAAAGAGAAACCACTGTTGTATGGGATAAAAAAACGGGAGAACCTATTTTTAATGCAATAGTATGGCAAGATAGGCGTACATTTAAATATTGTGATCAAATTAAAAAAGAAGGGTTAACCGAAATGATTCGAAAAAAAACAGGTTTAATTATAGATCCTTATTTTTCTGCTACGAAAATTAGATGGATATTAGAAAATATTCCTGGAGCTAAAAAAAAAGCAAATTTAGGATATTTGGCATTTGGAACTATAGATTCATGGTTAATATGGAATTTAACCGGTAAAGAAATTCATGTCACAGATGTCACTAATGCTTCTCGTACTATGTTATTTAATATTCATACACTTAGTTGGGATCAAGAACTAATAGATTTATTTGACATACCAATTAGTATGCTTCCAGAAGTAAAATCATCTAGTGAAATTTTTGGTTATACAACAGGGCATATTTTATCACATAAAATACCAATATCTGGTATTGCTGGAGATCAGCAAGCTGCTCTTTTTGGTCAAATGTGTACTAAAGTCGGAATGGTAAAAAATACTTATGGAACAGGTTGTTTTATGTTAATGAATGTAGGAGATAAACCAGTTTTTTCTCAAAATAATTTAATTACGACTGTGGCTTGGAGAATAAAAAATAAAGTTCAATATGCATTGGAAGGGAGTGTTTTTATTGCAGGAGCAGTAGTTCAATGGCTTAGAGATGGATTGGGTCTCCTTTTATCTTCAAATGAAGCTGAAATATTAGCAACTTCCGTCGATAATACAGAAGGTTTATATTTGGTTCCAGCTTTTTCCGGATTAGGTGCTCCTTATTGGGATCAAAAAGCAAGAGGAACTATCGTAGGGATAACAAGAGGAACTTCTTCTGCTCATCTTGTTCGAGCAGCATTAGAAAGCATTGCGTTTCAAAATATGGATGTATTAAAAGCTATGGAAGCAGATTCTGGAATTTTGATTAAAGAACTTCGTGTGGATGGGGGGGCTACAGTTAATAAATTATTAATGCAATTTCAATCTGATATTTTAAACGTAAAAGTTGTTAAATCTAAAATATCTGAGCTTACAGCAGCTGGGGCCGCTTATTTAGCGGGATTAGCTGTAAATTATTGGGATAGTCTTGAAGAAATTCAAGATAAATGGCAATTAGAACAGGTTTTTAACCCAAAAAAAATGTCTAATAGATTAGAAAGGATCCAAGGATGGAAAAGAGCAATCAAAACAACTCGTTCTTGGTCCGATCAAATAAAATAAAATAAAATGACAAAAATATATGCAGAAATCATAGGAACAATGATTCTAGTATTTTTAGGAAATGGAGTGGTAGCAAATGTTGTCTTGGACAAAACTAAAGGACATAGTAAAAATGTAGAATGGTTAACCATTACCATAGGATGGGCATTAGCTGTTTTTATGGGAATAGCCGTTTCTGCTCCTTATAGTGGAGCTCATTTAAATCCATGTGTAACAATCAGTTTTGCTATCATTGGAAAATTAAGTTGGGACCAAGTCCCCTTTTATATTTTTTCTCAATTCATTGGAGCGATGTTAGGATCTTTGTTCGTCTGGTTTTTATACAAAGATTATTTTTTTGAAAATCAAGATAAAAAAGAAAAATTATCTGTTTTTGTAACTATTCCTTCTATAAAAAATTTATTTTCTAATTTTTTAAGTGAAGTGTTAGCTACTTTTATTTTTATATTTATTTCTTTATATCTATCTACAGAAGGAACACTTTTTTTCAAAGAAGGAAAATATCCTGTAGGGTTAGGATCCCTGGGAGCACTTCCTTCCGCTTTGGTCGTATTAGGAATTGTTTTATCCTTAGGAGGGTCTACAGGAGCAGCTCTAAATCCTGCTCGTGACTTAGGTCCCAGAATCATATATTCTATTATTCCTATTCCGGGAAAAGGTAAAAGTGACTGGGATTACGCTTTGATTCCTGTCTTGGGTCCTATAGTAGGTTGTATTATGGCCTCTACATTGTATTTATTTTTATCATCATAAAATAAAAAAACTTGTAACTTATTTTTATGAATAAAGATAAGTTTGTTCCTCTTTTAAAAGAAGATTCTAATAAAGACCATAGAAAAATAGGAAGAAAACTAAAGTTTTTTGTTTTTTCTGATCGAGTGGGATCTGGATTGCCTTTATGGCTTCCTAGAGGAACAGTTTTTAGAAAAAATTTAGAAGAATTTTTAACTGACGTTCAAAAAAAATCAGGATATGAAATGGTTGTAACACCGCATATTGGTCATAAAAAATTATATGTTAAAAGTGGACATTGGAGTAAATATGGAAAAGATCATTTTAACCCCATTCAAACTCCTAATAAAGAAAAAAAAGAGGTTTTTCTTTTAAAACCTATGAATTGTCCTCATCATTGTGAAATTTTTCGTTCTCAAGAATGGTCATATCGTGATCTTCCTAAACGTTTTTCTGAGTTTGGAACGGTATATCGTTATGAACAAAGCGGAGAACTTCACGGTTTAACTAGAGCTAGATGTTTTACTCAAGATGATGCTCATATTTTTTGTACCCATGATCAATTGTTGGAAGAATTTAAAAAAGTAATTCATTTAGTTTTTTATGTTTTTCGTTCTTTAGGTTTTTTAACATATACAGTTCGTGTTTCTCTTAGAAATCCTAAAAAAATGGATAATTACATAGGATCGGATAAAAATTGGGAAAAAGCTGAAAAAGTTATTTTAAAAGTAGTAAAAGAAGAGAATATAGAGGCATCTATTAATTATGGAGATGCGGCTTTTTATGGACCCAAATTAGATTTTATCATTAAAGATTCTTTAGGAAGAAATTGGCAACTTGGAACAATTCAAATAGATTATAATTTGCCTGAAAGATTTGACTTATATTATAAAGGAAAAAATAATGAAAAATGTCGTCCCGTCATGATACATAGAGCTCCTTTTGGTTCATTAGAACGTATTATCGCTATTATGATAGAACATACAGGAGGAAATCTTCCATTGTGGTTGGTTCCAAATCAAGCCGTAATCCTTCCTATAAGTGAAAAGTATATAGTTTATGCGAAAAAAATTTTAAATTTAATGTTGAAATATAATATTCGTGTATTTATTGATAACAGGAACGAAAAAATCAATAAAAAAATTAGAGATTCTGAAGAAAATAAGATTCCTTATATGATTATTTTGGGAAAAAAAGAGGAAGAAAATGAAATGATATCATTACGACGTCATGGTATAGGACATATAGGAGTATTTTCTATTTCTAGTGGCATCGAATCTATTTTAAATGAAACCAATTTAAAAATTAAAAAATTAAAACAATAAAATTATTATAAAAAAGAAGTTTTCAAGAGGTAATAAAAAAAATAGAATATACCGACCATTACCACAAAAAAAAGAAGAACATCGTATCAATGGAAGTATTGATGTTCCAAAAGTTCGTCTAGTCGGGGATAATTCCATAGAAAATGGGATTTACTCTACACAAGAAGCCCTTAAATTTTCTAGAGAAAAAGAATTAGATTTAGTTGAAATCAATCCAAAATTAAATCCTCCAGTATGTAAAATATTAGATTATAAAAAATTTCTTTATGAACAAAAAAAAAGAAAAAAACAATTTAAAGCAAAACAAATTAAAGTCAATACGAAAGAGATTAGATTTGGTCCTCAAATTGGTGAACATGATGGAAAAGTTAAGATTAAAAGTGCAGAGAAATTTTTAATGCGTGGAGATAAAGTCAAAGTATTTGTTTTTTTTAAAGGACGATCTATCGTATACAAAGATCAAGGTAAAATAAAATTATTAAAATTTGCAGAAGAAATTGAGGAATATGGGAAAGTAGAGCAAATGCCGGTGATGGAAGGAAAAAGAATGTATATGATATTAGCTCCAAAAAAATTTTAACATTATATTGTTTTGTTATGCCTAAATTAAAAACAAAATCAGGATCGAAAAAAAGATTTAAAAAAACGGCTAATGGATATATCAAAAGAAAACATGCATTTAAAAATCATTTATTAACTAATAAATCTAAAAAAAGGAAGCGAAACCTTTCTGTGTTCGTTTTATTGAAAAAATCAGATCAAAAAAATATTAATATACAAATTTAAAATTATGCCTAGATCCACAAATGCAGTTTTATCTAGACGAAAACGTAAAAAAATATTGAAATTAGCGAAAGGATTTTATGGTGCCAGGAGCAAAGTTTATACAGTCGCTAAAAATGCTGTGGAAAAATCTTTTGTTTATGCTTTTTCAGGAAGAAAAAGAAAAAAAAGAAACTTTAGATCTCTTTGGATTCAACGTATAAATGCAGGAGTACGTCAGTATGGAAAATCCTATTCTGAATTTATGAACAAATTATACGAAAAAAAAATTAAAATCAATAGAAAAATTCTTTCATATATATCCATGAATGATCCTCATCTTTTTAAAAAAATCGTAGATGATATTTATTGCGAATAAATATGAATTTTTTTATGGTATAAATTCATCAATTTTTTTTCTATTATTTCCTTTTTTTTGGAAGAAAAATAATCTATAAAAAGTTTTCCTTCAATATGATCATATTCATGTAAAATAACTCTTGCACATATCCCTGTTAATGTTTTTTTTTGTTTTTTCCAATTTTGATCATAATATTCAATTTTAACATTAGATTTTCTTTTAATATACCCCATAATTCCAGGAAAACTAAGACATCCTTCATTAAATTCACATTCTTTTCCATGAATTTTTAATATTTTAGCATTAATAAAAACCTCTTTATAGTTTGTAATATTTTCTCCATTTAAAGAAAAAGAAGGAGTCTCAACTATAAAGAGTCGAATATTTTGTCCAATTTGGGGAGCAGCCAATCCGATTCCTTTTACTTTGTGTATGGTTTCAAACATATTTTGAATCAAATGATTAATTTTTTTTCTATTTTCAAAAGAAGAAAAATCTATGTTCAAACATTTTTTTCTCAAAATAGGATTTCCATAAAAAACTATAGGTAATACCATAAATTAATTTTTTTTTTCTTTTTTCGTTATATAAGATTGTAAGATTATAGTAGCACTAATTTGATTTAAAATTACTTTTTTTCTTCTTTTTTTTTGTTTTAAACCTAATTTTATCATAGTATCAAAGGCTATTTTAGATGTAAAACGTTCATCTAATCTTTCTACAATGATTTTAGGATATTTTATATGAAATTTTCTGATAAATTTTTGAATCTCTATTTCAATTAAAATCTCTTTTTGATTATTCAATTTAATTGGTAATCCTACAACAATTTTTTCTATTTCTTCATGAAGAAAAAAATTTTTGAAAAACTTCATTAAGTTCTTAGTTGGAACAGCTCCTAGTCCAAAAGCAAATATTTTTTTTTCATCTGATATAGATAATCCGGTAATTGTTTTGCCATAATCTATTCCTAATATTTTTGACATTGTTTATGATACACTTGTTATCTTATTTTATTTTTTCTACTTTTGTTTATTCATATGAGCAATATAAATAAAAGGTGAATCAACTAAAATTAGAAATAGAAAAAGCTTGGAATAATAAAAACGTATGGGTCACTGATAAAAATATAAAAAAAGTCGTTCTTAAAGTTATTGATTATCTAGAAATAGGGACAATCAGAGTATCGGATTATTTAAATAAAAGATGGGTAGTTAACGAATGGATTAAAAAAGCCATTATAATGTATTTTTCTATTCAAAAAATGAATACGATAGAATTAGGTCCATTAGAGTTTTATGATAAAATTCCTATCAAGAATAAATTTAAAGAGAAAGGAATACGCGTTGTTCCTCATGCTATAGCACGTTATGGATCCTATATATCACCAGGAGTTGTTCTTATGCCTTCTTATGTAAATATAGGGGCATATATAGGAAAAGAAACCATGATCGATACATGGGCTACAGTGGGGAGTTGTGCTCAAATTGGTAGTCGTGTCCATATAAGTGGAGGTGTTGGCATAGGAGGAGTTTTAGAACCTTTACAAGGTTTTCCCGTTATTGTTGAAAATGATGTTTTTATTGGATCTAGATGCATTTTAGTGGAAGGGATTTTGATCAAAGAAGGAGCTGTTTTAGGATCCAATGTTGTTATCACTGCCTCAACTAAGATTTTTGATGTGACTCATGAAAAACCTATTGAAACAAAAAAAGTAATTCCAAAATATTCTGTAGTCATACCTGGATCTTATCCCAAAAAATTTACTTCAGGAATATATCATGTTCCATGCGCTATGATTATAGGAAAAAGAAAAGAAAGTACAAATAAAAAAGTTTCTTTAAATGATGCATTGAGAACTCATAATTTGTCAGTTTAAATGTCTTTTTACATAGAATTAGAAAAAAGCGTAAACATATTAAAAAGAGGAAAGAGTTTATTGTATCCTACAGATACAGTATGGGGATTAGGATGTGATGCATATAATATGCAAGCTATAAAAAAGATATGTGAAATTAAAAACAGAAATATTCATCAATCTATGATTGTTTTGGTAGAAAACATGGATCGTTTACATCAATTAGTAGGAAAAATTTCTACTTTTACCAAAAAAAAAATTGTTGATAATTTTCTCAAAGAAGAGAAACCGATTACTATCGTATATGAAAATGCAAAAAAAATAGCATCTAATTTTTTCAGAAAAGATAATACTTTAGCTGTTCGTTTAACATATGATCCATTTTGTGTTTATTTAATACGAAATTTAAATAGACCTATTGTTTCTACTTCTGCTAATTTATCAGGATGTATCACTCCTAAATCTTTTTCAGAAATTAGTCCTTGTATTTTAAGAAAAACAGATTATATTGTAAACTTTCGTAGAGAAGAAAAAGCAAAATATAGTAATTCTTCTATTATCAAAATAGAATATAATCAGGTAAAAATATTACGTATGTAGACTGACATGAATTTATCATCTGCTGTTCACAAAAAAATATTTCACATTATAAGTATTTCTGCTCAAAAAATAAAACAAAATAGTTATGTTATAGGAGGTTATGTTCGTGATTTTTTACTAGGAAAAACTAGATCAAAAGATTTAGATATCCTAACTATAGGAGAAGGAATCATATTGGCTAAAGAGGTTTCTAAAAATCTTATTCCCTATCCTAAAATAATAATATTTAAACGTTTTGGAACAGCTATGTTAGAATATGATAATCAAAAAATCGAATTTGTGGGATCTAGAAAAGAATCTTATCATTTTTTTAGTAGAAAACCAATTATTGAATTAGGATCATTACAAGATGATCAAAACAGAAGAGATTTTACAATTAACACTTTAGCTATTAGTTTAAACCATCAAGATTATGGAGAATTAATCGATCCATTTGGAGGTTTATCGGATTTGAAAAAAAAAATATTAAAAACTCCATTAGATGCAAATAAGACTTATTCTGATGATCCATTACGAATGATGCGAGCCATACGATTTGCGACTCAATTACAGTTTGATATTGAAAAATATTCATTTCAATCAATTCAAAAAAATAAAAATAGAATAAATATTGTTTCTACAGAAAGAATTGTAGAGGAATTCAACCAAATTTTGCTATCAAACAAGCCTTCTAGAGGATTGTTTTTATTATACAAATCTGGATTGTTATCAATTATATTACCGGAATTAGTTTCTTTAAAAGGAATAGAAGAAAAAAACGGATATAAACACAAAGATAATTTTTATCATACTTTGCAAGTCGTCGATAATATTAGTCAGGAAAAAAATAGCTCTATTTGGTTAAGATGGGTTGCATTACTCCACGATATTGGAAAAACTTGTACAAAAAAATTTTTACCAAGAATAGGATGGTCTTTTCATGCTCATGAACTTGTAGGATCTAAAATGGTTACAAGTATATTTCAACGGTTAAAGCTTACAAAAGGTACTTCTATGAAGTATGTTCAAAAAATGATTCAACATAGTTCCAGGCCTATTGCATTAATAGGAAATAATGCCAGTGATTCTGCCATACGTAGATTATTATTTGATGTAGGAAATGATTTGGAAGATTTAATCAAATTATGTATAGCTGATATTACTACTAACAATATAGAAAAAAAAAATCAGTATAAAAAAAATATTTATCTTCTTATGGAAAGAATTAGAAAATTGGAAGAAAAAGATAGGATTCAAAATTGGAAATCGCCTATATCAGGAGATGATATAATGAAAGCCTTTCATATTAATCCATGTAAGGAAATAGGAATCATAAAAAATTTTGTTAAAGATTATATTTTGGAAGGAAAAATATCTAATGATTTTCATTCTGCTTATTTACTTATGTTAAAAAAAGGAGAAGAATTAGGATTTAAAAAAAAAGTAAAAAGTAAAATATAATATATGTTGTTTTCTAACATAAATGGAATACATAAGAAAAAAATTGTATTATTCACTCATAATAATCCAGATGGAGATGCATTAGGATCTTCTTTAGCTCTTTTATTTTATTTCAGAAAATTAAAACATGATGTAGATTTAATATCTCCGACAGAATATTCAGAATTTTTTAGATGGTTACCTGGAACCGATAATATTATTGTATTTTCTAAATACACACAATCTATAATAAAAAAAAAAATTATAAATTCTGACTATATTTTTTTTATAGATTTTAATAATTTGTCAAGAATCAATAATATAAGAGATTTATTTTTGTATTCAAAAGCAAAAAAAATATTAATTGATCATCATCCTTTTCCATCTTGTTTTGATTTTATGTTTTCAGATCCTACAGCATCAGCTACTAGTATTTTAGTTTTTCGATTTATATCTGATATGAATAACTTAAGTAAAATAGACAAAAAAATAGCTACATGTTTATATGTAGGATTAATGACAGATACAGGTTTTTTTCGTTTTCCTTCTATGACTTCAGAAACTCATTTTATTGCCGGAAAATTAATAGAAAAAGGAATTGATTTAAATTATATTTATGATCATTTACAAAATAAATACAATGAAAATCGATTAAAATTATTATCTAAAGCCTTAAAAAAATTAAAAGTAATTAAAAAATATCGTACAGCTTATACGAGCATTCGAGCTTCGGATATTAGTTTTTATTCATATAAACAAGGAGATACAGAAGGTATTATTACTTATGGATTAGGTATTAAAAATATTGTTTTTTCCGTTTTCTTTTTTGAAGAAAAAGAAAAAAATCCTATTAAAATATCCTTTCGTTCAAAAGGTAACTTTGATGTAAACATTTTTGCTAGAAAACATTTTAGGGGTGGAGGACATAAAAATGCATCGGGAGGAACGTCCGAAAAAAGTTTGTCTGAATCTATAGAATATTTTTTGAGAATTATTCCTAATTATTATAAAAACTTATGTTTTCCATTTGATATTACATCCGTAACTTAATTTTACTGTGGGGTATATTTTTTTTCCTTTTAAAATATCTTGTAAAACATTTCTCACATCATAACCTGTAACAGGAATGTCATTGTTAGGTCTAGAATCATCTAATTGACCATGATAATATAAATTTCCCTTCCCTGAAAAAATAAAAAATTCAGGAGTACATTTTGCGCGATAATATTTAGCAACTTCTTGATTTTCATCAAAAAAATAAGGGAAAGGATATCCTAATTGATGATATACTTTTTTCATATTTTCTGGAGAATCCTCTGGATATTTTTCGGAATCATTAGAATTGATTGCTAAAAATGAAATCTTTTTGGGTAAAAAATCTTTAACTAAACGAATCAATGCTGTATTGATATGTTTAACATATGGACAATGATTACAAATAAACATTATTACAGTTGCTTTATTTGAAAAATAATGTCTTAAAAATTTCTTTTTTCCTGAAGAAACTTCTAATAATTCAAAATCTTTAATTTTAATTTTCTTTTCATCAGAAGAATAAGTTGGTACCATAATCTACAATTTTTTTTTAGAACAAAAAATGAAAAATTTTTTCTTTTCCTCCTCAGCTAACTCTGCGTCTATTAATATTCTTCCACTATGTTCATCTATTAAAAGTTTATTACGTTGTATCAGTTCAGAATATTTTTGAGGAGTAATGGCTAAATAAGAACCCAATGGAGCTCCTCTTTCTACTGGAGCAACAGCTATTCCATTTTTAACTCCATTTCTAATTCTTAGATAAGTTTTTAATAAACCATTATCTATTTTTTTAGAAAAAGATAAAGATTGTTCCAGTAAAATTTTTTCTTCTTTATCGTTTTCTAAAAGAATATTATTCAATTCTTTTTTTTTATGAAACAGGTGTTCTTCTTTATTTTTTAATAAATCTTCTTTTTTTTTTAGAATTTCTTCTTTCTTATTAATTTGAATATTTAATTCCTTAATTTTTTTTTTAGCTAATTGTATTTCTAATTTTTGATAATCAATTTCTTTATCTAAAGAATATAATTCTTTATGATTTTTAATATGATTTTTTTGTTTTTCATATTTTTGAATCAAAATATCTGAATATTTAATATCTTTATTTTGTTTATTTATACTTTCTTTTATAGAAAGAATATCTTCATGAAGGTTTTCTAATTTTTTTTTCATTTGATCTAGTTCTTCTTCTAGATTTTTGATTTCCGTAGGAATATTTTTACGAAATTTTCGTATTTCATCTACACGAGAATCTATTAATTGAAGATTGTATAAAATTCGTAATTTTTCTACTACAGAGATTGTTTCTTGTATTTTATGGACCATAATTAATAAAAATATTTAACTGGATTGGTATAAACTTCTGATTCAAAAACAGAAATTGAAGTAAAATTTTTATCTAAAAAAGATTTTACTAAACTTTTAGTAAACTTTTCCGATTCGTAATGTCCTATATCCACAATTAATATTTTTTTTTCATGTTTAAAAAAATCATGATATTTTAAATCAGAAGATATAAAAACATCAGCTCCTTCTTCTATAGCAGATTCAATACCAAAACGACCTGATCCTGTGATCATAGCTACTTTCTGAACTTTTTTTTCTATGAAATATGAATGTCGAATACAAGGAATATTCATTTTTTCTTTTATAAAAAGAAGAAAATCGTATTCGTTTATTTTTTCGGGTATACTTCCTATAAAACCTATCCCTACATAAGGATTTACGTTTTCTATATTATAAATTTCGTAAGCAATTTCTTCATAAGGATGATTTTTGAATAATGCATTTTTGATTATATTTAATTTATAATCAGGAAAAAGAACACTAATACAAGTTTCTTTTTCTATATGAAAAATTTTTTTCTTCCCAAGAAAAGGTTTAGTTTTCTGATTTCCCATATAACTTCCCAATCCATCAAAATTATAACTACAATGACTATAATTAGAAATGTTTCCAGCTCCTGCTTCAAATAAACTGTTTCTAACTTTTTCTGCATAATCAACTGGAACATAAGTAATTAATTTTTTTATAGTTTCTTTTTTTGGAAAAAGAACTTTTTCTCTATTGATTCTTAATAATTTTGATACATAAGAAGAAGTTCCTTCCCATATTACATCTAAATTTGTATGAATCACATAAATAGATATGTCATTTTTTAATGCATGAATTATGACTCTTTCGGAAAATGTTTTTCCAGTAATATTTTTAATGGATTTAAAAATAACAGGATGAAAAGAAATTATTAAATCGCATTTTTTTTTGATAGATTCATAAAAAACATCTTCAGTGAGATCCAAAGTAATCAATATATTTTTTACTTTTTTTTTAAATGACCCAATTATTAATCCTACGTTATCATAATAATCGGCATATTCTAGGGGAGCTAGATTTTCTAACATATCAGCTATGTCTCTAACAAACACTTCCATAATAAATAAAATACTTGACAAAGTTATTAAAAAAAATTGATTTTATATTTTTATACTATTATTATACTATAATAAAAATTAAAAAATATGAATGTCATTCAAAAAAAACCAAAGTGGATTAAAGTTAAATTACCAATGAGCAAAAATTATCATGAACTACAAAAATTAGTTTCTTTGCATAAATTAAATACAATTTGTCAAAGTGGTAATTGTCCCAATATAGGAGAATGCTGGGATAAAAGGGTGGCTACTTTTATGATATTAGGAAATATATGTACAAGATCTTGTAGATTTTGTGGAGTGAAAACTGGACGACCTGATCAAATAGATTGGAAAGAACCGGATAAAGTAGCAAAATCTATCAAAATATTAAAAATAAAACATGTTGTATTAACCTCTGTCAATCGAGATGATTTACAAGATATGGGTTCTTCTATATGGATTCAAACCATACAAAAAATACGATATTTGAATCCCAATATTACAATAGAAACTTTAATTCCTGATTTTAAAGGAGAAAAAAAAATAATAGATAAAATTATTGATATAAAACCAGAAGTGATTTCTCATAATGTGGAAACAGTCGCTAGATTAACAAAAAAAGTTCGTGTTCAAGCTAAATATCATCGTAGTCTTGAAGTTTTAAAATATATAAAAGAAAAAAATCAGAATATACGTACAAAAACAGGGATCATGTTAGGATTAGGAGAAACCAAAGAAGAAATAATAGAAACAATGAAAGATATCAAAGAGTCTAAAGTAGATATTTTAACCATGGGGCAATATTTGCAACCTTCTATCAAACATTATCCTGTTTATTTTTTCGTTTCTCCAGATCAATTTAAAGAATTGAAAAATATTGGATTAAAAATGGGATTTAAATATGTAGAAAGTGGTCCATTGGTTAGATCCTCTTATCATGCAGAAAAACATGTAAAATAAATTAATAACCTTTTTTATCTTTTCCGAAGATATACTTACATTTATTTTCATTCCACATTTTTTTTTCACATAGAAAATTTTTAATGTAAAATGATATAGATTTATCATTTCCAAGTTTGGAAAATAAAATGAGTTGTTCAATAGAACGGGTAGTGGCTACATATAACAAATTGATGTTATCAAATTTAATATTTGATAGATAATAATCATAAAAATCACGGATATCGTTATCATGTTTTATATGTTTAAAATAAGGTTCTATTTCTAAATAAATAGGATTCAAACCATTATATAAACTAGGATTTACATTTATCCACACTTTTTCTTTATTTTTAGAAAAAATATTCCAATCTGTGAAAGGAATGAGTACTACAGGAAATTGTAATCCTTTAGATTTATGAATAGTCATAATACGAACAGCATTAATATGATCAGAAATGACAATACTTTCTTTTTCTTTTTTTAATTCCCAATAATCTAAAAAATTTATAATAGAATTTCCTACTTTTTTCATAGATCTATAAACAAAATCTAAAAAAGAATAAATATATGTAGAGTTTTTTCTATTGAATAATCCAAAAGCTTCAATGATGTCTTCTGATATCTGATATATAGATTTATTATATAATTTATTTAATGTTAATAAATTTTTAGAAAAAATTTTTTTTAAAAATAAATTGAAAGGTAAAAAAAGTGTTTTTGTAATGAAATCATGATGATTTTTTTTAATACGAATAAATTTATTTTTTAATAATAAAAAAATTAAAATAACTCTTTTTTGATAACGATAAGGATAAGCAATAATGTAAAAAAAATTTATGATGATTTGTATTTCAAAATGATTTTTTATAAGTAAAGAAGCAGAAGTATTTACAAGAACCCCATCTTCCATTAATTTTTCAGATAAAAAATAACCTTCTTCATTATTTCTGACTAAAATAGCTATATCTGATAATGTATATTTTTGTTTTAATAATCTTTCTATTTTCTTTTTTATTTTTAAATAAATATGTTCTTTGTAATTTTTATTAGAGTCATGAATAAAATTTATTTCTACATATCCACCATATTTTTTATATATTTTTTGTTTGTAATTTTTATATATATCTTGATAAATAGTATCATGAAATATTTTAGATATAGATTGATAAAGTAAATTATTGAATTTCACAATTTCTTCATGACTACGAAAATTTTTTTCTATAGTTTTTACTTTTTTTTTATAATTGTTTGATTTAAGATAAATTAAGTTTATAAATTGTTTTGCATCACCCCCTCTCCATCTATATATAGATTGTTTAGGATCTCCTACTATCATAGCTGATCCGTTTTCAGATAATGCGTTTTCAACCAAAATTTGAATATTTTTCCATTGTAAAAATGAAATATCTTGAAATTCATCTATGAAATAATGTTTATATTGCATTCCTATTTTTTCATACATTTTTGGGAATATTCCTTGAACAATTTTTTCATAAAGAATTTTATTTAGCTCTGCGTTTAAAATAATTTTTTTTTCATTTTTTATATGATGTAACTCTTTTTCAATTTCATGTATGATTGATAGTATATTTATGTTTTTTAAAATCAGTTTATCCAAAATATAATTGGATATATTTTTTTTATATAAAAATTTTGTTTTCTCATATAAAAAAAGTATTTTATTTCGATTATTATCGATTAGTATTTTTTGATTTTTATCAGATAAAAATTTAGAATAAAATGTTCCTTTCTGAAGATATTTTTCAAGACGTTTATTAAAAGGATTAAAAAATATATTTCCATTTTTAAACTTATTGAAAAACCTGGGTATATCTAAATGAATAAATGAATGTTTTTGAATAGAAGTTTTCTCTAGAATTTTAAAAAAATTTTCTCCTTTTTTTTTACATTTTTTTTCAAATATTTTAGTTCTTCGAATTAAAATATTTTTTAATTGTAGGAAATCTTCCAAAGAATAATTTTTAATTTTTTTTATGGAAAAAAAATTATTTTCATCAACCATGATATGAGCTATTTTCAATAACTCTTTTTTTAAATCCCAATTTTTTCCTTCTCTAAGTTTTTCTAAAGAAGATTGAATCAAAATATTTGACCACTTTTCAGAACGATTTAATCTGTATAATATATTTTCTACAATTTGTAATAAAAATTGGTTTGTATCCATTTCTAATTCTAAATGAATATTTTTTTCTGATAAAAAAGATTTTATAACATTATAAGTAAATTTATCTATTGTACTTATATTTCTAGAAAAAGAATAAAAATCGTGTAATATGAAAAATAATATTTTTTCAGAACGTTGATATAATTGATCTTTTGTTAGATTGAAATTTTTTATGATATAATCAAATAAAAAACGATATTCTTTTTTTACTTTTTTTTTTGAAAATTCTTTGATGCATTGTAAAATGCGGTTTTTCATTTCCTCAGAAGCTTTTTTAGTAAAAGTTAAAGCTAAAACTTTTCTAAATTCATCAGGATAAGGACTTTTTAATAAAACATAAAGATAATTGATGACTAAAAAAGTAGTTTTTCCTGAACCAGCTGAAGCATTATATATTTTTAATGTAGACGGAACAACTAACATAACGTATTAAATTTTTTTAATTTAATTAAGTCTAAGATAAAAAATACTTTTTTTTACATTTGTTTATCTTTTAATTAAACAAATTTTAAACACATGTCTAAAAAATTTCCTTTTGGAGTCGCTACTGGTAATCTTGTGAAAGAAATATTCGAATACGCTAAAGAAAATGTATTTTCCATACCTGCAGTGAATGTAATTGGATCTAATACCATCAATGCAGTTATGGAAACCGCTGCAGAAGTAAATTCTCCTGTTATCATTCAATTATCTAATGGAGGGGCTCTTTTTAATGCAGGAAAAGGAATGAAGAATGACAAACAAAAAGCAGCCATTCAAGGTTCTATAGCTTGTGCTATGCATATTCATGAATTAGCTTCATACTATCAAATAACGGTGATTCTTCATACAGATCATTGTTCTAAACCCTATCTTCCTTGGATAGATGGATTGATAGAAGCTAATGAAAAGCATTATAAACGTTTTGGAAAAACGCTATTTAGCTCACATATGTTAGATCTTTCTCAGGAACCTTTAAAAGAAAATATTCACATTTGTGAACAATATTTTGATAGAATGAGTAAAAGCGAAATAACTCTGGAAATTGAACTTGGGGTAACAGGAGGAGAGGAGGATGGAATTGACAATTCTAACGTCGAAAATAATAAACTTTATACTCAGCCAGAAGAAGTAGCTTATGCATATGATAAATTAATAAAAATTAGTGATCGTTTTATCATAGCAGCTTCTTTTGGAAACGTGCATGGAGTTTATAGACCTGGAAATGTAATGCTTCGTCCTGAAATTTTAAAAAATACACAAGAATATATACAAAATAAATTTCATACCAATAACCCTAAACCAGTTTCTTTAGTATTTCATGGAGGATCCGGATCTACTGAAAATGAAATACAAAAAGCCATTAGTTATGGAGTTGTGAAAATGAATGTGGATACTGATTTACAATATGCTTTCACTTGTGGGGTTCGTAATTATATGAATGAAAATAAAGAATATTTAAAAAAACAAATAGGAAATCCAAAAGGAAAATATATTCCTAATAAAAAATATTATGATCCTAGAGTGTGGTTAAGAGAAGGAGAAAAATCTTTTAAAATTATTTTAAAAAAATATTTTGAATTCATGAATAATATTAATACTTTATAAAAACAACCATGGCTTGGTTTTTAAGAAAAAAAAAGAACATATTAACATCTATAGATGAAAGAAAAGATTTACCAAAAGGTATTTGGTACAGAACACCTAGCGGAAAAATTATAGATACGGAAGAATTAAAAAAAAATGCTTATGTTAGTCCAGAAGATGGATATCACGTAAGAATTCACAGTAAAGAATATTTTGAAATTCTTTTTGATCATGGTGAATTTTTGGAAATGAATGTAAAAATGAAAAGTAAAGATCCCATAAAATGGGAAGATTATAAAAAATACACAGATAGGATTCAAGAAGCACGAAAAAAAACAAATTTATATGATGCTATTAGAACAGGAGTGGGAAAAATAAAAACTATAAATGTTGTAATATCTTGTATGGATTTTTCATTTATAGGAGGATCTATGGGTTCCGTAGTTGGAGAAAAAATATCTAGAGCCATCAAATATTGTATTGATAAAAAATATCCATATATATTAATTTCTAAATCTGGAGGGGCGAGAATAATGGAATCCTCTTTTTCATTAATGCAAATGGCTAAAACTATAGCTAGACTAACACAATTACGTGACGCTAAAGTTCCTTATATATCTGTTTTAACTGATCCAACTACGGGAGGAGTGACGGCTTCTTATTCTTTACTTGGAGACGTAAATATAGCTGAACCAGGAGCTCTTATTGGGTTTGCGGGACCCAGAGTTATTAAAGAAATAATAGGAAAAGATCTTCCAGAAGGATTTCAAACTGCAGAATTTTTAATGGACCATGGATTTATTGATCTAATTTCTCCTAGAACAAAATTAAAAAATAATATATATAATTTAATTTCTATGATGATAGAAAAAAATCATTGATGATAAAAAAAATCATTCCCATTCAATAGTAGATGGGGGTTTAGAAGTGATATCATATGCAATTCGATTAATTCCATCAACTTCATTAGTAATTCGGATTGAAACTTTTTCTAAAAAATCGTAAGATAAATGTGAAAAGGTTGCTGTCATAAAATCTTCAGTGTTTATTACACGTAATATGGCTGCATACTCATATGTTCGTTTATCCCCTTTGATTCCCACAGATCTTACTGGTAACAAAATTATAAAAGCTTGATTGACACATTTATAAATATTGTGTTTTTTTAGTTCTTGCAATAGAATGTCTTCTGCTTCTTTCAAAAGGAAAATTTTTTTTTCATTAATTTCTCCAATTATACGAATACTTAACCCAGGTCCAGGAAATGGATGACGATATAAAATTTCTTTTGGAAGTCCTAATTTTTCTCCTATTTTTCTAACTTCATCTTTAAATAATTCTTTTAATGGTTCAATAAGTTTTAATTTCATTAATGATTTCGGAAGTCCTCCTACATTATGATGAGATTTTATAGAACTATTTATTAAATTTTTTGAAAAAACAGAAGACTCAATAACATCTGAATAAATGGTACCTTGTGCTAAGAATTCAACATTTTTAATTTTTTTAGATTCTTCTTGAAATACATATATAAATTCTTCCCCTATGACTTTTCTTTTCATTTCAGGATCTACAATCCCAACAAGTTTAGACAAAAAACGATTTTTAGCATCTATTATTTTTATGTTGAAATGCATTTTTTTACATAAAAAAGAGACTTTCTCTTTTTCGTTTTTTAGTAATAATCCTGTGTCTACAAAAATACAATATAAAGAATCACCAATAGCTTTATGAATAATATAAGCAGTCACAAAAGAATCTACCCCTCCAGAAAAACCTAATACAACTTTTTTTTTATTCACACGTTTTTTAATATCATTTATCTTTTTTTGCACAAAATTATTTAATTTCCAATTCGAATCGCATTTGCAAATGTGAAAGACAAAATTTTTTAACATAGAGATTCCATATTCTGTATTTTTAACTTCTGGATGAAATTGAACTGCATAAATATTTTTATTGGTATGACTAAAAGCCGCGATATGACAAGATGATGTATGTCCAATGATTTCAAATTCTTTTGGAACATTTTTGACTTCATCAAAATGACTCATCCAAACAATAGATTTATTCGGAATTCCATTAAATAAACTGTTGTTAGGATGATCTATAATTAAGTAAGATTTTCCGTATTCCTTATATTTGGACTTTTTTATTTCTCCACCGAAAAGAAAAGAAATAAGTTGCATTCCATAACAAACTCCAAATATAGGAATATTTATATGAAAAATATCTTTGGATATTAATGGAGAATTCTTTTTATAAACAGAAAAAGGTCCTCCTGATAAAATTATTCCTTTAGGTTTTTTTGAAATCAAATAAGATATGGAAATATCATTATAATGATATAATAAAGTATATACTCCTAAATCTCGAATTCTTCTAGCAATCAAATGACTATATTGAGACCCAAAATCTAATATGAGTATAAAATCTTTTTCCATGAAAATTAATTATATAATTATAAACCAATATCTTTTCTAAAATACAAATTTTC
The DNA here is from genome assembly GCF_014251595.1 of Blattabacterium cuenoti. NCBI lineage: Bacteria > Pseudomonadati > Bacteroidota > Flavobacteriia > Flavobacteriales > Blattabacteriaceae > Blattabacterium > Blattabacterium cuenoti. The sequence goes on along the minus strand of NZ_CP059192.1, from coordinate 175,104 downwards.
AAATTTAATTTTTTTAACCTGATCATAAGCTTTTTTTCTAGCTTCTTTAAGAGTATTTCCTATTCCTACTATATTAAGAACTCGTCCACTTGATGTAATCCATTTTTCTTGTTTTTTTTTTGCTCCAGCAACATAAAAAGGTTCTTTTAAAGAATTTAAACCTGATATAATTTTTCCGCTTTCATATTTTTCAGGATATCCTCTGGATGATAAAACTACACAGCAAGAACATAATTTTTTCCAATCAATATATATTTCTTTATCTTGAAAAGAAGATTGAATGATTTTCAAAAAATTGCTTTTCATTAATGGAAATAAAGTCTGAGCTTCAGGATCTCCAATGCGAGTGTTGTATTCTAATAAATAAACTTTGTCTTCCGTTATCATTAATCCAAAATAAAGGAATCCAAAAAATGTTAATTTTTCTATGATTAAACCTTTTAAAGTAGGTTCTAAAATATTTTTTTTAAAATCTATCCAAATAGAATTTGTCATATATGGATTGGGAACAATCGATCCCATTCCTCCTGTGTTTAATCCTTTTTCGTTTTCCCCAATTTTTTTATAATCTTTAGCCGATAAAAAAGGAATAATATTTTTTCCATTAAAAAAAGATATAATAGACGCTTCTTTTCCTTTTAAAAATTTCTCTATAATAATCTGATCTCCAGATTTTCCAAACTTTTTTTCTATCATCATATTTTTTAAAGCTTTTTCATATTCATATGAATTATGAGCTAAAATAACTCCTTTTCCTGCAGCGATTCCATTAGTTTTAATAGCGACAGAATTCGTATTTTTTTTCAAAAAATGCATAGCCTTTTCATAACAATAAAAAATATTATATTTAGGAGTACGAATTCCGTATTTTTTCATAAAAGATTTAGCAAAAATTCTATCTCCTTCAAGTCTAGCAGCTAAATAATGTGGTCCAACTATTTTAAGTTCCAAATTTTGAAAAATATCGACAACCCCTTCTAATAAAAAAATTTCGGACCCTACAATAGTTATATCTATTGCATTTTTTTTAGCAAAAAAACCTAAATCTAATACAGTATGATGATTTTCAATATTTTTTCCTATGATACTAGTCCCTCCATTTCCGGGATAAAAATAAAGATGGATTGAATGATCATCTTCCAATAATTTTTTTCCTATAGCATGTTCACGTCCCCCGCTTCCAAGAATTAAAATTTTCATTATTATCAATGTTTGAAATATCTTTTTCCAGTAAAAGCCATCGCAATTCCATGATCATTACAAGCTTTAATAGATTCTTCATCACGTATAGATCCTCCTGGTTGAAGAATCGCACATATTCCACCATAACGAGCCGCTTCATCTACAACATCGCGAAAAGGAAAAAAAGCATCAGAAACAAGAACTAATCCTTTTTTACTTTTTTCTAAAGCTCTTTCTATAGCTTGACGAGCGGCCCAAATTCTGTTAGTCTGACCTCCAGAAATCCCTAAAGTTTGTGTCCCTTTAGCCACAACAATAGCATTAGATTTCACATACTTGACGACTTTTTGAGCAAAAAATAAAGATTTTAGTTCTTGATCACTAAATTCTTTTTTAGTCACTATTTTATAATTTTTTTCATAAGGACAAAAATAATCTGATTCTTGTACCAAAACACCTCCATCTATTTGAATAGATTCTAGTTTATCTGAAATAGGTTCATTGATACTAATAATTCTAAGATTTTTTTTGATTTTTAAAATACTCAAAACATCTCTTTCATAACACGTAGAAATCAGAACTTCTAAAAAAATGTGATTAATTTCTTTTGCAAGTTCTTTTGTTATTGGAACATTAATGGCCATTATTCCTCCAAAAGAGGAAATAGTATCAGCATAATAAGTTTTTTGAAATGCTTCAATAATATTTTTTCCTAATGCTACTCCACAAGGAGTAGAGTGTTTCACTGTACAACAAGTTGGTTCAGAAAACTGAGAAACAACCTTCCATGCAATATCCATGTCTCTTAAATTATTAAATGATAGTTTTTTTCCATGTAATTGATGAAAATTTCGCATTGATCCTTTTTGAATTGTATTCACATAATAAGCGGCTTTTTGATGAGGGTTTTCTCCATAACGTAGGTTCATTTTTTTTTCATAAGAAGAGTGTAAATACATAGGAAATTTTTCGTCTAGAAGAAATTGAGAAATAGCAGAATCGTAAGCTGCAGTGAAATTAAATGCTTTACCTGCTAATCTTTTTCTCAATTTTAATGAAGGAAATCCATAATGTTCAATTTCATATTGAACCAATTCATAATCATTATGATCTGTGATAGCGGTTACATGTGAAAAATTTTTAGCAGCAGCTCGAAGCATAGATGGACCCCCTATATCAACAAATTCTATTAAAGAATTTATATTCTTATTATTTTGATGCATTTTTTCAAAAAATGGATAAAAATTGACCAACACAATATCTATAAGAAGAATATTATGATCATTAACAGATTTCATATGTTTATCGACAGAACGATCGGCTAAAATTCCTGCATATATATTAGGATGCATAGTTTTAACTCTTCCATCCAAAATTTCAGGAAAAGAGATAAAACCCGAAACTTCAATAATATTAGATATCCCTTTTTTAATTAAATATTGATAGGTTTTTTCAGTAGAAATTATTTGATATTCTTTTTGATCTAAAAAATTGACAAAATTAAATAATTTTTCATTTTTTTCATAAACACTAATCAAAGCTCTTTTCATAATACATACTACTAATTAAATTGTTGTTTTGAGTATCTAGATAAGATTATTAATTCCTTTCTTATAATTTTATAGTTAAGAGTTTATTAATAGATTGAATTAATATTTCTTTTTCTATAATAGAAACTTTTTGGGATAAAGATATTGGAGTATCCTCTGGGTCAATTTTACATATTTTTTTTAAAATTATATCTCCTAAATCCACGTTTTTTGTGACATAATGAACTGTAGCTCCTGATATTTTTTCCTTATTTTTTATAACTTTTTGATGTACTTTTATTCCATACATTCCTTTTCCACCATACTTAGGTAATAAAGATGGATGAACATTTATAACTTTATTAAACCATTTCTCACAAAATTCGGCATCAAGTATAGAAAGAAATCCTGAAAGAACTATAATGTCTGGAATATATCTTACAAGTATATTATCTATTTCTTTCGAAAGAAATTTTTTATGAGTTTTTATTAAAGAAAATACTGTAATATTTTCTTTCAAAGCGTATTGAATTGCTTGACACCATCTATCAGAAATAACTAAACTTACAATAGAATTACAAAGCATGCCACTTTTCACTGCTTGTAAAATTTGATGCATATTGCTTCCCTTTCCAGATACTAAAATAGCTATTTTTTTCACGGAAATATTTTTATTTCAAAAATACTCTTTTATTTCCTTTCACAATCTTTCCCAAAAGAAAAGGATTCTCTCCCAAAAGAAAAAGTTTATTTAAAATAGAATATTTTTCTTTTAAAGATGCGACTATAATCATTCCTACTCCCATATTAAAAGTGTTCCACATTTTGTAATCTGATAAATTTCCTTTCTTTCTAATATAATTGAAAACAGATTGAACAGGAATTTTTTCTTTTTCAACTACAGCTGATAAATTTTCTGGAAGAATTCGATATAGATTCTCTGATATACCACCTCCAGTGATATGAGCTAATCCATGTATTACAAATTCTTTTAATAAAGCATGAATCGTAAAATGATAAATTTTAGTTGGAATTAAAAGCGTTTCATAAAATGGTTTATCTTGAAAATATTTCATAAAGTCTTCTGAAGAAAAAATATTTCTAATTACAGAAAAACCATTACTATGTACCCCTGATGAAGGAAGTCCTATCAAAATATCTCCTTCTTGAATTAATTTTTTCCCATCCACAAGATGATTTTTTTCTACAATACCTACACAAAATCCAGCAATATCATAATCATTTTCCTTATAAATTCCTGGCATTTCTGCAGTTTCTCCCCCAATTAGACAAGTATTCGTTTTTTTGCAAGAGATAGCTATTCCTTGTATAATTTTTTCTACAATGGTAGAATCTAGTTTTCCGCAAGCTAAATAATCTAAAAAGAATAAAGGAATAGCTCCATGACATAAAACATCATTAACACACATTGCAAAACAATCTTCTCCAATTACTCCGTATTTTTTGCAGTCTATAGCTAAACGTAATTTGGTTCCTACTCCATCAACTCCAGATACTAAAATTGGTTCTTTATATCCATATTCATATATTTTATAAAAACCAGAAAAATGCTCTAACGTACTCATAACCCTATTATTATAAGTATTTTCTAAAATATTACTAATTTTACATATGGTTATGTTTTTTTTTTCCACTTTCATATTATATATATATTATATTAATCAGTTTTTTTGAACTGGATAATTTCCGGTAAAACAACCAAAACAATAATGAACACTTCCAAGTATATCTATCAAATTATCCATACTTAAAAATTCTAAACTATCCACATTTAGAATTTTCGCTATACTTTTTTTATCAATATGATTATATGATATAAGATCTTTTTTACTTGGAGTATCTACTCCTAAATAACAGGGACCTATAATAGGAGGAGAAGCACTTCGAAAATGAATTTCTTTAGCTCCTGCTTTTCTTAATATGTAAACTAATCTACGACTGGTAGTTCCACGAACTATGGAATCATCAATGATAACGATCCGTTTTCCTTTTATTTCATCTAAAATAGGATTTAATTTCAAGTTAACCATTTTCTCCCGTATTTTTTGTTGTGGAAGAATGAAAGATCTTCCAATATATTTATTTTTTACTAAAATTGGTTTAAAAGGAATTCCAGAAGCTTTTGAATATCCAATAGAAGCTGGAACTCCAGAATCTGGAACTCCAATAACAACATCCGCTTTTACTGGATGTTGTTCATAAAGTTTTTCTCCACTTTTTTCACGAATGTCATAAACATTAATATTTTCAATTAAGGAATCAGGGCGAGAAAAATAAATATATTCAAAAGAACATATTCTTTTTCTTGTATTTTTTCTTTTTGTAAGTAGAGAAAATTGAATTGATTTTTTATCCACAATTATAATTTCTCCTGGAAATAAATCTCTCACGTAAAATCCTCCAACAGAATCAATTCCGCAAGTTTCAGAACTAAATATATAAGTATTTTCATTCAACATTCCATAACATAAAGGACGTATACCGTTTGGATCTCTAAATGCAGCCATTTTATTATCCATAAGAACAATTACAGAATAAGCTCCCCGAATATCAATAGTAGTTTTTTGTATTGCTTTTTCTAAACTATTATCGTATTCTGATAAATATTTTTGTATCAAACGTAAAATTACTTCGGAATCTGAATATTCGGATATAAAATTTATTCCTTGGGATTCTAATTTATGACGAATATTTTGAGCATTGACTAAATTTCCATTGTGAACTATAGATATAGTACTCTTTCCATAGGAATTTCTTCCAAAAAAAGGTTGAATATTTTTTTTACTTTGTCCTCCTTCTGTAGAATAACGAGTATGTCCAATCACAGCATTTCCATAATAAGATTCAGAATTAGAAATTTGTCTAAAAAAATCTAAAACAAGTCCTTCACTTTTATGTGATATGATAAATCCATCTCGTAAAACAGAAAAACCACAAGCTTCTTGTCCTCTATGTTGCAATGCAAATAATCCAAATTGAATCAAAGATAAAGTATCTATTTTATAAGGAGAATAAACTCCAAAAATACCACATTCATCATGAAACTTATCCCAATAATTATTTTTCAGAATAGAAGGGAATAATTGAGATATCATCTTTTTGTAAGAAGAATATCTTTGTTCCATTATTTTAATGGGCTAACTTACATTTAGCCTTTTTAATATTTCCATATAAATATCAAATACTTCTTCTTTTTCTTTTAATCCCATTCTAAATAAATCTTTATCCAATTTTTTCATTGTTTTTTTATCCCAAAAACGACAAGTATCTGGACTAATTTCGTCAGAAAGTAAAATCTCGTTTTTATGATTTTTACCAAATTCTATCTTAAAATCTACCAATATAATATTTTTATCCAAAAAATATTTTTTGATAATATGGTTGATTTCTGATGCTATGCTATAAATCCTATTTAATTCTTCATAAGAAATAATTTCTAAAAAAACGGCATGATGATCATTAATTAATGGATCTTTTAACTTATCATTTTTATAAAATATTTCAAAAATAGGATTGGATAGATGAATTCCTTCTTTCACTCCTAAACGTTTAGACATACTTCCCGCAACAATATTACGCACAACAAATTCTAAAGGGATCATATCTACTTTATGACATAATTGTTCTCTATTGTTTTTTTTTCGTATAAAATGAGTCTTAATCCCACAAGAATTTATAAACTTAAATATTAATGTAGTTATTTCATTATTTAAAACTCCTTTATCTTGTAAAAAATTTTTTTTCAATCCATCTAAAGCTGTTATATTATCTTTATAATGAATTAATACCTCAAGTGGATTTTGAGTAGTATATATTCTTTTTGTTTTTCCTTCTGATAAAATATTTTTTTTAATTATGCAGCTCATGGTAATAAATGTTGCTTAATTTCAGTTATTAATCTCTCTTTTTTTTTCATTCTGAATTTGAGCAATAATTTTCTTATATCTTGATATTTTATAGCTAAAATATGAATGGCTAACAAAGCAGCATTATAGGAGTTATTTATTCCTACTGTAGCAACAGGAACATCTTTTGGCATTTGTACTATAGACAAAAGAGCATCCATTCCTCCCAATGAATTATGTCCATGAATTGGAACTCCGATAACAGGTAGGATTGTTTGAGAAGAAATAAATCCAGGTAAATGTGCGGATAATCCAGCTCCTGCAATAATGACATCTGTACCTTCAGATTCTATTTGTTTGATAGTCGTCGATAAAACATTTGGTAATCGGTGTGCGGAAATCGCATATGATTTATAATTTATATTAAATTGTTTGAGTACTTCCGCTGTTATTTTCATAATTGATTTATCAGAAATACTTCCAAAAAATATAGCCACTTTCATAAGTTAGTTAATTTTCATAATATTCATAAGAAATATTCTACTCCATTTTTAAAAATGGAATGCTCATGAATGTTAGGAATATTTTTTAATAATCCATAATGATAACGTTCTGGATGAGTCATTCTTCCATAAATTTTACCATCTTCACTTAATAACCCCTCAACGGATTCAACAGATCCATTAGGGTTATATAATCTATCTAAACTAGGATTTCCTTCTAAGTCTACATACTGCGCAGCAATTTGATTTTTATCCCATAAAATTTTTGTAATTTTTTTACTTGCATAAAATCTTCCTTCACTATGAGATATAGGAAGAGTATAAATTTTATTTTTCATACCGTTTAACCATGGAGAATGATCAGAAATAACTTTAATATGAACACATTGTGATATATGTTTTTCTATTTTATTATGAGTCAATGTTGGAGAATTATGATCTCTCAAACAAATTTTTCCATAAGGTAATAATCCGGATTTAATTAATCCCTGAAATCCATTACAAATTCCTAAAATTAACCCATCTTGATAAAGAAAACATTTAATAGCCTCTTTAATATACGGGTTATGTAATATAGATACAATAAATTTAGCGGATCCATCTGGTTCATCTCCAGCACTAAATCCTCCACATAACATTAATATTTGTACAGATTCTATATGTTTCTTTAAGTGAAAGATAGACTCTATAATATCTTTATTATTTATATTTTTGAAGACGAAAGTATTTACTATAGATCTCTCTTTTTCAAATGCACGTATTGATTCGAATTCACTATTTGTTCCCGGGAATATAGGAATAAATACACGAGGTTTTCCTTTATTTTTTAAGTAAGATTTCCATACAATAGAATTACGTTTTTCTTTTTTTTCAATTTTTTCTTTTCTTATTTTTTTTATATTATTTTTTTTTTCATTATAAGAAAAAATAGGAGATAAAGTTTTTAACCAATTTTTTATTGACTCATCTATACCAATGGATATTCCATTAAAATTTAAATACTTATGAGATATAATTTCTCCTATTTGAATAAAATTATTATCTGAAATAGAAGATGAGGATTCTATAATTAAGGAACCTATATTTGTTTCAAGCAAATGATTTTTGCAATCTATAACGGCACCTAAACAATTTCCAAAAGACATTTTAGCAATGGCAATAGAAATACCTCCATCTTTAATTGTTTTAACCGAAACAATTTTTCCCGAACAAATTCCCTTATAAACTTGATCATAAGCTTTTTTTATAGAATCAAAATTTGGCATTTCATTTTCTAATGAATTGTGATAATATAAATAAATTTTATTTCCTACTTTTTTAAATTCAGAAGAGATAATATTAAAACATAAACCTGTAGTTAACCCAAAAGCGACAAATGTTGGCGGAACATGCAAATTTTTATATGTTCCAGACATAGAATCTTTTCCTCCTATAGAAGCTAATTCTAAGGACATCTGGGCATGATAAGCTCCTAATAAAGAAGAAAAAGGTTTTCCCCAATTTTCTGGATTATTTCCTAATTTTTGATAATATTCTTGAAAACTAAAATAAGTGTTTCTATAATTCCCTCCCATAGAAACAATTTTAGAAATACATTCTACAATAGCATAAGCTCCTCCATGAAAAGGACTCCAAACAGAAATTTCAGGATGAAAACCCCAAGAGACTATACTAACTGTATTTGTATCTCCTCTAAAAACAGGAATTTTTTGTACACTTCCTTCAGATGGAGTCATTTGATATTTCCCACCAAAAGGCATTAAAACTGTAGTAGCACCTACAGTACTGTCAAACATCTCGACTAAACTTTTTTGAGAAGCTATATTTAATTCAGAAAGAGTTTTTAAAAATTTTTTTTTGCTAAAAACAATTTTTTTTGATTTATTAAACGGAGAAATGGAAACAGGAGAATTCACATGGACCGTTTTTTCTTTATGAGATCCTTTTGTATTCAAAAAAGAACTTTCTACATTAAAAATTTCTTTTTTTCTATAATAAAAAATAATACGTTTATTATCCGTAATTGTTCCAATAGGAACAGACATAAGATTCTCTTCATGAGATAAATGTATAAATTTTTTGACATCTTTTGGATCTAATATGACAGCCATACGTTCTTGAGATTCTGAAAGTGCAATTTCGATAGCTTTCATGTTTTTTGTATTTTTTTTGATTGGGATTTTATCTAAATAAAGCACTAAACTATCACTCAATTCTCCTATAGCGACAGAAGCTCCTCCTGCCCCAAAATCATTACATTTTTTTATCAAAGAAATAACTTTTTTATTTCTAAAAAATCTTTGAATTTTTCTTTCTATTATTGGATCTCCTTTTTGTTGTATATTTCTTTTTAAATTATAATCATATTCTTTTTCTTTATATTCTTTAGAAGAATCTGTCGCTCCTCCAATTCCTTCTCTTCCCGTTAAGCCTCCAATTAACAAAATAACATCTCCTTTTTTGGGTTTTTTGGGTTGATCTTGTCTAAGATAATCAACAGGAACACCACCAACAACCATTCCGATCTCCATCCTTTTAGCTCTATATCCTTCATGATAAATTTCATGAACATGACTGGTTGATAATCCTATTTGATTTCCATAAGAACTATAACCACGAGCTGATTCAAAACAAATTTGATGTTGCGGTAGTTTTCCATCAATAGTTTTTGAATTGGTGGGATCAGCCGCTCCACTCAATCTGATTCCTTGATAAACAAAAGCTCTACCCGATAAAGGATCACGAATAGCTCCTCCTATACAAGTAGAAGCTCCTCCAAAAGGTTCAATTTCAGTAGGATGGTTATGAGTTTCATTTTTAAATAACAAATACCATTTTTCTTTTTTTTTGCATGAAAAATCTACATTTACGATTATGGTACACGCATTATGTTCATCAGAATGAACATAATTTTTTAATTTTCCTTTTTTATAAAGAATTTTAGCAGGAATACTAGATAAATCCATAAGAGTTATAGGTTTTTTTGATATTCCTATATAAGATCTATCCTTTAAATATTTTTTAAATATATTTTGATATGTTTTTTTTAATGATCCATAAAAAGATATATTGATTAATGTGGTAAAAAATGTAGAGTGCCGACAATGGTCAGACCAGTAAACATCAAATATACGTAATTCTGATAAAGTCGGGTTTCGATTTTCTTCATAAAAATATTTTTGTATAAATAGTAAATCTTTAACGTCCATAGATAAATTATATTTACTATGTATATTTTGTATTTTTGAAAAAGAAAATTTAATAAAATTATCTATAACTTCGGGTTCTCTTTTATTTTCATTATTGATTGGATTCCAACATGAATAATATTTTTTAATTTTATAAAAATCCTGTTTTTTCTTCATACCAATTAATTGAATTAATTGTCCAGTTTTTACGGAAACTGTAGTTGATTGAGGGTCGATAACTTTTATACATTGCATAGCAGCATCCGATCTCCCATTATATTGTTCTGAAAAAAATTCTATACATGAAGTATTCAAATTAATTTTTCGATGCAAAATATCTGTAACAGGATCTACAAAAACCTTTGACAAACTTTCTAAAAAAAGTTTTTTATTGATATCAAATATATCATATATATTATAAATAACTATATTAGACAATGAAATATTCATATTTTTAAAATCATTGTATAATTTTCTAGAATCAATATCAAAAGGACTTTTTTTTTGTATATAAATTCTGAAGTTCATGATTTATACTAAATTTTTATATCCATATTAGATATATCAGAATCAATGAAATGATGAAAACGATTTAATATAGGACTAACTATGGTTTCAATAAATTCTAAGGTTTGATCTGAAGAAAATCCTGTTAAATTTTTAGAATTCAAAATTTGATTCATTTCTTTTTCATGAATAGGTATTTTTTTATCGTGTAAAATACGTTTAATAAAATCATTTTCCATTCCCTCTAATTTAATTTTATCATGGGTTTCCATAGAATGAATTCGTATTCTTTCATGAATCTCTTGTCTATCTGATCCTTTTTTTACACATTCTATAATAATATGTTCAGTAATTAAAAAAGGAAGCTCTTCTTTGATGTGTTTATCAATTATTTTAGGATATACAATGATATTTTCTAATATGTTATTCCAAATGATCAAAATAGCATCTACAGCTAAAAATGATTGTCCTATAACCAATCTTCTGTTTGCTGAATCATCTAGGGTCCGTTCTAACCATTGAGTCGCTGCAACTAGAGCGGAACTATTAGATAAAGAAATAACATATTTAGCTAAAGAAGCCATACGTTCACTACGTATTGGATTTCGTTTATAAGCCATAGCACTAGATCCAATTTGTTCTTTTTCAAAAGGCTCTTCCATTTCTTTTAAATTTTGTAATAAACGTAAATCGTTACTAAATTTATGGGAAGATTGAGAAATATTGGATAATAAATTTAATATTTGAGCGTCTACTTTTCTATCGTAAGTTTGTCCTGTTATGGGAAAAATGTTTTTAAATCTGAATTTATTGGATAATTTTTTTTCTAAATTTTTTACTTTTTGTAAATCTCCATCAAATAATTCTTTAAAGCTATCTGCTGAACCTACAGTTCCTTTTAGCCCTCTAAAAGAAATATTTTTCAACCTAAATTCTAATTCTTCTAAATCTAGAATTACACTTTGTAACCATAAAGCTGATCGTTTTCCTACAGTAGTTAATTGAGCCGGTTGATAATGAGTAAAAGCCAAAGTAGGAATGTTATGATATTCTAAAGTAAAATTTCGAAGACGAAAAATTACGTTAACCAATTTTTTTAATAAAATCTCTAATCCATCACGAATTAAAATGATATCTGTATTATCTCCTAAAAAAGCACTTGTGGCTCCTAAATGAATAATAGGTCTAGCTATAGTTGCTTTATCCCCAAAAGCATATAAATGAGCCATGACATCATGTCGAAATTTTTTTTCATAAAAAGAAACTCTGTTCCAATCAATATCATATAAATGATTTTTTAGATCATATATTTGTTCTTCAGTGATATTTAATCCTAATTCTTTTTGAATTTTGGCCAAATAAAACCATAATTTTCTCCAAGTAATAAACTTTTTTTTTGGAGAAAAATTATATAACATTTCTTTGCTACTATATCGTTCTACTAAAGGATTTTTATATTTTTCCACACAAAAATATTTTCTAAGTAAAAATTTTAAAAAATAAAGATTTATTTTTAATGATGTTTTGATTTCTTTCAGAACCAACAGAAACCAATAAGACTTCTAAATTTAAATAGTTTTCAATAAATTTAATATATTTTTTGCAATTATTTGGTAAATCTTCGTATTCATGAATATGAGAAATATCTTCCTTCCATCCAGGAAAATCGATATAAATTCCTTTTGTATTTTTTTTTAGATTTGCTGGAAAATATTGAATAATCTTATCATCACATTTATATTTTATACACATTTTAATGGTTTCCAACTCATTTAAAACATCTAATTTTGTGATGATTAAATAATTAATTCCATTAATCATACAAGAGTATTTAAGAGCTAATAAATCCAACCATCCACATCGTCTGGAACGTTTTGTGGTTGCTCCATATTCATTTCCTTTTTTACGTATCATATCACCTATTTCATTTTCAATTTCAGTCGGAAACGGACCAAATCCGACACGAGTACAATATGCTTTTGTTATTCCTATAAAATTTTTTAAAAAATTAGGAGGAATTCCGCACCCTATACATACACCTCCTGTAGAAGTGGAAGAAGTGGTAACATATGGATATGTCCCATAGTCTATATCTAATAATAAAGCTTGAGCTCCTTCAAATAAAATCTTTTTTTGATTGTGAAAAGCATTATGAATTTCATAAACAGCGTCTATTATACGATGTGAAAGAATCTTTGCATATTCTATATATTCTTCATAAATTTCTTGAACGAAAAGGGGTTTTTTTTTAAAAATTTTTGTAAAAATTTGATTTTTTAGATCAATATTATATTTTAATTTTTTATAAAAAACTTCTAAATTCAATAAGTCTAAAGCACGAATTCCTATACGAGATATCTTATCCTCATAAGTAGGACCAATTCCTTTATGTGTAGTTCCGATTAATTTATCTCCTAAAAATTCCTCTTGATACCGGTCTAAAAAACGATGGTAAGGCATAGTAATGTGTGCTCTTTTTGATAAAAAAACTTTAGATGTATCTATACCTATTGATTCTAAATTTTGTATTTCTTGTATTAAAGATTTAGGGTCAATTACAACTCCAGGTCCCACAATACATTTTACGCTAGAATAAATCACTCCAGAAGGAACTAAATGAAGAATAAAATGACGATTTTTAGTATGAATAGAATGACCTGAATTATTTCCTCCTTGATAACGGATTACATAATCCGAATTTTTAGCAAGCAAATCTGTAATTTTTCCTTTTCCCTCGTCACCCCATTGGAGACCAACAATAACATTTGAAGGCATGATTGTTTATATATTGATTCTTTTAATAAAGTTAGTTAATTCTTATGAAAAAATATTTTAGTCTATTTTTGTTTATATTTTTTTTTGATATGTTTATAAGCTAATCTCGTCACTTTTCTTCCTCTGGGTGTTCTAATTAAATATCCTTCCTGAATAAGAAAAGGTTCATAAACTTCTTCTATGGTTTCCGAATTTTCACTAACAGCTGTTGCTATAGTATGAATTCCAACAGGTCCTCCTTTAAAATGATCTATCATACATGATAAAATTCTATTATCCATTTCATCTAATCCATGTTTATCCACATTAAGAGATTTTAACCCTAAATTACATATATTAATATCAATGGTTCCATTTCCTTTAATTTGTGCAAAATCACGTATTCTACGTAATAAAGAATTAGCTACACGTGGAGTTCCACGACTTCTGTTCGCGATTTCAATTGAAGCTTCTTTTGTAATTGGAATATTTAATAATTTTGCACTACGATTAACAATATTGTTTAATAATTCTTTTTCATAATAATTCAGACGAAAGTTAATACCAAATCTAGAACGCATAGGAGCTGTTAATAAACCTGATCTTGTAGTCGCTCCTATTAAAGTAAAAGGAAATAAATCAATTTGTACTGATTTAGCATTAGATCCAGAATCTATAATAATATCTATTTTATAATTTTCCATAGCTGAATATAAGTATTCCTCAACAATTGGAGAAAGACGATGAATTTCATCAATAAAAATCACATCATTTATTTTTAAATGAATCAGTAAACCAGCTAAATCTCCTGGTTTATCTAAAACAGAACCTGAAGTAACTGTGATGTTTACACATAACTCATTTGCAACAATATGAGCTAAGGTTGTTTTTCCTAATCCTGGAGGCCCATGAAATAAAATATGATCTAAGGCTTCTTTTCTTTTTTTAGCTGCCTGAATAAAAACTTTTAGATTATCCAAGATTTCATGTTGTCCAATAAAATCTTGAATAGATTTTGGATTTAAAGATCTTTCTATAAAAGATGACACTTATATATAGAGTTTAATATTCAAATTCATAATAATGAAAACTATGATACTATCAAAAAAATAAATAACACGATAAAATTCCAAGATTTTAAAAGATTTAAAATAGTATAATTTGTTAAATCCAATTGAATCGGAACAATAGATACATATCCATTTTTTAATGCCCATTCATCTGTATCTATTTTTTCATTGATATTCACGAAATCCCCTACTAACCAATAATAAGTTCTACCTTTAGGTGTATAACGTTTATCAAAACTTTCTTTCCATTTCGATTCTGCTTGCCTACATATTTTAATTCCTTTAATTTCTTCTTTTTTTAATTTAGGAATGTTAACATTCAAAGTCATTACTTTTTCCGGAATAGGGTTATAAAGAATTTTTTTAACAATTTGACATACATATTTTTGAGATGGTTCAAAATCTGCATTCCAATCAAAATCTAAAAGAGAAAAACCAACAGATGGAATTCCCTCGATACTTGCTTCAATAACGGCGGAAACAGTCCCAGAATACATTATATTTACAGAAGAATTTGACCCATGATTAATACCTGATACACAAATGTCAGGTTTTCTTGGAAGAATGTCACTAATTGCTAGTTTCACACAATCAACCGGAGTTCCAGAACATTCCCATTCTTTTTGATTTCCATTATCTATTTTTACCGAATCACAATACAATATCGTATTCATTGTGATTGCATGTCCCACTCCAGATTGAGGTTTATCTGGAGCTACTACATATACATCTCCTAAAAAATTCATAAAATGAATAAGAGCCCTAATACCTGGAGCTACGATTCCATCATCATTTGTGACTAAAATAATTGGTTTTGGATTCATTATATTTATATAAAAAGATATTATATAATTTTACTGATATTTTTTAAATATCAACATAATAGTGAATTTTAAAATAAAAAAATTGAATAATATTAAGTCCATAATAATTGGTTTCTTATTTATTTTTTCATTAAGTTTTTGTTCTCCATTAGGAGAACAAGAAAAACATCGTTTAATACTCAAAACAACATATAAAACACTTTACTTTTTACACATAAATCCTATTTCTATAGATAATAATTTTTCACAAAAAGTATATAACAAGTATTTTGAAAAATTAGATAATCAAAAACGCTTTTTTTTACAAAAAGATGTAGAAGATTTTTCTTTATATAAAGAACAAATAGACGATTTTTGGATTCATGGAAATCCTATTTTTTTTAATATTATTATAAAACGTTTTTTTCAAAGGATAGAAGAAGCAGAATCTATATGCTTCCATATCTTAAAAAAATCTTTTGATTTTAATAAAAAAGAAATATTTTTTATTGAAAAAAAGAATTCTTTTTATCCTAAAAATAAAAAAGAATGGACTGAAAAATGGAGAAAATACTTAAAATATTTAACATTAATAGAAATAATAACCTATAAAAACCCCAAAAAAATAACCTCCAAAAACCCCAAAAAAATTTGGAAAAATATATTTATTAACAACGAAAAAAAATCCAGAGAAAAAGTAAAAGAATATATTCAGGAATATTTTAGAAAATTAAAAATAAAAAAAGAACAAGATTGGTTTTCTATATATGTCAATACTATAACTTCTCAATATGATCCTCACACTAATTTTTTTTCTCCTAAAGAAAAAGAAATTTTTGATTTAAACATATCTGGACAAACAGAAGGAATTGGTGTTGAATTACAAGATGATAAAGGATATCCTACCGTAGTAAAACTCATTGTAGGCGGTCCTGCATGGAAAAACAAAAAAATAGAAATAGGAGATAAAATTATACGAATAGCAAAAAATGCTAACTCAGAATCTAAAAATGTTGTAGGTATGTTATTAGAAAATTCGATTCATTTAATAAGAGGAAAAAAAGGAAGTCAAGTTAGACTAACTCTTCAAAAGAAAAATGGATCGATAGAAGAAGTAATTCTCACTAGAGATATAATTGAAAAAAAAGAAATTTTTGCAAAAAGCGCCATAATTTTGGATGAAAACAAAAATAAATATGGTTATATATGTTTACCAGAATTTTATTTTAATCCTAAAAATAAAAATGGTAAAAATGCAGCTAAAGATATAAAAAAAATTATTCAAGAACTGAAAAAAGAAAATGTGAAAGGAATTCTGATCGATATAAGAAATAATGGAGGAGGATCTTTAGATACGGTCATAGAAATAGCTGGTTTTTTTTTAGGAAAAGTTCCTATTGTACAAATAGGTAAATCGAACAAAAAAAAAAAGATACTCAAAAGTTATGAAAATAAAATTTTATGGACAGGTCCTCTTGTCATTCTTGTGAACGAATTATCTGCTTCTGCTTCTGAAATTCTCGCGGCTTCTATAGCAGATTATAAAAGAGGAATTATAGTTGGAAGTCATCAAACATATGGAAAAGGAACTGTACAAACCATTTATCCATTAAACCGATTTTTATTTTCTAATGAAGAATTAGGTGCTTTAAAATTTACCATCAATAAATTTTATCGTGTAAATGGAAGTTCCACTCAATTAAAAGGAGTAAAATCCGATATAGTCATTCCGAGTCATATGAAAAATATATTTTTAAAATATATGGAAAAAAATCAAATTTATCCTATGAAATGGGATTATACGGCCCCTGTTCCTGATATTTATGATTATTATAAAAATTTATATTTAGAAAATATTAAACATAAGAGCATCAAACGTTTGAAAGAAAATAAAAATTTCATAAACATTTATAAAATAATACAATCATTAGAAAGATTAGAAAATAAATTTTCGAATGAAAAACGATTTTCTTTAAATTGGGAAGAATTTTATTATGAAAATTTAAAAACAAAAAGAATAAATCAAAATATTATAAAATTAAGAAATATATTGAAAATATGTGGAAAAAAAGTTTTCACGAATCATTACAAAATTATTTTTAATACAAAAGAATTAGAGGAACAAGAAGAATGGAAAAAGAATATGAATAAAGATTTTTATATAGCAGAATGTATCAATATATTACGAGATTTTAATGAAAATCCATAATAGGTTTGTAAACCTTTGCGACGTCAGCTATAACATCATTTTTTTTCAAATTGATTAATCTAACTCCTTGAGTCGTTCTTCCCATAACTCTTATATCCGATATGGAAATACGTATAATAATACCTGATTTTTTAATAATCATCAAATCATCTTGATCTGTTACATATTTAATGGAAATTAAGCTACCTGTTTTTTGAGTTATATTTATTGTTTTAATTCCTTTCCCCCCACGATTGGTAATACGATAATCTTTTATATGAGATCTTTTCCCAAATCCTTTTTCAGAAACTACTAATAAATATCCTTTTTCTTTTCCTTCTATATCTACACATATCATTCCAATAACCATATCTTGATGATTATTTGTATTAATACCTATAACCCCAGAAGAAGTTCTTCCAGTCGAACGGATTTTATTTTCTGAAAATCGAATAATTCGACCACTTTTTACAGCAATAAAAACATGACTATTTCCCTTAGTTAAAATAGCTTCTAATAAAGAATCTCCTTTTCGAATAACAATAGCATTGATCCCATATTTTCTAGGACGAGAATAATTTTCTAAAGATGTTTTTTTTATAATCCCTTTTTTCGTAATCATCATCACATAATAATCTTTTACATATTTTTTATTAGTTAGATCTCCTGTTAATATATAAGCATTGACTTTATCATCTTGTTGAAGATGAATAATGTTTTGTATTGCTCTTCCTTTAGATATTTTAGATCCTTCTGGTATTTCATAGACTCTTAACCAAAAACATTTTCCTTTTTCTGTAAAAAAAAGCAAATATTGATGATTTGTTGCTACAAGTAAATGATTAAAAAAATCTGATTCTCTTGCAGTTGCTCCTCGATTTCCTACCCCTCCTCTTCCTTGACGTTTATATTCTGATAAAGAAGTTCTTTTAATATAACCAGCATGGGAAATTGTAAGAACGACTTGCTCATTTTCAATAAGATCTTCTATGTTGACTTTATTTCCTGAATAATCAATTTGTGTACGACGTTCATCTTGATACTTTTTTTTGATATCTAAAAGTTCTTCTTTAATAATTTGAGTTCTTGTTGAATGTGTTTCCAAAACATTTTTTAAAAAATCTATTTTTTTAACAAGTTCATCATATTCTTTTTTAATTTTATTGATTTCTAAAGAAGTAAGGCTTTGCAATTTCATATCTAATATGGACTTAGATTGATTTTTCGATATTTGAAATTTTTGAATCAATTTTTCACAAGCATCAAAATGATTTTGAGATTTTTGAATTAATTGAATCATAATATCTAAATGATCTAATATTTTCAAAAATCCCAACAGAATATGAACACGATCTTGACACTTATTGAGTTCATATTTAGTACGACGAATAATAACATCGTGTCTATGATCAACAAAATATCGAATAAAACTTTTTATATTTAATTGAACTGGTTTTCCGTTAACTAATGCTATATTATTGACATTAAAATAAGTTTGTAAAGAAGTGTACTGAAACAATTTATTCAATAATATATTAGAGTTTGTATTTTGTTTTAAAATGTAAACAATACGTAGTCCATTTCTATCCGATTCGTCACGAATTTGATAAATACCTTCCATTTTTCCTTCCTTCATTAATTCTATAGTCCTCGTAATCATTTCCGCTTTATTGACCTGATAAGGAATTTCATCTACAATAATACATTGTCTACCATGAATTTCTTCTAAATGAACTTTAGCACGTAAAATAATACGTCCTTTACCGGTATGAAAAGCGTTTTTTACTCCATCATATCCATAAATAATTCCACCTGTAGGAAAATCAGGGGCTTTTATATACTTCATAATTTTTTCGATAGATAAGTCATTGTTATCTATATAAGCACAAATAGCATTTATAGTTTCTTTTAAATTATGAGGAGGGATGTTAGTAGCCATTCCAACTGCAATACCAGAAGAACCATTAATTAAAAGATTGGGGATTCGTGTAGGAAGAACGATTGGTTCTTCCAAAGAATCATCAAAATTTAATTGCATATCGACTGTTTTTTTTTTGATATCCAACAACATTTCTTCAGATATTCTTTTCATTCTCACTTCTGTATAACGCATTGCTGCTGGTGGATCTGCATCCAACGATCCAAAATTTCCTTGTCCATCTATTAATGGATAACGTAATGTCCATTTTTGAGTCATACGAACCATTGTATCATAAACGGAAATATCTCCATGTGGATGATATTTTCCTAATACTTCTCCGACAATACGAGCAGATTTTTTGTAAGAACTATTATATAAAATTCCTAATTGATACATTCCATAAAGGACTCTTCTATGTACAGGTTTCAATCCGTCTCTAACATCGGGAAGAGCTCTGGATACAATAACAGACATAGAATAGTCTATATAAGATGATTTCATCTCATCTTCAATATTAATAGAAATCAATTTTTCTCCTTCACTTTCATTCATTTTTTTTTTTTTTTTTTTTTTTNTTTTTTTTTTTTTTTTTGAATAAATATTTTAATTAAAACATTAAAAAACTTTCCTTAATCAAGGAATAGGGGATTTGACAATTATATGAACATTTTCCAATTTCTTTTAACAAAGAAAATTGAATCTTGTTTTTTTCATTTTTTTTATCATGTTCCATAATCAATAATAATTGATTAATTATTAAATCGGATATTTTATTTTTTATGATTGGACATAATGGATAAAGCGTTGATTTGATTTCTTTATAATCAGACAGAGACAATCCATTAATTTTGTATGAAATCCATGATTCATAAATGATTCCCATAATTACAGCAATTCCATGTTTTATTTTATTTTTGTCCATAAAATAACTTTCTAAAGCATGTCCAATAGTATGTCCAAAATTAAGGATTTTTCTTAATCCTTTCTCTTTAGGATCTTGATCTACTATTTTTTGTTTAATTAATATAGATTGATGAATAAAATCAGTCCATTCATTTTTATTTATAATGAAATTTTCTTTATTTATTTGTATTTGAGTCATTTGTCTCCAAAAATTTTTATCGGATATTAATCCATGTTTAAACATTTCTGCCATTCCAGAAAAAATTTCTGAATCTGGAAGTGTTTTTAAAAAATGAGTGTCAATAATTAAAAATTCTGGAATATAAAAAGATCCTATTTCATTTTTTATAGAATCTAAATTAATACCCGTTTTATATCCTATAGCCGCATCAACCATTCCTAATAAAGTTGTAGGAATATTAATAAAACGTAGACCTCGTTTGAATATAGATGCAACAAATCCTCCAATATCTGTAATTACTCCTCCTCCTAAATTGATAATTAAACTTTTTCTAGTTGCTTTAAATTTTTCTAAATTTTTACATATTTGAATACACGTGTAAATATTTTTTTCTTTTTCTCCTGATTTTATTTTAATAATATTAGATTTTTTTAAAAAATCGATGTTATGAAAAAGAATAGGAAGACAATGTGTATAAGTTATGTCATCAACTAAAATAAATATATTCTTGATGGAGTCTACTTGATGAAATAAATAATCTTTCAGAAAATCATAAGCTTCTTCATTAAAGTGGAAAAATTCTCCTATTTTTTTCATTCGCATGTATATATATCTTCGTCTCAGTATAAATCTAACAAAATTAACCAATTTTTTACTAATCAATGAAATAAAATATTTTTTGTAACCAAAAAACGATAAAAATCAAACCGATGATGAAGAAAAATATATTAGGAATCCATCCTAAAATATTAATAAATTTAAATAAACACTCCATATATTCGTTTTTTTAATTAAAATATGAAAATAAATATTTTTATTTTTTTAGTAAGATAAAAAATGGAAATATTTAACTTTGACTTTCATTATCACATTTGTAAAATGTCAGATATTTGGGATTTTTTTCAGCATTTATTTAATCCTAGATGGATATTTTTATATTTTGGAAATACAGCTTTATTTATTCTATTAGCTATTGTTTTTGCAGAAACAGGATTTTTTATCGGTTTTTTCTTGCCTGGGGATTCTTTATTATTTACTGCCGGAATTTTTGGAAAGGATTTATGCAAAAATTTTTATAATGTCCCTTTTTTTGTGATTATTTTAATTGTAGCAGGTGTGGCTATTCTTGGAAATATGCAAGGATACTGGTTAGGATATAAATCTGGAAAATTATTATACAAAAAAAAGGATTCCTTTTTTTTTAAGAAAAAACATTTGATTTTAGCAAAATTGTTTTACAATAAATATAAAACAACAGCTCTTATTATAAGTCGTTTTCTTCCTATGTTTCGCTCTTTTGCTCCTATTGTAGCAGGAGCAATTCGTATAGACTTTAAAAAATTTATGATATATAATATCATTGGAGCGCTTGCTTGGACTTATTCCATTATGTTATCGGGACATTATTTAGATAAAAGCTTTCCGAAATTAAAAAATCATCTTGAATGGATTATTCTATTAATTGTATTAATCACAACTTTACCTATTTTTTTTAAAATGATAAAAAAAAAATAAAAATATTTATATAATTTTTTTAGATTTAT
>NZ_CP059192.1:109502-152902 GCF_014251595.1 Blattabacterium cuenoti | reverse complement strand
ATGATAAAAAAAAAATAAAAATATTTATATAATTTTTTTAGATTTATGGATTCTTTTATAAAGAAAAAATTTTTCTATAATAGTTTTGCACTGATTTTTCATAATTCCGGATACAAATTCTGTTTTTGGGTGTAATTTAATGCCAGAACAAATGAACCCTCTTTTTGATGGATTGGAAGCTCCACATACCACTCTTCCTATTTGAGACCAAAATAAAGCTCCAGCACACATAACACATGGTTCTAAGGTGACATATAAAGTACATTTCTTGATATATTTTTTTTTCAAAAAACTAGATGCTAAATTAATCGCCAACATTTCTGCATGTGCAGTAATATTACATAAAGTTTCAGTTAAATTATGAGCTTTTGCTATAAGTATATTTTGATATGTCATTGCAGCACCTATAGGAATTTCATTTTTATGAAAAGCAATGAAAGCTTCTTTTAAAGCGACTTCCATAAAATAAAAATCTAAACGCACAATTTATTTGATTTTTTTTTTCTTTTTATCTTCTTTATCTTCTTTTTTCTTTATTTCTTGATTTTCCTCTTCTTTTTGAGTACTTTTAATAATTGTACGAGAGTTTTTGACGGTTGCTATCAGTGTACGAAAAGGATTTAATATCGTGTATTGATCATTATATAAATCTTCTATGGTTATTCTATCACCTATATCTAAAGAATTAACATTTAATTTAATATATTCTGGCATATTATGTGGATATGCTTTTACTTTTAATTTTCGAATAGGAGAATAATATTCTCCTCCTTTTTCTACTCCAATCGGGCGACCAAAAGATTTTATGGGAATTTCTAATATAATAGGTTTGATTGGATCAATTTTGTAAAAATCCACATGTAATATTTTGTTGTTAATAGGATGAAATTGTATTTCTTTTCGAATAGCGTTAATGTTTTGATCATACCCCTCTATTTTAAGAACAATACCATATACTTCTGTAGTATAGACTATTTTTTTTAAACCTTCTAATGAAGTAGAAAACGGAATATTTAAATTTTTTCCATATAAAATACATGGTATTTTTCCAGAAAGTCGAATAGAACGAACTTCTTTTTTTCCAACATTTCTTTTATGACCGGATATATTGATATATTTCATATTATAAATTTTTTACTGATGGATTCATCTTTATGAACCGATTGCATGACTTCCGCAAAAAGTGGAGCACAAGATAAAACTTTAATTTTATCATTTATCTTCATTTGATTTATAGGAATGGTATCTGTAACTACCAACTCTTCAATTTCTGATTGATGTATTTTTTCATATGAATTCCCTGATAAAACGGGATGAGTTGCTATAGCGCGAACACTTTTAGCTCCTTGTTTTTTTATTAAATTAGCCGCTTCTGTTAAAGTTCCTGCAGTATCGACGATATCATCTATAAGTATAATATTTTTGTCTTTTACATTTCCTATAAGATTCATAAATTCTATTTCATTTGCTTTTTTTCTTTCTTTATAACAGATTACTACATCTGTTCCTAAATAACCCGCATAACTTCTAGCTCTTTTTGCTCCTCCCATATCGGGAGAAGCAATCGTTAACTGATCTATATTTAATTTCTTAATATAATTAATAAATATTCTAGATGCATATAAATGATCAACAGGGATATCAAAAAATCCTTGAATTTGATCTGCATGCAAATCCATGGTCATGACTCTAGTCGCTCCTGAAGCAACTATTAAGTTAGCTATAAGTTTTGATGCAATAGGAGTTCTAAGTTTATCTTTATGATCTTGTCTAGCCCATCCAAAATACGGAATTACCAGTGTAATATTATAAGATGAAGCTCTACAAGCAGCATCGCACATTAATAATAATTCCATTAAATTATCTACAGGAGGAAAAGTTGATCCAATTAAAAATACTTGAGATCCACGAACGGATTGTTCAAAACAAGGAATATATTCTCCATCACTAAATTCTAAAAATCGTACTTTACCAAGAAAATTACCATAATAATAAGCTATATTTTTTGATAATTTTAACCCACTTCTTGTAGAAAAGAAGAGAACCTTTTGATTCATAGTTATATTTTTTTTATGCAAAAATACTCTTTAAATTAAAAAAGAAATACATATTATGAGTTTATGAAACAATATTTAAATTTATTAAAAAACGTATTAAAAAAGGGAGTAAAAAGGAAAGATCGTACAGGGGTAGGAACCATAAGTATCTTTGGTTATCAAATGAGATTTAACTTAGAAAAAGGCTTTCCTCTATTAACCACTAAAAAATTAAATATACGATCTATTATTTATGAGCTTTTATGGTTTTTAAAAGGAGATACAAATATTCAATTTTTAACAAATAATAAAGTTAGTATTTGGAATCCATGGGCAGATCATAATGGAGAATTAGGTCCAATATATGGATTTCAATGGAGAAAATGGCCAACATACGATGGACATTTTATTGATCAAATCGTTAATCTTATAAAAGAAATCAAGTTGAATCCTAGTTCTCGACGTTTAATTGTTTCTTCTTGGAATGTAGGAATGATTCAGAATATGGCGTTACCTCCTTGTCATTTATTGTTCCAATTTTACGTATACAAAAAAAAATTATCATTACTTTTATATCAAAGAAGTGCAGATATTTTTATTGGATTACCATTTAATATTGCTTCTTACGCATTGTTACTTTCTATGTTAGGACATATTTTGAATCTAAAAGGAAAAGAACTTATTCACACTATAGGTGATGCTCATATTTACAATAATCATATTAAACAAGTTAAAATACAAATGAAAAGAACTCCAAAACCCCTACCTGAAATGATTATCAATTCTTCTGTTAAAAATATTTTTCAATTTCGTTTTGAAGATTTTGAGTTGAAAAACTATAATCCTTTTCCTCATATTAAGGGAGATGTCGCCATTTAAAATTATTTTATTGATCTATCTAATAACCAAGTTTTGAAAATATTAAAATCATTGGATAATGATATTTTTTTATTTTTATTTTTCGTATTCAAAAATGTTTCTATTTTTTGAGAAGGAGGTACAATTTTTTTTTGTAAAAAAGCTGGCATATGATTTAAAAATTTAATAGGATGAGCTGTTTCTAAAAAAATAGATGGATCTGAAAAATTTTTATTTTCTTGTAAATATTGTCTAAGTCCTAAATACCCAATAGCTCCGTGTGGATCTAACATATATTTATATTTTTTCCATATCATTTTGATAATTGATAAAGTTTCTTCATCCGTAAATTTATAAGAATTTAGTTTTTTTCTTAATTGAAACATATTTTTTTGATATAAATGCCATATTCTAGAAAAATTGCTGGGATCAGATATATCCATAGCATTTGATATAGTTTTTTTGACCGAAATGGGATGGTATTTTTCAGATTTTAAAAATCTAGGTATGGTATCATTACTATTTGTAGAAGCAATAAAAAATTTTATTGGTAACCCCATTCTATTAGCCATCATTCCTGCACAAATATTTCCAAAATTTCCACTAGGAACTGAAAAAATTAATTCGGATGGATTTTTTTCTACAATCATTTTTTTGTAAGCTATAAAATAATAAAACATTTGAGGAAGCCATCTTCCTACATTGATTGAATTAGCAGAAGTTAATGTATATTTTTTTTTCAATTCTTTATCTAAAAAGGCGTGTTTTACCATGTTTTGACAGTCATCAAAATCTCCATCTATTTCTAGAGCTAATATATTATCTCCTAATGAGGTTATTTGTTTTTCCTGTATAGGACTGATTCCATTATATGGATATAAAATAATAACTTCTATTCCAGGTTTTTGATGAAATCCTTTAGCAACGGCACCTCCGGTATCTCCTGAAGTTGCCACTAAAACTGTAATACTTTTTCCTAATTTGTCAGAAAAAAAGCTTAAACATCCGGCCATGAATTTAGCTCCTACATCTTTAAAAGCCAAAGTGGGACCATGAAAAAGTTCTAATACGTGAATATTGTCATGTATTTTTTTCAATGGAAAAGGGAAATTTAAAGTATCATGAATTATATCATCAATAAATTTTTCGGGTATATATTTTCCAATATAAGGTTTGATAACAAACATAGCAATCGTATAAATATCATAAATCGAAAGTTGATGAATAAATTTATGTTCTAATTTAGGAATACATTCAGGCATATATAAACCTCCATCAGGTGATAAACCAGTTAAAACCGCATCTTCGAACGAAACTAAATTTTGATAATTTTTTAAACTGTGGTATAACATATTCATATAATTTTATGATAATTGAATCCATTTGATTCCTTTTTGATTAATAGGAGATGTATAAGTTTTATAATCAACTTTTAACGGAGAATATACTCGATTCATAATTTCAGTAACTTTTTTTGCCGTTTGGTTCCCTTTGCTTAACATAAAAACAGAAGGTCCAGAACCAGAAATTCCTCCACCTAAAGCTCCTATTTCTTTACATTTGATTTTTAATTCATAAAAAGCTGGAATTAGCATAGCTCGTATAGGTTCTACAATAACATCTTCTAAGGATCTACTTATTAATTCATAATTTTCTTGATATAAACCAGCAATTAATGCTCCTACATTTCCCCACTGTTTAATTGCGTCTGTCATGAGTATTTTTTGTTTTAATATTTCTCTAGCATCTGATGTTTTGACCTCAATTTGGGGGTGTATAATACTTATCCACAATTCATTAGGTGTATGCAACCTAGTAATATCCAATGGTTGATAGCTTCTGACTAATGTTACTCCACCCATAATAGCGGGAGCTACATTATCAGCATGAGCTGTTCCACTCGCTATACGTTCTCCTTCCATGGCAAAACGGATTAATTGTATCGTATTAAAAGGGTTTCCTAATAAAATATTAGCTCCATAAACAATACCAGCTGCGCTAGCTGCACTAGATCCTATTCCACTTCCAGGATGAATATTTTTAATTAATTCTATTTCAAATCCTATTTTTGTTTCATCAAATCTTTGTTTTTGTTTATATTTTTTCAATAAAGATTGTAAAGCAACAAAAGCGACGTTTTTTCTAGGATCATGAGGCAACGGGGATCCATATATTTTATTAATTCTTATTCCTGGATTGTTGGATTTATATAAAAAAATTTCATCTTTAGGAAAATCTAAAGCCAATCCAATAACATCAAAACCACAAGCTAAATTAGCTACAGTTGCTGGTGAAAATATTTTAATTCCCTTCATGATTTTTATTTAGTAGCTTTAATAATATCTGAAAAAACTCCAGATGCAGTAACTTCTGCTCCAGCCCCTGCTCCTTTTATGATAAGAGGCTGTTCAGAATAACGATATGTATTATATAAAACCATATTATCTTTTCCTTCTAATTGAAAAAATGGATGTATTTCTGATACAGATTCTAAACCAACAGAAGCCTCTCCATTTTCATAACGTGCAATAAAACGTAAACGTTTTTTATTTTTTTCTGCTTCATTTCTAATTTTAAAAAAATAATCTTGGTATTTGTGTAGTTCTTGATAAAAATTATTTATAGAAGTCGAACTGGAACAAGTTTTGGGAAGAAAAGATTTTTGATGAATATCAGTTAATTCTAATGGAGAACCGCATTCTCTCGCTAAAATTAGTATTTTTCGCATGACGTCTAATCCACTTAAATCGATTCTCGGATCAGGTTCAGTATATCCTTGATTTTGTGCATTTTTTACCACTTCTAAAAAAGATTTTTCTCCTATGAAGTGATTAAATATAAAATTTAAACTTCCTGATAAAACAGCTTCTATCTTATTAATTTTATCTCCACTATTAATCAGATCATTAAGTGTACTAATAACTGGAAGACTTGCTCCTACATTTGTTTCGAACAAAAATGGAGCTTTAAAATGTCTAGAAAGCGTTTTTAATCTTTTATAATGATCATAATCGGAAGAACAAGCGATTTTATTACAAGTAATAACACCTATTCCATTTTTTAAAAATTTGTCATAAGTCATAGCCATTTCTTCACTAGCTGTATTATCCACAAACAAACTATTTCTTAGATTAAATTTCCATACTTTTTCCATAAAGGAATATATATTCATATGAATGCTTTTTTGGTTTATATATTTTTCCCAATCATTTAAATTAATTCCATGATTATTGAAATACATTTTTTTACTATTAGCTAAACCAATGACTCGAACTTGAAGCTTTAATTCTTCCAATAAGTAATTTTGTTGTTGATCTATTTGTTCAAGCAATTTGCTTCCTACTTTTCCGACTCCACAAATAAAAAGATTGATTTGTTTTGGTGGACTTTCAAAAAAAGCTTCATGTAAAGTATTTAAAGCCTTTTTAAAATCAGTTTTTCTAATAACGGCTGATATATTTTTTTCAGTAGATCCTTGTGCAATAGCTCTCACATTAATGCTATTTCTTCCTAAAGCCGAAAACATTTTTCCACTAGTTCCATGAAGATTTTTCATGTTATCTCCTACAACAGCAATAATACAAAGATCTTTCTCTATTCTTAATGGATCAATACGTCTTTGATGTATTTCTTGAGAAAATTCGCTATCTATAACTGCTTTTGCTTTTATGACATCCGTTTCATGAATTCCTGTGGTTATTGAATGTTCTGAAGAACTTTGAGTTATAAATATAACATTTATTTTTTCACGTGATAACGCTTCAAATAGACGTTTAGAATATCCAGGAATTCCTACCATTCCACTTCCTTCCAGAGTAAGCAATGCCATATTTTGAATTCCGGATATTCCGGTTACAGGTTGACTAATATTTGTATTTTTATTAATATAAATCAAAGTTCCAGTATCTAAGGGAGAAAAAGTATTTTTAATTTGTATAGGAATATGTTTTTTCATAGCAGGTTGAATAGTAGGAGGATAAATAACTTTTGCTCCAAAATGAGATAATTCCATTGCTTCCTCATAAGAAATTTCTTTTATAGGAAAAGCTTGATTTACTATTTTTGGATTTGCTGTCATCATTCCACTTACATCTGTCCAAATTTCAAGTAAACTAGCAGAAACAGCCGCAGCTAAAATAGATGCAGTATAATCAGAACCTCCTCTACCAAGGGTTGTTGTTTCATTTTCTAACGTAGAACCTATAAATCCTGGTAAAACGATATATTCTGATGTTTTTTCACGAAAAAATTGAATAATATGGTGATTACTTGTTATAAAAT
This sequence comes from Blattabacterium cuenoti, assembly GCF_014251595.1. Taxonomy (NCBI): domain Bacteria; kingdom Pseudomonadati; phylum Bacteroidota; class Flavobacteriia; order Flavobacteriales; family Blattabacteriaceae; genus Blattabacterium; species Blattabacterium cuenoti. The sequence goes on along the minus strand of NZ_CP059192.1, from coordinate 145,727 downwards.
CTACTTGTGCACATCCAAATTGAGAATCTGTAATAATTAAATCTCTGCTATCTTTACAAATTGCGTCTAATCCGGTTTGTTTTAATTTTTCTGCAATAAGAAAAGAAGAACTCAATTCTCCAAAACTCATGATTTTATCTAAAGAACGTTTTGAAAGTTCTTCAACTTGAAAAATTCCATCACATAAACTTTCTAAATCATTTATATTTTTTTTTATCCAACTGATTAAATGACTTTGATAGGTAATAGGAAACAATTCTCTTATAATATTCAGATGTCGAATCTCGATTTCTTCTAATATATTTTTATAAATGTTTCTTCTTTCAGAAGCGAGTAGACCACATTGTATTAATTGATCCGTAATATTTCCTAATGCAGATACAACAATAGCATATCTTCCTTTTGGTTTTTTTTCTAATAAAGAACAAATACATTTTATAGCATCAGAATGAGCTACAGAACTTCCCCCAAATTTTAAAACTTGCATTTTTAATTATTTTAAAAACTTTCCCATTATTAAAGATCTTCACAAAAATAATGATAATTTATGGAGGTATGTTTTTTTATTTTTTTTTTTGATTGATATTGAAAATTTTTTTTGAATATATAACTGAATTTTTTTATAAAATTTATTATGATCATATTTTTATGACATCTGATCAAAGAATCTAAAAACGATTCTGTTTATCTTTCATTATTATAATATTTCATAACTTTAAACTTATATAACTGTTGTTTGTTGCAACGAATATTATGTTTATGAATAAAATTAAAGAAAACGTATGCATTTAACTTCTTATGAAAAGGAAAAAATTCTTCTTCACATGGCTGGAGAATTAGCAAAAAAACGATTAAAAAGAGGACTAAAATTAAATTATCCTGAATCTTTAGCTTTAATTACTCATTATGTAATGGAAGGAGCTCGTGATGGAAAAACTGTAAAAGATCTCATGGATGAAGCAGGAAATATTCTGAACGATGAACAAGTTATGGATGGAGTGTATGAATTACTTAATAATGTTCAAGTTGAAGCAACTTTTCCTGATGGAACAAAGTTGGTTACCATACATCATCCTATCAAAAAAAATAGAAAACAAAATTCAAATCTAATTCCAGGACAATATGATCTTTTAAAAGAAGATATTGTATTGTTACCTGGAAGATCTCGTATAGAAAGAATCGTTTCCAATACAGGGACACGTCCTATTCAAGTTGGATCTCATTTCCATTTTTATGAAACAAATTCTGCTCTTCTTTTTGAAAGAGAAGGAACTAAAGGATATAGATTGGATATTCCTTCTGGAAGGTCTGTACGTTTTGAACCAGGAGAAACAAAAGAAATTATGTTAGTGGAGATTGGAGGAAGTAAAAAAATTTATGGATTTTCAGGAAAGGAAAATACAACTATATGAAAAAAATAGATAGAGAATCTTATGCAAGTATGTATGGACCCACTAAAGGGGATAAAATTCGCTTAGGAGATACATCTTTATGGATTGAAATAGAAAAAGACTATACCATTTATGGAGATGAATGTGTTTTTGGAGGAGGAAAAGTTATTAGAGATGGAATGGGACAACATCCATTTGCTACAAGAGATGAAGGTGTTTTAGATTTAGTATTAACTAATGCTATTATTATAGATTATTGGGGAATTGTAAAAGCGGATATTGGAATAAAAAATGGAATCATTGTTGGTATAGGAAAGGCTGGAAATCCATATTTTATGGACGGTATTACTCCTAATATGTATATTGGTGCAGGAACTGAAGTCATTTCTTCAGAAAATATGATAGTGACAGCTGGAAGTGTAGATAGTCATGTTCATTATATATGTCCACAATTATTTGAAGTTGCATTAGAAAGTGGAACCACCACTATTATTGGTGGAGGATCAGGTCCCGCTACTGGAACTATAGCTACAAATTGTACTTCAGGGGTATGGAATATTCAAAGAATGTTAAAAAGTACAGATCATATTCCCATTAATTTTATTTTTCTTGCAAGTGGAAATAGTTCTCGTCCTGAAGCTTTAATTGAACAAATCAAAGCCGGTGCAGGTGGATTAAAAATACATGAAGATTGGGGAAGTACTTTACATGTTATTGATCAATGTTTAAATGTAGCAGAAAAATTGGATGTACAAGTAAACATACATACAGATTCTCTAAATGAATCAGGTTATGTAGAAGATACTTTAAAAATATTCAAAAATAGAACCATTCACACTTATCATACAGAAGGAGCCGGAGGTGGACATGCTCCTGATTTATTGAAAGTGATTTCGTATTCTAATATTTTACCTTCATCCACAAGTCCTACTATGCCTTATACTTGTAACACTATAGATGAACATTTAGACATGTTAATGATATGTCATCATTTAGATTCTAACTTACCAGAAGATATTGCTTTTGCTAAATCGCGTATCAGATCTGAGACTATTAGTGCAGAAGGTGTTTTACATGATATGGGGGCTATTAGTATGACGAGTTCAGATTCTCAAGCAATGGGAAGAATAGGTGAAATAGTGAAAAGAACATGGCAAACTGCTGATAAAATGAAAAAACAAAGAGGATCTCTTCATGAGGATCATACAAAAAATGATAATTTTAGAGTTAAAAGATACATTTCCAAATATACTATTAATCCTGCTATTACTCATGGTATATCTGAATATGTTGGATCAATTCATATTGGAAAAATGGCCGATTTAATATTATGGAAACCTTCTTTTTTTGGAGTAAAACCTGAATTAGTTATAAAAAGTGGAATGATTGTATATGCTAGTATGGGAGATCCTAATGCAACAATTCCTACACCTCAACCATTTATGTATCGAAAAATGTTTGGGTATTTTGAGCCAAAATTAAGTAGTATTTTTGTATCCGTCAATGCCATTAATTATGGTTTTTTTGAAAAAAATGAAATCAAAAAACAAATCAAAATCATAAAAGGATGTCGTACTTTATCCAAAAAGCATATGATATTAAATGGAGAATCTCCCAATTTAGAAGTGGATCCAAAAACTTATAACGTTTATATAAATGAAGAAAAAATAATTTCCCGTCCTTCTCATGTTTTACCTCTTTCTCAAAGATATTTTTTATTCTAAAAAAAGATACCCAGGGCGGGATTTGAACCCGCATGATATAAAATCACTGGATTTTGAGTCCAGCGCGTCTACCTATTTCGCCACCTGGGTTTAATATGTTTATTATATTTAATTTTAATGAACTAAAATAAGTTTTTTGATTTCTATTTGAAATTTTTTAAAAAAAATTAATCTTTCATCATTGGTGGAATGTAAGTAAATAACTCTTTTAATATGAGATAAATAAATTAATTTACAACATTCTTTACATGGAAAATGAGTGATATATATAGAAGCTCCTTCACAGGATAAAGAAGAAGAAGACATTTTTAATATGGCATTTGCTTCTGCATGTATAACATACCATTTTGTATTTCCATCGTGATCTTCACAAAGATTACTTAATCCATTTGGAGTGTGGTTATATCCATCAGATAAAATATGATTATTTTTAACTATAACAGCTCCTACTTTTTTTTTTTACAAAAAGATAATTTTGAACATTCAATCGCCCTATTCATATATATCATATCATCGTATTTTTTATAAATTTTATAAATCATTATACAAGTCAATATGAAAAAGATATACAGTGTTCAAAATACAAAAATTAAAGATTTAATAAAAGTTTATCAAAAAAAAAATTCATATAATTTTTTTGTTGTTGAAGGAGTAAAAGAATTTGAAATGGCTATAAAAGGTAATTATTTTCCAACAAGAATATTCATATGCAAAAAAATATTTTATAAATATAATATGATTCAGTCATTTGATTCTATCACCTTTATTATTAGTATGAAAATTTTTAAAAAATTAGCGTATAGAGAAAATTCAGGTGGAATCATTGCTTTATTTAAAGAGAAAAAATATATGAATCAACTGAAAAATATAGAAATTTCCAATCATAATTTTTCTTTAACACTTATTCTAGATGGGATAGAAAAACCTGGAAATATAGGAGCCATGTTAAGAATAGCTGATGCTGTAGATATTAATTTTATTATCTTTTGTAATATGAAAACTTATATGTATAATTCTAATATTATCAGATGTAGTTTAGGAAGTCTTTTCACAAGAAATATCTTTATGGAAAAAATAGAATCAATCATATATTGGTTACAAAAAAATAAAATACAAATTATAACAACAGGATTTTATAAACATAAAAAAGCAATAAATTTATATCAAACTAAATTTGATCATAATAATATAGCTATTGTTTTGGGTTCTGAAAATAAGGGAGTATCCAATATTTGGTTAAAAAAAGCTAATAAAATCATAACTATTCCTATGTTCGGAAATATAGATTCATTAAATGTTAGCAACGCTATGTCTATAATCATATATGAAATTATTAGACAAAAAAATTATGCGATATAATTCATCGTATTTTTTTTTCTCTTTCATATACGTAATCTATTTTTAGATTTTCTTTTTTGGAAGCTTCTACAGATAATCGATCACAATAATCATTGATATAATGGTGATTATGGCTTTTTATCCAAAAAAATACAACAAAATGTTTATCAAATAAATTGATAAATTTTTTCCATAAATCTACATTTTTCTTTTTGTGAAAATTATCTTTTTTCCATTTATCAATCCATTTATTTTGGACAGTATTTACGATATATTTTGAGTCAGTAAAAACAATAATATTTTGCTTTTTATTTTCTATTTTTTCCAATCCCACTATTACTGATAATAGTTCCATTCTATTATTAGTTGTATAACGATACCCTTCTGATATTATTTTTCTATTATAATAATGACCCAAAAATGTTTCTATAAAAACACCATATCCTCCTGGACCAGGATTTCCTTTTGATGAACCATCAGTATAAATATGAATTTTTTTATTCACAAATTATTCATATAATTAACGATTTTTTTTTTCACGTTCAAATTTTTCTAATTGATATTTGATTAAATCGAAACATTTTTTTTTCAAGTTATTCTTATCTTTCAAGGATAAATTTTTTGTTGATATAGAATGATGTTGTTTTATTCTAATTTTCCCCGGTCCTCCTTTTAGGATGTAAAAACTGGGAAATTTTGTTTTTATATCGGCTATAGTAAAAGGAACAATCGGAATTTTTTTGAAAATAGCAACAAAAAACGCTCCACTTTTAAAGTGATCCAATAAAATATAAGGTTTAGGAACTCTACCTTCTGGAAAAATACAAACACTTTTTCCAGAATCCACTTTATCTTCTATTTTTTTAAATACTTGGATACAACTTGATAAGTTTTGTCTATCAATTAAAATATTACTTTTTTTGTAAACAAATCCAAAAAAGGGAAGTTTAGCTAATTCTGCTTTCCCCACAAATACCAAAGGATGGTTTCTCATCAAAGAATATATTAACATAATATCCATAATCGAACTATGATTACTAATAATTACGTATTGTTGATTTTTATCTAATATCTCTTGATCGTTTTCTAACGCATACCAAAAGCCCATAAGAAAAAGATTACTTCTAGCCCACATTTGATGAAACCAATAAGCAATGGGATAATGTTTATCCTTGAAAAGAAATGGAATAGAAGCTCCTGCCCATAATGGAATCAAAAATATATTGATAAGAAAAAACCACATACGCCATAAAAATATTAATGGGATTTGAATAATTCTCATTCATATATAAATATAAAATTAATAGAAATATATAAAATTCGTAATTACTTTAGAAAAGTAATCTATTTTATTTTTGATAAAAATTCAAATATGATAATAGAATTTTTTAAAAAAAATCTGATCTTTATAATAAAAGGATTTACGTATATCCGTATAGATAGATACAATGTATACATTAGGAGAATTTATTATAGAAAATAGAGATCGTTTTTCATATTCTACCGAAGGATTATTACGATTATTTAGCTCTATAAAATTAGCTTCTAAGGCAATTCATAAAGAAGTAAACAAAGCAGGATTAACAGAAAAAATTATAGGAAGTTCTGGAATCACTAACGTTCAAGGAGAAAATCAACAAAAATTGGATGATTTTGCTCATAGAGCTTTCATTGAATCTTTTAAAAGTAGAAATATTGTTTGTGGAATTGCCTCTGAAGAGAGTAAAGATTTTATAGTCATAAAAGGAAAAAAAGAAAATGTTTCTCATAATCAATACATTGTTTTAATAGATCCACTTGATGGTTCTTCTAATATAGATGTCAACGTTTCTATTGGAACTATATTTTCTGTATATATGAGAAAATCCTCTATTCGAGTAAATTTAACAATAGAAGATTTTTTACAAAAAGGAAATCAACAAATTCTTGCAGGATATGTTATTTATGGATCTTCTACAATATTGGTATATAGTACAGGAAATGGAGTCAATGGATTTACTTTAGATCCTTCAGTTGGAACATTTTATTTATCTCATTCTAATCTTCGTTTTCCTAAAATAGAAAAAATTTATTCTATTAATGAAGGAAATTATGCTAAATTTCCTAATGGAATTAGGAAATTTATTAGATATTGTCAAGAAAAAAAAGATAACCGTCCTTATACAGCCAGATATATTGGATCTTTAGTGGGAGATTTTCATAGAAATATGATTCAAGGAGGAATATATATTTACCCTAAAACAGCTTCTTCTCCAGAAGGAAAATTAAGATTACTTTATGAATGTAATCCTATGGCTTTTTTAGCAGAACAAGCTGGAGGAAAAGCTTCTGATGGAAAAAAACGGATTCTAGATATAGAACCTATTAAATTACATCAAAGAACTCCATTTATTTGTGGGCCTGTCGGAATGGTTTCTAAATTAGAAGAGTTTATGATAGATTGTGAATAATTTATAATTGAAAATGCAGTTTCAAAAACAAATTTTTTTTGAAAAAATCATAAAAAATGGAAAATATTTATTTTCATATCCTGTTTTATGTGTTTTTTTATTAGAAACCGAAAAACAAAATTTATCAATAAACCTTGTTGGAACTTTAGTCAAAAAAAAAATTTAAAAAAATCAGTTCACAGGAATAGAATAAAACGTTTATTAAAAGCTTCTTTTATTTTGAATAAATACATTTTAGAAAAAAATATGATAAAAAGTTGTTATATAATTTTTATTTATAAAGCTTTTTATTTACCTAAATTTAAAGATGTAAATGAATCTATTATAAGTATTCTCAATAAAATAAATCATTATTGGAATAATTGATTGGCATTAGCTCCAAAAATTTTCACTGCAAAAGCTAATAAAATAATTCCAAATATTTTTTTTAAAATATCCAATCCATTATTTCCTATTTTTTCGGCTATAAAATCACATTTATCTATTACAAAATAGACGACTATCATATTTAAAATAAGAGATAACAGAATAATATTTACATCATAAGTTGCTCTTAATGAAATTAAAGTAGTTAAAGATCCAGGACCAGCTATAAGTGGAAAAGCTATTGGAACAATAGAAGTTTGAGCATTTTCCGTTGTTTTATGAAGATCTATTCCTAATATCATTTCTAATCCAATTAAAAATAACACTATAGATCCTGCTACAGAAAAAGAATGGACATCAATTCCAATGATTTTAAGCATAGGTTGTCCTAAAAAAAGAAAAGATAAAAATATTACAAGAGAAGTAATTATAACTTTTTTAGTTTCTATAATGTTTCCCTTTGATTTAAATCCCATAATTATAGGAGCATTACCTAATATGTCTATAATACTAAAAAGTATCATAAAACAACTAATTAATGAATTTATCCATTCCATACTCAAAATTTATGAATTTTACCTCGTTTATAATATTGAAACAATTTTAAATTGTGAATTACAAAATATAACATTAATTTTTTTAAAAAAAAACTCATATCATATACATATAAATGTAATAGTATAATTCATAATCCATTTTCATAAGCTTTCCATCCTGCATTTCTATATTCTTCTGCGGCTATTTTGGGATTCAAAGATTGATATATAGCTTTTCCCACAATAATAAAATCACTTTCATTTTTTTCAAAAGCTTGTACAGGGTGTATGTATCTATTTCCTATGTTATTATCATTTTGATAAAAATGAATACCAGGTGTAAATAATAATAATCTATTATCTACTTTTCTTTGTGCTACAGTTCCAATAACTTTGGGGTTTTCTAAAGAAATATTAATAGCTTTTTTTATGTAATTGTCATCAGATAATCTTCCATAAGAAGACATTTCAGATATTGTAATCAATCCCATATGATGTGGAATATTCAAGTTTCGTATACTCATACCACCAGCAATGACATGCACTGTAATAATATCTGCCCAAGAAGATATTTTGTGTATTCCATAATGTAATTGAAGACAATTAGTAGGACCAACATCACATAATTTTCTATCTTCAAATAATAGAAATTTTTTTTCTATAGAAATTTTTTTAAGAGAATTAATAAATGAATATGAAAAATCATTTATAATATCTACATGAAGTTTTAATCCACAAATTCTATCTCCAATTAAATTGACTAATTTTAAAATATTTTTAGTATGTACTAAATCCGCAGAAACTATTAAATTTGTTTTTTTTTTCAACGTAATCTCTATAAGTTTTTTTCCTATAGGATGAGAAATTATTTCTTTTTTTTCTTCGTAAGAGATTCTTTTGTTTTGAAAATATCTTATATTTTTTTTTTTTAAAAAAAATTGAATCATATGTATTTCTTTTTTTTTTAAAAAATGTTTTTTTTTTAAAAGTTTGAAAACTTCTCCAATCCTAAATAAAGTTCGTATATCATATCCTTTTTCTTTTATATTTTCAATTCCTCCTTGTTCTCTATCAAGAATAGACATAATATTTCTAATGATTAATCCTTCTTTTTCAATATCAATTATAGTTTTAAGTAAACTATCACCACTTGTGATAACATCTTCTATAATCAAGCAATTTTGTCCTGCTTTATATATTCCTTCAATCATTCGTTCTGTTCCATACCCTTTATTTTCTTTTCTTTTAATAATTAGTGGAATTTTAGATCTTAAAGAAAAAGCAGTAGCTATAGGTAAAGCAGCATATGGAACTCCACAGATTAATTCAAAATCAAAAGATGGAACTTCATGAATGAGTAAATCTGATAATTTAATTAGTAAATCCGGTCTAGAAGCTATTGGACGAAAATCTATATATATAGGTGAATTCATTCCACTTTTCAGTGTAAAATTTCCAAATTTTATAATTCCTAAATTATAAATTTCTAAAAAAAATTGTTCTTTTTCTTCCATAAAAAGCTGTTTTGGTAAAGTTAAAAATTTTATACTTGGATATTATTACAATTCATTGATAGTATTATGAAAAAAATAGATACTTCTACAAGTATAAATGGAATAAAACTCCCATTATGTATTATGAACGCTTCAGGAGCCCTTTGTTCTACAAATAAGGAACTATCTAATTTATTAAATAGTTCTTCTGGTGGAGTGGTAACAAAAAGTTGTACATATAAATCAAGAAAAGGAAACGTTTTACCTAGATATTTTGAATGGGATTTAGGAAGCATAAATTCTATGGGATTACCTAATTATGGTATTGATTTTTATCTAAATTTTTTAGAAAAAAAAACAATAGATAAACCTATTTTTCTTTCTATATCTGGATTATCCGAAGAAGAAAATTATTTTTTAATTCAAAAAGCAAACCAATCTTCAAAAGTTACGGCAATAGAACTAAACTTGTCTTGCCCAAATCTTATTGAAAAAGAAAATATGTTAGGTTATGATTTTGATAAAATATCAAATTTCATAGAAAATATATTTAAATTTAATAAAAAACCTTTAGGAATCAAACTTCCTCCTTATTTTCAAGATATACACATCAAAAATGTAGCTTCTATATTAAATCAGTTTCCTATTTTTTTCATTACTTGTATTAATAGTTTACCTAATGGTCTTTTTATTGATACAAATAAAGAGTCTGTAGTAATACGACCAAAAGGAGGTTTTGGAGGGATTGGGGGGGCAATTATCAAACCATTTGCATTAGCTAATATTCACAAATTTTATACTTATCTCCGGAAAGATATTCCTATAATAGGATGTGGAGGAATTTCTTCTGGAAAAGATATTTTTGAACATATATTATGTGGAGCTTCTGCTGTTCAAATTGGAACACAATTTATGAAAGAAGGGGTTTCAATCTTTAAAAGATTAAAAAAAGAATTAATTTTTATTTTAGAAAAAAAAAATTATTCATCTTTAAATAGTTTTAAAGGAAAATTAAAAAATTTTCAATAGGATTTAGAAAAAACAACTCTTTTAAAAGAAAGATTTCCGGAATAAATACATTTTCCCTTTTCATTTTCATTAGACATAGGAATACAACGTATAGTTGCTTCGGTTTCTTCTTGAATTTTTTTACTTGTATTTCTCGTTCCATCCCAATGAGCAAAAATAAAACCTCCTGAATGATTGATTTGATCCTTAAAATCATTGTAATCATCTAATTTAATAATTAATTTTTTAGTTCTTTGAAAAGCTTTTTCATAAATGTTTTTCTGTATTTCATCTAGTAATTTTGGTATTGATTTTTTTAAATTGATCCAAGGTATATACGTTTTTTCATATGTATCTCTTCGAAAAATTTCGACTTTTCCATTTTGAATTTCATTTTTTCCTATACTGATTCGTATGGGAATTCCTTTCATTTCATATTCATGAAATTTCCATCCAGGAGTTAATATATCTCTATTATCATATTTAACTCGAATTTTTTCTTTTTCTAAAATATTTAAAATTTTTTTCGATAATTCATGAATCATAGTGTATTGATTTTTATCAAATATTGGTATGATAATGATTTGTATTGGAGCTATTTTTGGAGGTAAGATTAATCCTTTATCATCAGAATGAGACATGATTAATGCTCCTATTAATCTAGTCGATATCCCCCAAGAAGTGGACCATACATATTCTTTTTTTCCATTATAATTAGTAAATTTTACATTAAAAGCTTTTGAAAAATTTTGTCCTAAAAAATGAGATGTTCCAATTTGTAAAGCTTTTCCGTCTTGCATAAGCGCTTCAATACAATATGTTTTTTCGGATCCATGAAATTTATCCATATATGGTTTAATTCCTCGTAATACAGGAATAGCCATAAATTTTTCTGAAAAATCTGTATATATATTCAATATTTTTATAGCTTCTTCTATTGCTTCTTTCTCTGTAGAGTGAGCAGTATGACCTTCTTGCCATAAAAATTCATTGGTTCTAATAAATAAACGAGTTCTCATTTCCCATCTTATTGCATTTCCCCATTGATTTAACAAAATAGGTAAATCTCTATAAGACTGAATCCAATGTTTATAAGTTTTCCATATAATACTTTCTGAAGTGGGTCTTATAACTAGCTCTTCTTGCAACTTAGATTCAGGATCAATGATAAGTTTTTCTTGACTTTTATTTTTTTTTAATCTAGAATGTGTAACAACTGCACATCCTTCAGAAAAAATATCAGTGTGTTCTTTTTCTTTTGAAAAATAAGATTTTGGAATAAGTAAAGGAAAATAAGCATTTTGATGTCCAGTGGATTTGAACATTTTATCTAGTATTATTTTCATTCTATCCCATAAAGAATATCCATATGGTTTGATAATCATAAAACCACGTATTCCTGAAAATTCGGCTAAACCGGATTTTACAACAATTTCATTGTACCATTTTGAATAATTTTCATGACGTTTAGTTAATTGGCTCATAAAACATAATAAATAATTTGATTTGATTGAAAGATATATAAAAAATTATTTAACACATTTAATTTTATTTCTAAATTAGTAATTTATTAAATATAAAAATTTATGGCTCATCCTAAAAGAAGACAATCTAAATCTAGAAAAAATAAAAGAAGAAGTCATTTGAAAATAAAAGAACCTTTATTAAAAAAATGTGTTTTAACAAATCAAAAACATTTGTATCATCATGCACATTGGCATGAAAATAAACTATATTATAGAGGAAAAGTGTTATATCTTAAACAAGATAAAGAAGGAAAAGAATCCTGATCATAAAATTATTGTAAATTATGGATTTTAAAAAAATTAAATCCTTGATTCAGTTGATTTCGGATTATAATATGGATGAAATAAGGATAAAAATAGAAAATACTGAAATTTATATAAAAAACAGAGTATGGATACAAAATGAAAAACGTTTATGGAAATCTGTTCGTTCACCTAAAATATCTTCATCATCTTCTATTTCTGATTTTTCTGATAAATTCTATTATAATAAAACGGATACAGAAAATCATAATCAATATTTAACCATAAAATCTCCTATGATAGGAACATTTTACAGAAAACCTCATCCCAATCAAAAACCTTTTGTAAAAATAGGAGATAAGATAAAAATAGGAATGAAAGTTTGTGTGATAGAGGCGATGAAACTATTTAATGATATTGAATCTGAAATAGATGGTAAACTAATTAAAGTTTTAGTGGAAGATGCTTCTCCTGTTGATTATGATCAACCTTTATTTCTGTTAGATCCTAATTGTTAAATTATTATGTTTAAAAAAATATTAATAGCTAATCGTGGAGAAATAGCTTTACGAATTATAAGGACAGCTAAAGAAATGGGGATTAAAACCGTAGCTGTTTACTCTACAGCAGACAAACATAGTCTTCATGTTTATTTTGCGGATGAAGCTGTATGTATAGGTCCTCCTCCTTCATATCAATCTTATTTAAATATTCCAAATTTAATTTCTGCGGCAGAAATTACAAATGCAGATGCCATTCATCCTGGATATGGGTTTTTATCTGAAAATGCATATTTTTCTTCTGTTTGCGATAAACATGGTATCAAGTTTATTGGAGCTAAACCTCATCATATGATTCAAATGGGTAATAAAATTTTAGCTAAAAAAACCATGAAAAAAGTTGGAATTTCTTGTTTACCTGGATCTGATTGTTTTGTTGAATCGTATTCTAAAAAAATAGAAGAAATAGCAGATAAAATAGGATATCCTATTATTATCAAAGCAGTATCTGGAGGTGGAGGAAAAGGAATACGATCTGTTTTAAATAAAAAAAATTTTAAAAATTCTTGGGAATCTGCTAAAAAAGAAGCTTGGTCTTGTTTTGGAAAAAAAGATATGTATATAGAAAAATTAATCCTAAATCCAAGACATATTGAAATTCAAATTATAGGAGATAAATATGGAAAAGCATGTCACTTGTCAGAAAGAGATTGTTCTATTCAAAGAAGAAATCAAAAATTAGTGGAAGAAGCTCCTTCTCCATTTTTAACTCCACATCTTAGGAAAAAAATGGGAGAAGAAGCAGTCAAAGCGGCTGAATATATTCATTATGAAGGAGTAGGGACTATAGAATTTTTGGTGGATAAAAATAAGAATTTTTATTTTATGGAAATGAATCCCAGGATACAAGTAGAACACACCATTACCGAAGAAATAACAGGTTTAGACTTAATTCAAGAACAAATATCTATAGCTTATGGAAAAAAACTTTCTAGACAAAAAAATTATTATCCCAAAATGTATTCAATAGAATGTAGAATTAATGCAGAAGAACCGTATCAAAATTTCCGTCCAGTTCCTGGAAAAATAACTCAAATGCATTTACCTGGAGGAAAAGGCGTACGTATTGATACACATATTTATGCAGGATATTTTATTCCACATTATTATGATTCCATGATAGCTAAAATTATTACCACGGCAAAAACTAGAAAAGAAACCATTGAAAAAATGCGTCGTTCTTTAGATGAATTTGTAATAGAAGGGATACAGACAACTCTTCCTTTTCTTAGAAAAGTTATACAACATAATGATTTTTTAAAAGGAAATTATAATACAAATTTTTTAGATAATCAAAATTTAGATTTTTTATTCTCATCAAAATAAAAACTAAAATTTATTTTTTTTCAAAAAATTTTAATAGGTTAATCATTTCTTGAATATCTCCATTCATAAATCCTATTAGATTATAAATAGATTTATGGATTCTGTGATCTGTAACTCTGTTTTTAGGATAATTATAGGTTCTAATTTTTACGGAACGATCCCCTGTAGAAACTAAAGATTTTCTTTTTATAGATATTTTTGCTAATCTTTTTTCTTTTTCATTTTGATAAATACGTGATCGTAAAATAATCATTGCTTTTTCAAAATTTTTATGTTGAGAGCGTTCTTCTTGACATTCTACTGTAATTTGACTTGGAATATGAGTTAATCTTACGGCAGATTCTGTTTTATTTACATGTTGACCTCCGGATCCACTAGATCTAAAAGTATCTTTTTTTATATCAGATAAATTAATGTTTACTTCTATATCTTTTACTTTAGGAAAAACAGCAACGGTTATAGCCGATGTGTGTACTCTTCCTTGAGATTCTGTTTTTGGAACCCTTTGTACTCTGTGTACTCCAGATTCAAATTTTAAGTTACCATAAACACCTTTTTCTCCATTGACCTCTAGAATAATTTCTTTGTATCCTTTTATTCCTCCTTTTTGAGCATATATAATTTTATATTTCCAACCTAATTTTTTAAAATACATAGTGTACATTCTTAATATATCTTCAACAAAAAGACACGCTTCATCTCCTCCTGTTCCAGAACGTATTTCCACGATAGCTTCTTTTCTATAATCTTCTTCCATGACATGTTCTTCTTTTGAAAAAAAAACAAGTTGATATAATTTTTTCTCAATTGAAGATAAATTTTCTAAAATATTGTATTTTTCTATTTTAGCAAATTCCTTCATTTCTATATCTAAATCATTTTCTAAAATAAAGTTTATTTCTTTCAGATAAACTAATTTTTTGTTGTATTCTTCATAAGAAGAAACTATTTTTTTTAATTTTTTGTATTTTTCTAATAATATTTTGTATTTTTTTGAATTGGATATAATATCGGGTTGTGTAATTGATTTAGAAATTTCCAAAAAATTTTTTTTGGAAATTTCTAACTTATGAATTAATGAAATTTTTTTCATTTTTTTAATAAAATTATGAGAATAAAATTCATCGTATGCGACTTATAGAATCGATTAATTCGATATCCTTTTTTATGGCTTTGTTTGTCAGATACAAAAAATATATACATAATATAAAAAAAATGAGGATGATTAGTGTATATCTATTTAATTGATATAATGATAATAAAAAAATCAGTAGATGAATACTATTAGTAAGTATATTAATTTTATTAAAAAATATTTGTAATTTTTTTTTATTAAAAAGGAAAAGATTTAAAATAGATAAAAATAAACATANTATATGAAAACAGAATAAATAAAAACAGAAATAAGTAAGTATAATGTTTGTATTCTATATAACATAATAATATAATTTTTTGTAATTTTTGTTTTTTATTGAAAGTTCAAATTAATTTTTTGTATAATTGTATTTATCGTTTCTAAGTTATTTTTCATTAAGTTATTATACTAAAAAGTATATTACTTACCAAGAATACATATAAAACCCAATTACTTTATGTTTGATATTACTGAATTAAAAAGTAAGAAACTTTTTGAATTACAGGAGATTGCTCGTTCATCAGGATTAAAAAAATGCACACAATTACGCAAAAACGAACTCCTGGAAAAAATTATTTCTATTTTCAATAATAATAAAAATGTTTCTACATTCCCAAAAAGGGATAACCCTTTAAAGAAAGGATTTAAAATGCGAAAAAGTACTGAATCTAAAAATTCATTTTTAGAAAAAAAAAATATAAATAGTCAAAAAAAACTGTTTTCTCAAGAACATTTAAAAGTCTCTAATTCTAAACCTTCAGAAGAAACCACGAAATTTTATAAAAAACATCAAAATTTTTATAATTGGAAAAAAAATGACAGATTTGAAGGAAAAAATGCGTCATTACCTCATGGAACAGAAGGAGTAGGATCACAAAAAATTTCTTCCAATAAATATAGGACTCCTGAATACGAATTTGAAGGAATAATCATAAGTGAAGGAGTATTGGAAATTATGCCAGAAAATTACGGATTTTTAAGGTCTTCCGATTTCAATTATTTATCATCTCCTGATGATATTTATGTTTCTCAATCTCAAATCAGACTTTTTGGAATGAAAACAGGAGATACAATCAGAGGAGAAGTTCGTCCACCTAAAGATGGTGAAAAATATTTTCCACTTATTAAAATTCTTGAAATTAATGGTAGATCTCCTTCTTTTGTCAGAGATAGAGATTCCTTTGAGCATTTGACTCCATTATTTCCAAATGAAAAATTTAAATTAGCCGAAAAAAATGCAACTCTTTCTACAAGAATTGTAGATCTTTTTACTCCTATAGGAAAAGGACAAAGAGGAATGATCGTTGCTCCTCCTAAAACAGGAAAAACTACTTTATTAAAGGAAATTGCTAATGCCATTGCAGCTAATCATCCTGAAGTATATTTAATTATATTATTGATTGATGAACGCCCAGAAGAGGTGACTGATATGCAGAGAAATGTAAAAGGAGAAGTTATTGCTTCTACTTTTGATGAACCAGCAGACAGACATGTTAAAGTCGCAAATATTGTTTTACAAAAAGCAAAAAGAATGGTAGAATGTTCACATGATGTTGTCATATTATTAGATTCTATTACACGTTTAGCACGCGCCTATAATACTGTTGCTCCTGCTTCTGGAAAGGTTTTATCAGGAGGAGTAGATGCCAACGCATTACACAGGCCAAAACGATTTTTTGGAGCCGCTAGAAACATAGAAAATGGGGGATCCTTATCTATCATTGCGACTGCAATGATAGATACAGGATCCAAAATGGATGAAGTCATCTTTGAAGAATTTAAAGGAACAGGGAACAAAGAACTTCAATTAGATAGAAAAATAGCTAATAAACGAATTTATCCAGCTATTGATCTTGTATCTTCTAGTACAAGAAAAGATGATCTTTTACTTGATACAAATACATTACAAAGAATGTGGATTCTTAGAAAACATCTTTCCGATATGAATCCAGTAGAAGCTATGGAATTTTTAAGATCTAGAATGGCTAGAACTCAAAATAATGAGGAATTTTTAATATCTATGAATGGATGAATCAATTTAATATTTGATTTTTTAGATGAAAAACATTATATTCACAAGTATAATATTCGCGGGATGGAGCAGTTGGTAGCTCGTCGGGCTCATAACCCGAAGGTCATAGGTTCGAGTCCTATTCCCGCTATTTTTTTTTCTCATAATTTTTAATGTATTATTCATTTATACTTTTAAATTTTTTTATTTTTTTAATATGTATCATATTTTTTTTTAGAAAACTAGAATTTTTTTTTAGAAAAGAATTTAAAGATCAACAAAATGAAACTCAAAAATTATTTAAATATAATAGAACTGAAATTATTGATTCTTTTATTGAAACGAAAAATGGATTAATACAAACCGTAAAAATATTTCAAGATACTATTGATAAAGAAATTCAACTGTATATTGAAAATCAAAATAAAAAATTAGATTCTATTTATATATCACAAGAAAAATTTTATAAACTTATTGAAAATCAGTTAAATAAAATTCAAGAAAATGTAAGTGATAAACTTCAAACTTCTCTCAATGCTCATTTAGGGAAATCATTTGAAATAATTGGAAATCAATTGTTTTTTTTACAAGAAGGGTTAGGAGAAATGAAGGTTTTAGCAAAAGATGTAAGTTCTTTAAAAAGAACCTTAAATCATGTCAAAATATGTGGAAGTTTTAGTGAAATGCAACTTTCAATGCTTTTACAACAAATATTATCACCCGATCAATACGCTTCTAATGTTGTAACCAAATCGAGTACAAATTTTGTAGTAGAATTTGCAATTAAACTTCCAGGATTTGGAGATGGAAATATGATATGGTTGCCTATTGATGTTAAATTTCCAAAAGAAACTTATGAAAAAGTACAAAAAGCTTATCGTAATGGAGAAAAAAAAAATATAGAAATAGCCATAAAAAATATGGAATCTGTACTTAAAAAAATGTCCAAGAATATTAAAGATAAATATATAGATCCTCCATATACTACTGATTTTGCTATCCTTTTTTTACCTTTTGAAGGAATATATGCTGAAATTGCAAGAAATTCTAGTTTATTAGAAGAATTATTAAGAAAATATAAAACCGTAATAGCAGGACCGTCTACATTAGCTGCTGTATTAAACAGTTTACAGATTGGGTTTAGAACTTTAGCGATTCAAAAAAGAAGTTCTGAAGTTTGGAAAATTTTAGAAACGGTCAAGCAAGAGTTCACTAAATTTGGATTGTTACTTCATCAAGCTCAAGATAAATTACAAGGAGCATCCAAAGATATAGACCGTTTGTTAGGTGTGAGAACTAATGTGATAGATAAAAAATTAAAAGACATCGAAAATTTATAAACGGAGAGAAAGGGATTCGAACCCTTGACACTTTTGTGAACACGCTTTCCAGACGTGCGCCTTAATCCTCTCGGCCATCTCTCCAAAAAAAAAGTAAAATTGTAAGCCGGATTCTGTTTTTTCCTATCATTTATCTAGGATATAGGTTACCCATAATCTCAATCTGCCTACCCGCCGGTTTCAACCGAGCTAGTATTCCGGTATACATGGCATTTCACCACACAGAGTTTACATGATTTCACTACAGCAAATAAATCTGTATATTCTTTCTGTTGCACTATTCCTCATCTTACGATGGATGGGTGTTACCCACTGTGTTGCTCTACGGTGTCCGGACTTTCCTCATTTTTTTTTTTTTTAAATGCGATAGGATATTTTACTTTTGATTTTCATTCATATTAGAATAAATATTTTCTACATCTTCATTTGAATGAAGTTTTTTAATAAAATTTAAAACTTTATTCCTTTTTTCTTCTGAAATAGATTTGATCTGTTTCGGAATACGTTCGACTTGATATTCATGAGGTATTTTCAGTTTTTCCAAATTATCTTTCATAAATCCAAAATGTTCAAAGTATGTATATAAATAAATTATATCATGATTTTTTTTTATATATTGAGCACCAAAATCTATTGTCATAAGTTCAAAGTTTTCCATTGAATCGTGAATATCTCTTTCTTTTATACAAAAAACCCCCATTCTATGAAAAAAATGGATTAATTTCCCGTTATGACATAATCTTCCTCCATTTTTATTAAAAAATGTTCTAATATTAGAAGTTGTTCGAAGACTGTTGTTTGTCATACATTCTATAATTATACTAATTCCGTGAATTAATCCTTCTAAATTTAAATTTTTGTAATCATCCGTTTTCATTTGTAAAGCTTTTTTTATAGCTTTTTCTATAGTATTTTTAGGAATATTCACAGATTTAGCACTTACAATCGCATTTCTAAAACGAGAATTATTTGTACCTGATTCTTTTACAGCAGTAGATATTTCTTTAATAATTTTAGAAAATTTTTTAGATTTTTTAAAATCTTGATTAGATTTTCTATGTTGTATATTTGACCATTTGCTATGTCCTGACATGAAATGTCTTTAGTATAAAATTATTTATATTTATTTATTGGCAAGTTTACGAAAAAAAATTATTATGTCAAAAATTTGTGAATTGACAGGAAAAAAAGGAATGATAGGAAATAAAATTTCTCATGCAAATAATAAAACAAAACGTCGTTTCAACATAAACCTATGCAAAAAACGTTTTTTTCTAATAAAAGAAAAAAAATGGATTACTTTAAAAATTTGTACATCTACGATGAGACTTATTGATAAAATAGGGATAGAAAAAGTTTTAAAACGTTTTAAATATAAATATTAAAATGGGAAAAAAAGGAAATAGGATACAAGTTATATTAGAATGTACTGAACAAAGGAAAATTGGAATTTCTGGTTGTTCTAGATATATTACAACAAAAAATAAAAAAAATACTCCAAACAGAATTGAACTAAAAAAATATAACCCCATATTAAGGAAATATACTATTCATAAAGAAATTAAATAAATAAAAATAACATAAAACAATAAAAATGTATAAAAAGGAAACAGATAACCAAAATCAAAAAAAAAAGATTTCAAAAAAAATGACTTTGGCTATAAAAGTTGTTAAATCTAAAAAATCAGGCTCTTATACTTTCGTAAATAAAATGATTTCTGATGAAGAATTTAAGATTTTTTTTTGTAAAAAAATAAAGTAGTGTTTTTAAAAAAAGAAACAAATAAAACATTCAATCATGAATTAAAAAAAACTAGAAAATCTTTTTTTTCTAAAATAAAAGATCTTTTTTTGAAAAAATCAAAAATAGATATTAATATTCTTGATAAAATAGAAGATATTTTATTATCTTCAGATATAGGAACACAAACTACTATTAAAATTTTAAATAGTTTAGAGAAAAAAATTAAAAAGGAAAAATATAGTAGTTTACATGATATTCATCATGCCCTTAAAGAAGAAATTAAAAATCTTTTTATAGATATCGAAAATGTTTGTTTAGAGAATAAAATCCAAAAAAATAATGAAAAGCCATATGTTATTTTAATAGTAGGAGTTAATGGGGTTGGAAAAACAACTACAATTGGAAAATTAGCTTTCTTTCTGAAAAAAAAAGGTTTCCATGTTTTGATAGGGGCTGCTGATACATTTAGAGCGGCAGCTATTGATCAACTTGAAATATGGGCAAATCGAGCTGAAGTCCCTATAATTAAACAACAAATGAACGCGGATCCAGCATCTGTTGCGTATGATACTTTACAATCTGCGAAATCCAAAAAAAAAGATGTGGTAATAATTGATACCGCTGGTCGATTACAAAATCGAATCAATCTTATGGAAGAACTTTCTAAAATTAGTAGAGTCATGAAAAAAATAATGACAGAATCTCCTCATGAGATTATACTTATTTTGGATGCCACAACCGGTCAAAATGCTTTTGAACAAGTCAGACAGTTTACTTCTTTTGTTAAAATATCTTCTATTATTCTAACAAAAATAGAAGGAACTGCTAAAGGTGGAGTGGTAATAGGAATTATGGATCAATTTAAAATTCCGATTCAATATTTGGGAACAGGAGAAAAAATTCAAGATTTAAAAATATTTGATGGAATCAAATTTATAGATAGTTTTTTTGAATAAAAATTGAACTTACATTTTGTTCGTTATTTTAAATAACAGAATAATTATTGTATATTCTCTCATATTATCATTTTGATCAATTCAATATTTATGGTGAATAATAAAATAAGTGTTACTTCAGATAACATTTTTCCTATTATTAAAAAATTTCTTTATTCAGATCAAGAAGTTTTTTTACGTGAACTGGTTTCTAATGCGGTAGATGCTGTTACAAAATTAAAAACTTTAATTAAATTAGAAAATTTATATGATATTATCGACGATTTTAAAATTAAAATCATCATAGATCAAAATAGGAAAACACTTCACATACGGGATAATGGTATAGGAATGACACAAGAAGAAGTAGACAAATACATTAATCAAATCGCTTTTTCTGGAGCTGAAGAGTTTATTAACAAATATCAAAACACAACAAAAAAAAATTCTAATATTATTGGTCATTTTGGTTTAGGTTTTTATTCTTCTTTTATGGTGTCAGATAAAGTAATGATATTAACTCAATCTTATCAAAAAGACGCATCATCCATATCTTGGTCTTGTGAAGGAAATCCTAATTTCATCATGAAAGAAATTGAAAAAATAGATAGAGGAACAGAAGTTATTTTATTTCTTAATGAAGAAAATCAAGAATTTATAGAATATGAACGTATTTTGAAACTATTACAAAAATACTGTAAATTTATGTCTGTCACAATTTCTTTATCAAAAAAAGAGGATAAAGAAAAAGAAATTGTAATCAATAATGTTGATCCTGCCTGGAAAAAAAATCCACATCAGTTAAATAATAAAAATTACTTAGATTTTTATTATGAATTATATCCCCATCAATTAGAAGATCCTTTATTTTGGGTTCATTTAAATATAGATCATCCATTTCATTTAACGGGTATTTTATATTTTCCAAAAATAGAAAAAAGAATAGATATACAGAAAGATAAAATTCATTTATATCAAAATCAAGTTTATATAACGGATAATTTGGAAGGAGTTGTTCCAGATTTTTTGAGCTTATTAAGAGGGGTTATAGATTCTCCAGATATTCCTCTCAATGTATCACGTTCTCATCTTCAATCTGACTCTTCTGTTAAAAATATATCTAAATATATAACAAGAAAAGTATCGAATCAGCTATATACTATGTTTCAAAAAAATAGAGATGATTTTCAAAAAAAATGGACAGATATTAAAATTATAGTAGAATATGGAATGATTAGTACACAAAGTTTTTTTGATAAAGCTATCGAATTTTTTATTTTTTATACTGTAGACCAGTATTATTTTACATTAGAAGAATATAAAAATAAAATCAAACAAACTCAAAAAAATAAAGAAGGAAAAATTGTTTTTCTTTATTCTTCAGATCAAGATCAACAATATAGTTCTATAAAAGAAGCTAAAGATAGATCCTATGAAATTTTAATTTTGGATAGTCCACTTTCGGTTCATTTAATACAGAAATTAGAATCATCTTATCAAGATATATGCTTTGTTCGAGTGGATTCAGATCACATTGATAAATTAATTGATTCTAATACAAAAAAGGAAGAAGTTCATTCAGAACTTTCTGAAAAAGAAAAACAAGATTTAAAAGATATAATTCAACATTATTTAATAGATAATTACAAATTATCTATCCAATTAGAGGATTTATCCAAAAAAGACAACCCTTTTTTAATTATCATTCCAGAATTTTTAAGGAGAATAAAAGAAATGAATTCTACTATTATAGAAAAAAGTACAGTCGAAAAAGATAAATATTATCAATTGATAGTAAACACCAATCATGGTTTAATGAAAAAAATATTAAAAGAAGTATCAGAAGAAAAAAGAAAAAAAATTATTCAAGAAGCTTTAAATTTAACTTTGTTATCCAAAGATCTGTTACGTGGAAAAAATCTTACAAATTTTATATCAAAAAGATTTAAAGATCTTGTTCAAGAATAAATATTTATTTATTAAATTTTTTTAATTTAATTCCTGTTAATATTTTTTTTGTATATAATGGAAAATTGGAATTTTGTATCCATCCATAATAATTCGGATCTTTTTCAAAAATTTCAAAAACTTTTTCACCTTTGTATTTTCCAAAATTGAATATTTCGTTTCCTTCATCATCTATTTTCACGAATCCAGCAAGATCTGCTATATTTTTTTGATGAGAAAACTGATTTAGACTTTTGACATCTTTTTTTAGATTTTCATATTTTTCTAATTGTGCTAATAATATTTTATATGTAGCAAAGGTGTCAGCTTTAGAACTATGAGCTTTCATTAAATCTTTACCACAATAATATTTATAAGCAGCAGAAAGGGTTCTAGGTTCCATTTTATGAAAAATAACTTGAACATCTATAGTTTTATGTTTTCTAATATCGAAGGATATTCCTGCGCGTAACATTTCTTCCGCTAAAAGAGGTATATCAAATCTATTCGAATTATATCCTGCTAAATCTGTATTTTCAATCATTGTAAGAATAGAAGAAGCTACATCTTTAAATGTAGATTTTCCTGCTACATCTTCATTTTTAATACCATGAATAGCCGTTGATTGTGGGGGTATGGGGATTTCAGGACAAACTAGCCAAGTTTTATCTTCTTGTCCTCCATTAGGAAATATTTTTAATATCGATATTTCTATAATTCTATCTTTTCCTATATTGACTCCTGTTGCTTCTATATCGAAAAAACAAATAGGACGATGAAGTTTTAATTTCATGTTTCTAATATGAATTTTTTTGTTTTAATCTATGAAAATAAATTGAGGTTATTATATAAAAAATAACAATGCATGGTAAAGCTGTTAAATGTAAAATTAATAAAAGAAAAACACTAATCAATAAAAAAATATAACGTATTTTATTCTTTTTCCAAGAAAAATTTTCAAATTTAAAAGAAAACATTCTAATACGAGATACTAAAAGATAACAGGATAGTAATATTGTAAAAAGCATTATAACAAGGTATATAATTTTTTTTTGATTGATGAAATTAATCATAGGATTTTTTGTAATTATAATAGATAAAGAAGAAAAAAATAAGGTATTTACGGGGGTTGTTAGTCCTATAATATGATTATTGGAACTCTTTTTAATATTAAATAAAGCCAAACGACAAGCGGATACAATAGAAATAAGAAAAGCTAAATATTCAATAAATGGAATCGGAGTTTTTTTTTCTAATAAAAGAAAAACTATTATAGATGGAACTATTCCAAAAGAAACCATGTCTGCTAAAGAATCTAATTCTTTTCCAAATAGACTTTCGTTTTTTATCAATCTAGAAAAAAAACCATCTAAAAAATCGAAAATTATTGAAAATAAACTAGCAATAGCAGAATAATAAAAATTTTTTGATTGCAAAAATATTATAGATATGCATCCACAAAATAAATTTAATAAAGTGAATATACTAGGAATGATTTTTTTCGTGATCAAAATATATAAAAATAAAAATTATCCTAAAATAGAAAATATTATTTTATAATGATTAAGTTTTTTTATGAAATTCCTAATTTTCATATTAAAAAAGAATCTTATTTAATTAATAAAATCTGTATTTTATTAAATAATGAGGGAATGTATATTGGAAATATAAATTATATTTTTTGTAATGATAATTTTCTTTTATATATGAATAAAAAATATTTAAAAAAAAATTTTTATACAGATGTACTTGCATTTAATTATTCTGTTCGGAAATTTATTTCCGGAGATATATTTATTAGCGTAGATCGTGTTTATGATAATTCTAAACAATGGAATCAATTTTTTATGTATGAATTAAAACGAGTAATGATACATGCTGTATTACATTTTTTAGGATATAATGATCATAATTATATAGACAAAATAATTATGAAAAAAAAAGAAGAGTTTTATTTAAATTTATTTAAATTTTAAAATCATG
Organism: Blattabacterium cuenoti; assembly: GCF_014251595.1. Taxonomy (NCBI): domain Bacteria; kingdom Pseudomonadati; phylum Bacteroidota; class Flavobacteriia; order Flavobacteriales; family Blattabacteriaceae; genus Blattabacterium; species Blattabacterium cuenoti. Next base: position 120,671 of record NZ_CP059192.1, on the reverse strand, counting down.
TTTCCATATACAATATATGATGTTATTGTAGTTGGCGGAGGACATGCTGGAATTGAAGCTGCTTCTGCTTCTTCTAACATGGGATCCAAAACTTTGCTTATTACTACTAATTTGCAAACAATAGGTCAAATGTCATGTAATCCAGCTATAGGAGGAATTGCTAAAGGTCAAATAATTAGAGAAATAGATGCTTTAGGAGGTTATACAGGAATTGTTACAGATTCTAGTACAATTCAATTTAGAATGCTTAATAAATCCAAGGGACCAGCTATGTGGAGTCCAAGAGCACAATGTGATAGAAGGTTATTTTCCTATTATTGGAGATCTTTTCTAGAAAAAAATAATAAATTGGATTTATATCAAGATACAGTAACATCTTTAATTGTAGAACAATACAAAATTAAAGGTGTTCAAACTTTTTTTGGATTAAAAATTAAAGGAAAATCGGTTATACTTACGAATGGTACATTTTTAAATGGTAAGATTCATATTGGTAAAAAAAAAATTAATGGAGGAAGAATCGCTGAACAAGAAGTAAGAGGAATCACAGAACAATTAACTCAAAGTTTTGGATTAAAGTTTGGAAGAATGAAAACCGGAACATCTCCCAGAGTGGATGGACGTTCTTTAAATTATGATAGAATGAAACCTCAAAATGGAGATATCAACCCAAAAAAATTTTCTTTTTTTCATCATACAAAAAAATTAAAAAAACAAATCAAATGTCATATAACTTATACCAATCAAAAAGTACATGATTTTATACGTAATAATTTCAGTTATTCTCCAGTTTTTACTGGATCTATTCAAGGAGTTAGTCCTAGATATTGTCCTTCCATAGAAGATAAAGTTTTCCGATTTTCGGATAAAAAAGAACATACGATTTTTGTTGAACCAGAAGGATGGGATACTGTAGAAGTATATGTTAATGGTTTTTCAACCTCTTTTCCAGAAGAAATACAATATCAATCTTTAAAAAAAATTTCAGGATTTGAAAAAGTACAAATATTAAAACCTGGATATGCTATTGAATATGATTATTTTCCTCCAGAACAATTAAAGATGACTTTGGAAAGTAAAATTATAGAAAATCTTTTTTTTGCTGGACAAATTAATGGAACTACTGGATATGAAGAAGCAGCTGCACAAGGATTAATGGCAGGAATTAATGTTCATTTAAAGATTCATGAAAAAGAACCTTTTATTCTTAAAAGAAATCAGGCTTATATTGGAGTTTTAATCGATGATTTGATTACGAAAGGGACAAAAGAACCTTATAGAATGTTCACTTCAAGAGCGGAATATAGGATGTTATTGCGACAAGACAACGCTGATGATAGATTAACCCCTATGGGTTATAATATAGGTTTAATTTCAGAAGATAAAATGATTCTGTTAGATAGAAAAAAATATAAAATAAAGAAATGTATGTATTTGTTTCAAAATAAAAATTTTGATCCCCAAATTATAAATCCTATTTTATATTCTAAAAAATCTCCTCCAATATATCATAAAAAAAAAATAGAAACTATTTTATCTCGTTCTGAAATTGAGATTGAAGATGTGATTCCACTTTTAATAGATGAAATCAAAAAAAATAATTTTTCAGAGGAAATATTAGAACAAGTATCAATTAGAATCAAATATAAAGGGTATATAGATAGAGAAAAAGAAAATGCCAAAAAATTATTGAAATTAGAAAATCTTAAAATTCCAAATAATTTTGATTACAAATTAATCAAATCTCTTTCTTCAGAAGCAAGAGAAAAATTAGATTATTACCGTCCAATATCATTAGCTCAAGCTTCAAGAATTAGTGGAATATCTCCTTCGGACTTAAGTATTTTACTCATATATATGGGGCGTTAAATTATTGTTTCGATTATTTCGAGATACAATAAACAAATCTTCATCTTCTTTTTTCATATAAAATTTTTCTCTTGCCAATTTTTCAATATATTTAGAATCTGTAGTTAATTTTTTTAATTGGGTATCTTCTAATAAAATTTTTTTTTTCAAAAAATCTCTATTATCTGTCATTTCCTGAATACTTTTTTTAAATTTATAGTGTAAAATTAAAGAATTAGAGTCAAAAAAAGATATCCATATCAAAAAAGAAATACTGATCCAAAAGTATTTATTTTTAAATATTTTGTATTTTTTTCTTTTTTCCATATTTTTTTATATGAATCAATATATTACTCATAATCCAATACATAATCCAATAAATACTAAAAAAAAATAAAAAAAATATACACCAAAAACCAGATATAGTTATGAGTAAGAAAAACAAAAATCCTATAAATTTAATAATCATGAATACAATTTTCATAAATATAATATTATAATTTCGTAAAAATAGAAAAATGACATATAGAATAGAAAAAGATATTTTGGGAGAGGTTCAAGTTCCTAATAATAAATATTGGGGAGCTCAAACAGAAAGATCTCGAAATAATTTTAAAATCGGACCAGAAGCTTCTATGCCTATAGAAATTATTCATGCATTTGGTTTTTTAAAAAAAGCTGCCGCTCATGTGAATTTTGAATTAGGTCTTTTATCTGAAGAAAAGAAAGATATGATATCCTTAGTTTGTGATGAAATTATAGAAGGAAAATTAAATAACCAATTTCCTTTAGTTATATGGCAAACAGGTTCAGGAACTCATACAAACATGAATATCAATGAGGTAATTTCGAATAGAGCTCATGTATTAATGGGGGGAAGATTAGGATACTCTAAATGTTTTATTCATCCTAATGATGATGTAAATATGTCTCAATCATCCAACGATACTTTTTCAACCGCAATGCATATAGCCTCTTATCAAGAATTGGTCAGAAAAACCATTCCTTCTATCCAAAAATTAAAAAAAGATTTGGAAAAAAAATCCAAATTATTTCATAATGTAATTAAAATAGGAAGAACCCATCTTATGGATGCGACTCCTATTACGCTAGGACAAGAATTTTCAGGATATGCTTCTCAAATAGATCATGGATTAAATTCAATAATAAAAACTTTAGATCATCTTTCTGAATTAGCTATAGGAGGAACAGCTGTAGGAACAGGATTAAACGCTCCTAAAGGATATGATGTAAAAGTAACCGAATACATATGTAAATATACTGGTTTTCCTTTTCAAGTAGCAAAAAATAAATTTGAAGCTATATCATCTCATGATGCCATAGTGGAATCTCATAGTGCTCTTAAACAAATTGCTGTTTCGTTAATGAAAATATCCAATGATATTCGTTTTTTGGCTTCTGGTCCACGTTCAGGAATTGGAGAAATTCATATTCCTGAAAATGAACCTGGATCTTCTATAATGCCTGGAAAAATAAATCCAACCCAATGTGAAGCTATTATTATGGTTTGCACTCAAGTTATAGGAAATGATATGACAATTTCTATGGCTGGATATTCAGGTAATTATGAATTGAATGTAGCTAAACCATTAATGGCATATAATTTTTTACAAACAACTCAACTCATTGCAGATGCTTGTATTTCTTTTTCTTCTTTTTGTGTAGCAGGAATAAAACCAAATTATCAAAGAATTCAAGAATTTTTGGATAAATCTTTAATGTTAGTTACAGCACTTAATCCCCATATTGGATACGAAAAATCGGCAAAAATTGCAAAATATGCTTATAAAAATAATAGTACATTAAAAGAAGAAGCAATTCGATTGGGATTTTTAACAGATGATGAATTTGAAACATTAGTAGATCCATCCAAAATGGTATGAATCATTTTATATATCAAAAAAATAATTCTTCTACATTTAAATGAATAATATCGGATATTTTTTCTTCTGATATAGAATAAATTTGTGATAATTTTTTTAAAATTATTCTTAAATTTTTTGGCTCATTTCTTATTCCTCTTAAAGGATGTGGAGAAAGATAAGGTGCATCAGTTTCTAATACTATATGATTTAAACATATTTTATGTAAAAATTGACTAATATGATTATTTTTAAAAGTAATCATACCTCCAATTCCTAGTTTAATTCCAAAATTAATAATTTTTTTAGCTTGTTCTAAAGTTCCAGAAAAACAATGAAAAACTCCTTTAAGAGAAGAATTTTTTTCTTTTGATAAGATATGGAAAACTTGATTAAAAGCTTTTCTACAATGAATTACTATAGGTAAATTGTTTCGTTTAGCCCACTGTATTTGAATTTGAAAGGCATACTCCTGTTCAGGAATAAATTTTTTTTCTGAATGTAGATCCATTCCTATTTCTCCTATAGAAATGAAAGAGTGTTTATATAACCATGTTTTAATGTTTTGCAATTCTTCTTCTAAATTGGATGGATCCACTTTATTGGGATGTAATCCGATCATGGGAAAACATATATTAGGATATTTTTTTTCTAATTTTAATATATTAGGGATCGTTGAACTATTTATAGAAGGAAGTAAAAACCTATTGATTCCTTTATGAAAAGCATTTTGTATTACAGAATGAATATCTTCATCAAATTCTTTCATGTATAAATGGGTATGAGTATCAGTAATTTTCATGTAATAATTAATTTTTAATTTTTTAATCAAAATATTTTATGAAAGCATATCTATTTCCTGGTCAAGGATCTCAATTTATAGGAATGGGAAAAGATTTATACAAAAAATCTCATTTAGCAAAAGAATTATTTCGATTATCTGACGAAATTCTAGGCTTTAAAATGACATCTATTATGTTTGAAGGATCCATGGATACTTTGAAAAAAACAAAATATACACAATTGGCAATTTATATTTATTCAGTTATAAAAACAAAAACATCAAATGATTTTAAACCGGATATGGTAGCTGGACATTCTCTTGGAGAATTTTCTGCTTTAGCTGCAATTAATGTTTTTTCTTTTGAAGATGGATTAAAATTAGTAAATCAAAGAGCTTCAATTATGCAAAATGTTTGTGAATCTACCCATGGGGGAATGGCTGTAGTATTTGGTTTAAAAGATTCTCTTATAGAAGACGTTTGCAAACAAGATGAGGGGATTATAGTTCCATCTAATTATAATAGTCCTGAACAATTAGTAATTTCTGGAGAAATTCAAGCTTTGAAAAGAGTTTGTTTAATTCTAAAAAAAATAGGAGCTAAAAAAATACTTGTTCTTCCTGTTCATGGAGCTTTTCATTCTCCCATTATGGAACCAGCCCGAAAAAAATTTAAAAAATTTATAAATAAGATTTATTTTCAAGATTCTAAATATCCAATATATCAAAATGTGACAGCTCTTCCTGTCACAAAATCTTATGATATTAAGAAAAATCTTGTAAAACAACTGACAACTCCAGTGAAATGGAAACAATCTATAAAAAATATGATAGCTCATGGAGCTATTTCATTTACAGAAATAGGACCAGGAAATATTTTACAAGGTTTAATTAAAAAAATTTCAAGAAATTTTACCTAAAAATATAGATCCATAATGCATCGAGATAGACAAAAACATTTTTTTTATAGTCATGGAAAATTATTATTGACAGGAGAATATTTTATTTTGTGTGGAGCTGATGGATTAGCTCTACCTACAATTAAAGGACAATCATTAACTATTTTTGGACATAATTTATCTTCTGTTTTACATTGGAAAAGTTATGATGAAATTAATCAACTATGGTTTGAAGGAATATTTCAACTTCCTTCTTTAGATATTTGCTATGAAACAAACAAAAATATAGCTCTTAAATTAAGGGATTTATTATTAAAGTCTAAAAAAAATCAAACAAATTTTCTTTCTAAAGAAGGGGTATTTGTTAAAACAAAATTAGAATTTCCTAGAAATTGGGGGTTAGGAAGTAGTTCTACTTTAATTAATAATATAGCAAAATGGTCTAAAGTCGACCCTTATATGTTATTAGGAAATCATTTTCCTGGTAGTGGATATGATATAGCTTGTGTTAGCATTTCAAAACCGATAATTTACAAATTATGTAATTATAAACCTCATATTTTTCCCATAAAATTTAATCCTCCATTTAAAAATCAACTTTTTTTTCTACATCTCAATAAAAAACAAAATACTTGTGATGAAATACAATATTTTCGTACTAATATATCTAGTATTTCTAATAAAAATATTGAGTCCATCACTTCTATAACTCATAAAATTCCTTTTTGTAAAACATTAAAAGAATTTGAAGAGCTATTGTTTAAACATGAGAAAATAACATCAAAAATGCTAAATATTCCTACTATTAAGGAAATATATTTTCCAGATTATCTAGGAATCGTAAAAAGTCTGGGAGCTTGGGGTGGAGATTTTGTTCTTATAAGTTTTAGAAAAGGAATGAAAAATTATTTTTCTAAAAAGGGATTTAATACTCTGATTTCATTCGATGAAATGATTTATGAAATATAAAACTTACATTAGAATAACATTTTATATTTATATTATATATATTTAAAATTTATTATTATGTGCAGTGTCGTTAATTTTAATATCAATGGATATCATTACAAACTTCCTGTAATTCATGGAACTTTTTATGATAAAGCTATTAATATTTCTCAATTAAGAGAAAATACAGGTTTTGTTACATTTGATCCAGGATTTAAAAATACAGGAATCACTAAAAGTTCTATTAGTTTTATAGATGGAGAAAAAGGAATACTTTTGTATAGAGGGTATCCTATTGAACAAATTATTAATAAATGTTCATTTCTAGAAACGTGTCATCTTCTTTTAATTGGAGAACTTCCTAATACTGCACAATTAAAATATTTTTCTGAAAAAATAAAAAAATTTAATCATATTCATAAGGAAATAATACAAATGCTTGATAATATTCCTAATTTCTATCATCCAATGGGAATTTTATCTTCTTTAACCTATATTTTAGATGCATTTATAAATTCTTTACAAGAAGAAGATATGTATCTTCATTTATTAGCTAAATTACCTATATTAGCGGCTTTAACTTATAGAAAAAAAGTAGGTCTACCTCCTAGTCATGCAGATCATAATCTTGATTATACGTCTAATTTATTAAAAATGTTTTTTTCTAGACCTAATCAATCTTATGAACAAAATCCTATTATCGCAGATACTTTAAATAAAATTTTAATATTACATGCGGATCATGAACAAAATTGCTCTACCACTACCGTTCGTTTATTATGCTCTGCTCATGCTGGATTATTTTCATCTATATCTGCAGGAATGAGTGCTCTTTGGGGAAAATTACATGGAGGAGCAAATCAAGCTGTTATTGAAATGTTAGAAGCCATTTTACAAAGTGGAGGAAATATCAAAAAGTGGATAGAAAAAGCAAAAAACAAAAAAGATCCATTTCGACTTATGGGATTTGGACATAGAATTTATAAAAATTTTGATCCTAGAGCTCAAATAGCTAAAAAAGTTGCCGAAAATGTGATTCAAGAATTAGGAATTTCTGATCCAATATTAGAATTAGCAAAAAATATTGAAGAAAGTGCTCTTCAGGATTCTTATTTTGTAGAAAAAAAACTTTACCCTAATATTGATTTTTATTCTGGAATTATTTATCAAGCGATAGGCATTCCTAAAGATATGTTTACTGTCATGTTTGCTTTAGGTAGATTACCAGGATGGATGGCTCATTGGAAAGAAATGAAACTTAACAGAGATCCCATAGGTAGGCCTAGACAAATTTATATAGGATATAAAAAAAGAAATATAAAAAATTAGTGCGGGCGAAGGGATTCGAACCCTTACGCCTAATAAGCATCAGATCCTAATTCTGACGTGTCTTCCGGTTCCACCACGCCCACTTAATCGAAAGTTATAATTTATTTTAATGAAAGTAAAAAGAAGATGATACGATTTCATGATTTTTATTTATAATTTTATATTCTGTATATCCAAATGAATCTCTTGGAATTATTTTAATCCATTTTTTATATTTTAAAAACCATTTTTGTTGAATAGAAGGAAATCCTTGTTTTAAAAAAGCAGAAACAAAAGAATGAATATGTAATTGTATTCCTTTATGATTCTTGTTTTTTATAATAGTTTCTATAACAAATTCCAAGTGATAAACATAATTATCAGGAGCATTTTTATGTTGTTTATTATTTATATTTATTTTTTTCAATTCAGGTCTTACCCTATGGCGGGTAAATTGAACTAATCCAAACTGATTAGGAGGTAAAATTTGGTGTCTTGCTCTATCATGTTTCATTTTTTCCTTTAAGTGTTCATATAATTTTTTTTTTTGTTTGTAATCAGACATATCTATGAAATCCACGACAATGATACCCCCCATATCTCTTAATCTCAATTGTCTTGCTATTTCTGTTGCTGCTAATAAATTTATTTTCAATATATTATCAATTCTTTCTGATTTTGTACAATTTTTCATCATATAATTGCTCATGCCACTATTAACATCTATAACATGTAAGGCTTCAGTATGTTCTATAATAAGATAAGCTCCATTTTCAAGAGGTACATTTTTACCTAAAAAAACTTGTATTTGTTTTTCTATTCCATATTTTTCAAATATGGGAATGTTTTCTTTGTAATATTTAATTATGTTTGTTTTTTCTGGATAAATTGAAGATAAATATGAATGAATTTCTTGAAAAAGAAAATAATTGTTGCAGCAAATAAATTTAAAATCGTCATTGAATATATCTCTTAATAAACAAAAAATTTTACTTTTTTCATTTAATACCCGAACTGGGGGTAAAAGTTTTATCAAATTATTTAATGTTTTTTTCCATTTTTTTATTAAAAAAAATAGTTCATCATTCAGAACTTTTTCTACTTCATTATTAGCAGCTGTACGAATAATAATTCCAAATTTATTAGGTATTATTTTTTTTATGTAAGAAATTAATCTATTTCTTTCTTTTATATTTTTTATTTTCTTAGAAATAGAAATTTTTTCCGAAAAAGGAATAAGTATTAAGTTTCTACCTGGAATACAAATTTTTGTAGTAAGTTTTGGTCCTTTATTAGAAATAGGTTCTTTAGAAATTTGAACCAAAACTTTTTGTCCAATATGTAATATATGATTTATAGAATTTTTTTTTTCTGAATTTTCGAAATCATTAATAACAGATTTTTTTCTTTTTTTTATGTGATTATCGGATATCAAATCTAAGATTTGATTTATTTGTAATCCAAGATCATCATAATGTAAAAAAGCTCCTTTTGAATGTCCTATATCGATAATAGCAGCATTTAATGCATACAAAATTCTTTTAACTATTCCCAAATAAACATCACCCACAGAGAATTTTTTATCAAAAACATCTCTATGAAGCTCTAATAATTTTCCTTCTTCCAAAAGAGCTATTTTAACTTCTTGTTCTTCTGCATTTATAATTAACTCTTTATTCATACATAGACAAAAACAAGGAAAAAAAAGTTTTAGAAATTACAATAGATTAATTTTTATAATTAAAATTATTATTTCTTTTTATGCCTATTTTTCCTATTTCTTTTTTTTCTTTTATGAGTTGCTATCTTACGTCTTTTTCTTTTTTTTCCGTTTGGCATAATTTTCATTTAATAATTATTGTATTTACATTTTATTTTATTCCTTTATAGGAACATTTTTTTTGACTAACTCAGTAAAAGATTTTGCAGGTTTAAATACTGGGATATTATGCGCAGGAATTACAATAGACATATCTTTGGATATATGACGTCCCAGTTTTTTTGCTCTATATTTAATAATAAATGATCCGAATCCTCTTAAATAAACATTTTCACCCGATGTCAAACTTTGTTTGATTTTTTTCATAAATGTTTCTATCACCTTTTGTGTATCAATTCTTTCAGATCCAGTTTCTGATATGATTTCTGTTATTATATCTGCTTTTGTCATGTTAAATCATTATATCGAATAACAAAATTTGGTTTCCTAAATATACCAATTTTTTATAAAATTGCTCTAAAATTAAAGTTATATGGATTTTTCCAAAAAAATAATAAATTGGTATAAAAAAAATTATCGGAAACTTCCTTGGAGAAAAACTAAAGATCCGTATTATATATTGGTTTCAGAGTTTATGTTACAACAAACAAGAGTTTCACAAAAAACTATAAGATATTATTTAGATTTTATAAAAGAATTTCCAAATTTAGAAAAACTATCTCAAGCAAAAGAAAAAAATGTGTTAAAAAAATGGGAAGGATTAGGTTATTATTTTAGAGCGAAATATTTACATTCTTTTGCTAAAAAGCTACAAAATAATAAAATTTCATTTCCTAATAAATATAAAGAATTAATAAAGTATAAAGGTATAGGTCCATATACCGGGGCTGCTATAGCATCTATATGTTTTCACGAAGTGATTCCTGCTATTGATGGAAACGTTTGCAGAGTATTATCTCGATATTTTGGAATTCACGAGGATATAACGTCTATAAATACAAAAAATATGTTTCGAGTCGTTGTTTCAAAAATAATGGATTTTGAACATCCAGGAATTTTTAATCAAGCCATTATGGATTTAGGTTCTATTTTATGTACTCCAAAAAATCCTAAATGTTTGTTATGTCCAATTCAAGATTCTTGTTTTTCCATTCAAAATGGAACTGTACATCAATTACCTGTCAAAAAAATAAAAAAATTTATAAAACATAGATTTTTTTATTATCTTTTCATATGTGATCGTAATAATAATATTTGTATAAATAAAAGATCAACTAAAGATATATGGGAGGGACTTTATGATTTTCCTTTAATAGAATCTAAAATAAATCTTTCTATTCATGAAATAGTAGATAAAATTTGGAAAAAATTTAGAGTCATTGTTTCTCCCAATTTAGTTTATAAATTGGAACACAAATTAACGCATCAAATTTTATCAATTCAATTTCTTAGTTGTCAAATAAAAAATTTAGATCGAAATATATTCTTGGATCGTTTTTTTTTTATATCCTATAATCAAATAGGGGAATACCCTTTTCCTCGTCCTATTATTTTATTTTTTAAACATAAAAAAATGATTTAGTTTTTATCATATAAATTTTTCATTTTTTTATAAAAATTATTATCAAAATTTAATCTTTTGGAAAAAGAATCTTCGACGAATGTTTTTTTAGAAAAAACTTTATATTTAATTTTTTATTTTGCATTAATAATAATATTGTTATTTCTTTCTGCATTAATATCTGGATCAGAAACTGCTTTTTTTTGTATTGAAAAAAAAAC
>NZ_CP059192.1:0-109398 GCF_014251595.1 Blattabacterium cuenoti | reverse complement strand
ATTAAAAAAAAAACCCTCGATAGAGAAAGAAAAAAAAAATCATCCAAAGGAAATATTGTATTTCAAATTTTAAGAGAGAAAAAAAAATTATTAGCAACAATATTAATATCTAATAATTTTTCTAATATTGGAATTGTTATATTAAGTTCTTATTTAATTGCAGAATTTTTAGAAAATAAATATTTAGTTATTTATAAAAAATTTCATATTCCTATCAATTTTATTTTAGAAGTTGGAGTTCTTACTTTTATTTTACTTTTATTTGGAGAAATAATACCTAAAATATATGCTAGTAAAAATAATTTTCGTTTTGCTATTTTTATGGCAAAACCTTTAATGATCCTAAGTAAAATATTGGATCCGATTAGCAAAATTATAATTTTTATTTCAAAAGCTATAGAAAAAAAAGTAATCAAAAAAAAGCATATGATTTCTGTTGACCAGCTTTCAAAAGCTTTAAAAATTACATCTTCAAATACCAAAAATATTCAAGAACGTAAATTTTTACAAAGAATTGTTGATTTTGGAAATACAGAAATACATCAGATTATGACTCCAAGGATAGATATGTTTGCTTTAAATAGCAATAAAAATTTTTATGATGTATTAAAATTAGTTCGTTATCAAGGATACTCTCGTATTCCTGTTTATAAAAATAGTATTGATGATATAGAAGGAGTTCTTTTCGCCAAAGATCTTCTTCCATTTATTTATGAAAAAAATTTTCAATGGAAAAAACTCATTCATACTCCTTTCTTTGTTCCAGAAAAAAAAAAGATTGATGATCTTTTAAGTGATTTTAAAAAAAAGAAAATACATTTAGCTATTGTGGTCGATGAATATGGAGGAACATGTGGATTAGTAACTCTTGAAGATGTGATTGAAGAAATAGTAGGAGATATTATTGATGAATTTGATGAAGAAGATATGTCTTATTCTAAATTAAACCAAAATAATTATTTATTTGATGGAAAAACATCTTTAATTAATTTTTATCGAATTATGGATATTGAGGAGGGAGAAGAAGTTTTTTTTGAAAATCGAAAAGGGGAGGCAGATACTTTAGGAGGATTTATTATGGAAATAAATAAAGAATTTCCTCAAAAAAAACAAAAAATAAATTTTATTAATTATTCTTTTATTATAAAGAGCATTGATAACAAAAGGATAAAAACTGTAGAGGTCATTAGAAAAAATGAATTAAAATGAAAAAAATTAAATTATATTTATTTCAATTCAATAAATAAGTGTCATAACATGAAAAAAAATACAATTTTTTTTTCAATTATATTGATGATAATCATAGTAACTGTAACATATATTTGTTTAAATAAATTTTTTTTTAATCCATTAGAAGAAAAAGCGATGAAAGAATTGAGTTACGCTCAACAATATCTTTCTAAAGGAAATATAGATAAAGCCTTAAATAGAAAAAATGTTAAAATTAATTATTTAGGATTTTCAGGTATAGCGTCTAAATTTCCTTTTACTAAAGCAGGAAACATTTCTAAGTTTTATGCAGGAATTTGCTATTATAAATTGGGATATTACAAAGAATCTATCAAAATGATGAAAAATTTTTCAGCAAAAGATGAAATTTTATCTTCTATCAAATACGGAATTATAGGTGATGCTTTTATTCAAATAAAAAATCAAAAAGAAGCTTTAAAAAATTACATATTTGCAGCAAGTATAAGAGAAAATGAAATTACAACTCCTCTTTATTACTACAAAGCTGCATTATTAAATTTTTATATGAAAAAGTATAAAGATTCTAAATATTTTTTTAAAAAAATAGAAAAAAAATATCCCTTTTTTTTATATAAAGAAAATGTTGAAAAATATTTAATGTTTATTGAAAATAAGTTATAAATTATGTTTATATATGAAGACCAATCCTATTTATTTATTAAATAAAAAAGAAATAAAAAACGCCAATTTAAAATTGGCTATTATAGTTTCTTTATGGAACAAAGAAATTACAAGTAGATTATATAAAGGAGCTTATGAAACTTTAATTCGATTAGGAGTATTAAAAGAAAAAATTAAAACTTGGGAAGTTCCTGGAAGTTTTGAATTAATTTATTCTTCTAAAAAAATAGCTCATTGTTACAACTTTGATTCAATCATTACAATAGGATCTTTAATACAAGGAGAAACTCCTCATTTTGAATACTTATGTCAAGCTATTTCGCATGGAATTAAAGATATTAATATCAAATATGATGTTCCTGTCATATTTTGTGTTCTATCTGATAGAAATCAACAACAATCTTTTGATAGATCAGGCGGTAAAAATGGAAATAAGGGGATAGAATGTGCTAAAACAGCTATATATATGTCTTTGTTTAGAAAATTTTTGAAATGAAAAATATTATTCAATTTTTACCTGAAAAAATCATTCAACAAATAGCTGCAGGAGAGGTAATTCAACGTCCTTCTTCTGTTTTAAGAGAACTTTTGGAAAATGCAATAGACGCAAATGCAAAAAAAATTGATGTTTTTATCAAAGACTCAGGTAAAACATTGATTCAATTAATAGATGATGGAATCGGAATGAGTATTGATGATGCTAAGATGAGCATTCAAAGACATGCAACTTCTAAAGTTAAAACAACGGATGATGTTTTTAAAATTAAAACAAAAGGATTTAGAGGTGAAGCTTTAGCTTCTATAGCATTTGTTTCTCAATTGGAAATACAAACTAAAAATAAAGAAAATGTAGCAGGAATACATCTTTTTATAGAAGAAGGAAAAATAAAAAAACAAGTACCTTTAAATATGCTTAAAGGAACAAGAATTTCTGTAAAAAACATTTTTTATAAACTTCCTGTCAGAAGACAATTTTTAAAATCTTCAAGAGTAGAATTTCAACATGTTATTTATGAATTCTATAAAATTATTTTAGCACATAGAAATATAACATATCGTTTTTATCATAATAATAAAATTATTTTTTATTTTAAAAAAGCTTCTTTAATAGAAAGAATTAAAGAAATTTTTAAAAATGAAAAAAAAATTTTAGTTCCAATTTTTATAAAAAAAAATAAAATTCTTGTAGAAGGATTTGTTAGCGTTCCAGATACTTCTGTAAAAAAAGGAAATCAATTCATATTGGTTAATCAACGTTGTGTTACACATTTTTTTTTACATAAAAAAATTATTCATGCTTATAATGGCTTTTTAAAAGATTTTAAAACAGCGTCTTATTTTATTTTTATTTTTATAGATTATAGTTTAGTAAATTGGAATATACATCCCACAAAAAAAGAAGTAAAATTAGAAGAAGAAGAAATGATTGGTGAAATGATTCAACAAGAAATCAAAAATATTCTATTTTATCAATATAAGGTTAAAGAGAAAGAATTAAAAAATGATAAGTTTTTATTATCTTATAAATTACTTAAAAAAGATTGTTTATTCAACCATGATAAAGATAAAGTCATTCAACTAGAAAATTTAGAAAATTCATTTCATAAAATAAATGACTATAATTCTGATGTATTTAGAAAAAATTTTCAATTTATGAATGAGTTATCTTATTATGTTTATCATAAAAGGAAGATCGAAACTCTACAAATTGATAATAAATACATAATTTTTGTATTGAATAATAAATATATGATATTGGTTGATCAACATAGAGCTCATCAAAATATATTATTTGAATTTTTTTTAAAAAATAAAACTTTCATAAGTCAACAATTTTTTTTTCCTATAAAAGTTAGACTTTTGAAAAAAGAATACGTTTCTTTGAATAATATAAAAAACGATTTAATTAATTTTGGGTTTCATTTATATATTTGTGATGAATCAGTTTATTTGTATTCCGTCCCTGAAAATATACAAAAAAACATGTTGGTTGAAATTATTCAAAATATTATAACATATAATTTTATTCAAGGAGAAAAAAACAATAAAAAAAAACTTATTCAAATTATATCTAAATCCGGATCTATAAAATCCGGAACAAAGTTATATCCTGAAAAAATGGAATGTATAATTAAAGATTTATTTTCCTGTCATAATCCAAGTTATACGAATTCAGGAGATCCCATATTTTTTGTTTTAAGCAAAAATTTTTTTTAAAAAGTGAATTTTTACACAAATTTCAATTCAGATGCTGTCAAACATTTAATTAGTATTAATATACTTGTGTATACAGCTACTTTTGTTTTTTCACAATATAAAATAGAAAGCGTTCTTTCTTTATATCATCCTTTAGATGAACGATTTGAATTATATCAAATTTTGACTCATATGTTTGTACATTCTAAACGTCTTTTTTTGCATATAATTTTTAATATGTTGGCTTTATTTATGTTTGGAGGACAGATAGAAACTTTTTTAGGAGTCAAAAAATTTATAATTATATATTTTTTATCAGGTATTTTAGCTGCACTATTCCAAATCATTTTTAATACTAGTGTTTTATATTACTTAGTTCAAACTTTTGATTTTTCACAAGCTAAAAGAACATTGGATTATTTAAATGAAGAACAAAAAATAAATCTTTATAGTTCTATGTATTCTCCTATGATGGGGGCATCTGGAGCCGTAAGTGGTATAGTAGGAGCTTTTGCTAAATTTTTTCCTGAACATAAAATTTTCATTTTACCTTTTCCTTTTCCAGTAGCAGTTAGGAAAGCTATGATTATTTTTATTTTTGGAAGTTTGATTTCAGCTATTTTTAATTTAGCACCTGGAGTTGCTCATTTTGCCCATATTGGAGGTCTTTTATCTGGTTATTTTATAGTAAGTTTTATGATAAAAAATGAAAAAAAAATTTTTTATTGAGTTGTAATTTTTTTTATTTTTTTTTAAATAAGAAAAAAAACGAATATACAAATGAAAATAAAAAAAATAAAGATAAATAAGAGTGTTTTCCTTCTATTGTTCTCATAATACGATCCCATCGAAATTTCCACATAAATATATTTAAAGGATTTTCTCTATCCCAATCAATACTCATCCATATGAATATAGGTTTCCCTACTATATGATCTTCGGGAACAAAACCCCAATAACGAGAATCAGATGAATTATGCCTATTATCTCCCATCATGAAATAATAATTATTTTTTATTTTCAAATATTTTTTTGAAATGAGATCTAATTTTTTAACTTTTTCATAAGTTAAAATTTCGTTATAAATATGAATATTTTTGGAACTTAACTTAATAAGTTCCCCTTTTTTAGGAACATGTAATGGGCCAAAAAAATCTCTATTCCAATTAGAATGATTAGGAAATATATAATGTTCCTTGAAATGAATAGGAAGAATATCCTTTTTTATAAAAACTATATTTTCAAATAAATTTTGTACTTGAGATGCTTTTTTTTCGTTTAACATAATTTGATAAAAATATTCATCATTTTTTTCTCCAAAAAATTCAATATCTTCAATATCCATTTGATTTTTTAGATATTCTATGTTTAAAGGAATATTTTCCGTTTTAATAAAATAAGCATATTGCTTTTCCGAAAAAAATTTTTCTTTTTTATAATTAACAAACAAAATACCTTTTCTAATTAAAATTAAATCTCCTGGTAATCCAACACAACGTTTAATATAATGATCTTTTCGATCTATTATTTTATGATTAGAATCTTTAGGAAAATTAAAAACAACTATATCATTTCTTTGTACAGATTGTATTGGAGTAAAACGAAAATAAGGCCATTGAAAAATAGAAATGTAAGATTTTATATTTCCAAAAATATTATTATGTGTAAAAGGGATTGATATAGGGGACATAGGCATACGTAATCCATAATGAACTTTACTAACCAATATAAAATCTCCCACCAATAAAGTTCTTTCCATAGAAGAAGTAGGGATTACGAAAGGTTGAACTATATAAGTATGAGTGATAAAAGATAAAATAACAGCTAATAAAATTCCTATATGATCTTCTTTTTTTTTTATATTTTCTATTTTTAAAAATTGAATTTTTTTAAAAAAATTGATATAATAAATATATAAACCTGCAGATAAAAAAAATAAAAGAAGATTCACCTTCGTTTTTTTTAAAAAAGTATAAATTAAATCCATCCATAAAATAAAAATCAATATTGTGCTAGTTAACGGAATCAATAACAGAAAAATCCACCATATAGATCTTTTATAAATTCTTAAAAGAATAAAAATATTATATATGGGAATAAAAATTTTCCAAGATTTTATTCCTAATTTTTTATAAAAATTCCATGTTCCTAAAATATGAATAACATGTTCAAGAAATAAAAAAATACTGTTAAAAATAAAATATTGATGCATGAAAAGAATGTTTATATTTCTAAAACCTCTTTCATAGAAAAAATACCTTTTTTATGTTGTATCCATTCTGCGGCAATCACAGCACCTAAAGCAAATCCTTCCCTATTATGAGCTTTATGTTGAATTTTAATATCCTCTATTTTAGATTTATATTTTACAATATGTATTCCTGGTACATGATTTAATCTTTTTGATAAAATCAAAATTTGATTTTTTATTTTTTTTTTATCCATTTTATTTTCATCCAAAATCCATGTTTCTTTCATTTTATTGTTTATTATATCTTTTGCTAAAGAAACAGCAGTTCCACTAGGTTTATCTATTTTTTCTTTGTGATGAATTTCCTCTATCATCACTTCATAATCTTGAGAAGATAAATGTAATAGTTTAGATAATTTTTTATTGATTTCAAAAAAAATATTCATTCCAATACTAAAATTAGAAGAATACAAAAAAGATCCATTTTTATCTTTACATATTTTTTGAATAATTTCAAATTTTTCTAACCACCCTGTAGTTCCACATACTATAGGAATATTATTTTCTATACAAATTTTTATATTGTTAAATGCAGAATGTGGTTGACTAAATTCTATTGCTACATCTGAATTTGAATTATTCAATAAATGCAAAGAAGGAGTTCCATCATAACATAATGAAATTTTATGATTTCTAATTTTAGCTATTTTTTCTATAGTTTTTCCCATTTTTCCATATCCTATTATCGCTATATTCATATATTATTTTATTTGACTTGAACAGAATTCCATTCAAATATAGTTTATATTTATTTTTGATGAAATACCAATAAATTCTATATTTGATAAAATAAAAGCCCACGTGGTGAAAATGGTAGACACGCCACTTTGAGGGGGTGGTATCCAATTTGGATGTGCTGGTTCAAATCCAGTCGTGGGTACAAATTATTAAATTTTTATATAAGAATACGAAATAAATCTGGGTTTTTATTTAAGTATTGAAAATGAACTTTATATTTTTTCATTCTTCCTATTAAGCCAGAAAATTCGTTTTTATCTGATAATTCTATTCCTATTATTGCGGGCCCTTCTTCCTTTGAAGTTTTTTTAGAATATTCAAAATAAGCAATGTCATCTTTTGGTCCTAAAATATTGTTCACAAATTCTTTTAAAGCTCCAGTTCTTTGGGGAAATTTAACAATAAAATAATGTTTTTTTTCTTCATACAAAAGAGATCTTTCTCTGATTTCTTCTGTTCTGGTAATATCATTATTACCTCCACTTAAAATACAAACAATTGTTTTCCCTTTTATTTCATAAGAATAAAAATCTAAAGCTGCTATTGAAAGAGCTCCAGCTGGTTCTGCAATAATAGCTTCTAAATTATACAAATCTAAGATTGTTGTACAAACTTTTCCTTCTGGAACAGTTTTGATATCAAATAATGTTTGATTACATATATCAAAATTTAATTTTCCCACTTTTTTAACTGAAGCCCCATCAATAAATCTATCTATTGTTTTTAATTCAACAATTTTTCCTTTTTTTAAAGAACAACTCATAGAAGGAGCTCCTTGAGGTTCTACTCCTATAATTTTAGTTTTAGGGCTAAGTTCTTGAAAATGACTACTGACACCAGAAGCTAATCCTCCTCCACCAATGGGAATAAAAACATAATCTATATTGGAAGTATATTGTTGTAAAATCTCTAAACCAACAGTAGCTTGTCCTTCAATAATTTTAATATCATCAAAAGGATGAATAAAAATTTTTTTATTTTTTTTACAATCTTTGATTGCTTCATAACTAACGGCATCAAAAGTATCCCCAGTCAAAAGAATTTCAACATATTCTTTTCCAAACATTTTGACTCTTTCTAGTTTTTGTTTAGGAGTAGTACTTGGCATATATATTTTTCCCGATATTTTTAATATGTTACAAGAATAAGCAACTCCTTGTGCGTGATTTCCTGCACTAGCACACACAATTCCTTTTTTCAGTTCTTTATGAGATAAACTTTTGATTTTATTATAAGCTCCTCTAATTTTGTATGAACGTATAATTTGTAAATCTTCTCTTTTTAGAAAAACATTAGCTTTATATTTTTCTGATAGAAGAGAATTTTTTTGTAATGGAGTTTCATAAATGATATCTTTTAAGATATTTTTAGCTTTAATTATTTCTTGATAAGAAGGAAAATATCCTTTGAACTTATTTTTCAATCTTTTTTAAATAAAAATGAGTGACTTAATTTGAATCTTTTTTTTCTGGTCTAAGATTACGAATTTGGGATCCTACTTTCCATAATTCACTTTTTCTAAGATTTTGTAATTCTTTTTGTAATTGTTCCCTATAATTTAGATCACTGTTAACTTTAATGATTCTTTTTGCTTCATTTCCAGATGATACTTCATGGTATAATTCTTGAAAAATTGGAAGAGTCGCATCTCTAAATTTTATCCACCAATCTAAAGCTCCTCTTTGCGCAGTAGTAGAACAATTTGAATACATCCAATCCATTCCATTTTCCGATACTAGAGGCATCAAACTTTGAGTTAATTCTTCTACAGTTTCGTTAAAAGATTCTGAAGGAGAATGACCTTTTTCTCTTAACATTTGATATTGTGCGGCAAAAATTCCTTGTATCGCTCCCATCAAAGTCCCTCTTTCTCCTACTAAATCCGAGTATACTTCATTTTTAAAATTTGTTTCAAATAAATATCCAGATCCTATTCCAATTCCAATTGATAAAGTTTTATTTAAACTATTACCACTATAATCCTGATAAATAGCATAACTTGAATTGATCCCTTTTCCTTGTTTAAAAAGTCTTCTTAAACTGGTTCCAGATCCTTTGGGAGCTACTAAAAAAACGTCTATATTTTTAGAGGGATATATTTTTGTCTGATCACAAAAAGTTAATCCAAATCCATGTGAAAAATATAAAGATTTTCCTTCTGTTAAATATTTTTTAAGAATAGGCCAAAACGAAATTTGACCCGCATCTGATAATAAATACATAAGTATAGTTCCTTTTTCAGAGGCTTCTTCCAAAGAAAAAAGATTTTTACCTTCTATCCAACCATCTTTTAATGCTTTTTCCCAAGAAAAAGAATGTTTTCTTTGTCCTACTATCACTTGAAATCCATTATCTCTTAAATTAAGAGATTGTCCAGGGCCTTGAACTCCATAACCTAAGACCGAAATAGTTTCTTCCTTCAAAATATCTCTCGCTTTAAATAATGGAAATTCATCTCTTGTAATAATAGTTTCTTCTACAGATCCAAATTTAATTTTCATAATTTTTATTTAAATTTAAGTAAGTTAATATGTTGTAGCTAGTGGTAAATTCATTTTTTTACATGAAGTATGTCTTGAATTTTGATTTTCTAGTTTATAATAATAAACATGAATAATTCCAATTAGTTTTTCAATAAATTTTTTGATTTTAAATAATTGTTCTTCTTTACATTCTAAGTCAATATGAATATTATTTATATTTTCATTATTATTAGATACATTAATATGACTGGTTTTTAAATTTCTTCGATTTAATATAATAAGGATTCTACTCAACAATCTTATTTCTTTTTCTCCTAAAATTATTATTCTGAATTGATTCTTCATAGTGTTTTATTTTTTTTGTCATTAATTATGTTAAGCGAATTTCATCTACAGCTGCTCCTGTAGGAATCATAGGAAAAACATTATCTTCTTTTTCTATTACAACTTCTAATAAAAAAGCTTTTTTATGATTTAATGCTTTTTTAATTGAATTTTCTAATTCTTCTCTTTTAATCACTTTTTTTGCTTTTATATTGTAAGCATTGGATAATTTTATAAAATTTGGATTCACTAATTCTGTACAGGAATAACGTTTGTCAAAAAAAAGTTCTTGCCACTGACGTACCATTCCTAAAAAATTATTGTTTAATAGTATAATCTTAATAGAAATTTGATTTTGTAAAATTGTTCCCATTTCTTGTATTGTCATTTGAATCCCCCCATCTCCTACGACACAAATAACTTGTCTATTTTTAGCACCTAATTGGGCTCCTATAGAAGCTGGTAAAGCGAAACCCATAGTTCCCAAACCTCCAGAAGTTATCTGACTTTTTGTGCAAGTAAAATTAAAATATCTTGAAGCTATCATTTGATGTTGTCCCACATCCGTGACAAGAATTGCATTCTTTTTCTTGTATTGGTTAATCCATTTAATCACTTCACCCATAGTTATTCCCTTTTTTTTTGGATTTAAATCACCTTGTATGACTAAAGCTTTTTCTTTTTTTTTAAGATGAAAAAATTTATCAATCCATTCTTGATGAACGGATTTGTTAACATAAAAAATTAATTTTTTTAAAGATATTTTACAATCTCCTAAAATTGGGACATGACATAAAATATTTTTATTGATTTCGGAAGAATCTATTTCTAAATGAATAATTTTAGCTTGTTTAGCATATTTTTTAATATCTCCAGTTACACGATCATCAAATCGCATCCCTATCGCAATGAGAATATCACATTGATTAGTTAAAACATTAGGAGCGTAATTTCCATGCATTCCTAACATTCCAACATATAAACGATGATTAGTTTTTAACGCTCCTAATCCTAATAAAGTACTAGCTACTGGAATTCCAGTTTTTTCAACAAATTCTTTAAATTCTTTTTCTGCTTCAGCTAAAATTATTCCTTGACCGACAAGAATCAAAGGTTTTTCAGATGAATTTATTAGATTTGCAGCTTCTATTATTCTTTGGTCTTCTATACAAGGATATGGATTAAAATTTTTTATATATTTACAACGTGTATAATGAAATATAGTTTTTTGAAATTGAGCATCTTTAGTGATGTCAATTAATACAGGTCCAGGTCTCCCTTTTTTAGCTATAAAAAATCCTTTTTGAATTGATTCACAAATATCTTTAGCTTTTAAAACTTGAATATTCCATTTAGTGACAGGAATCGAAATATCAATAATATTTGTTTCTTGAAAAGCATCAGTTCCTAATAAATGAGATGTGACTTGTCCAGTAATACAAACAATAGGAGTACTATCAATAAAAGCATCTGCCAATCCAGTAATTAAATTAGTAGCCCCTGGTCCTGAGGTAGTAAAACATACACCAATTTTTCCAGTTGCTCGAGCATATCCTTGTGCGGCATGAATCGATCCTTGTTCATGACGCATAAGAATATGCGAAATAGAATTTAAGTAATCATGCAAAGAATTATATATGGGCATAATTGCTCCGCCTGGGTATCCAAATATATATTCGACTTTTTCATATAGAAGTGCTTTTATTACAATTTCTGAACCCGATAATAACTTTTTTTCCATATACAACTAAAATTGATCTGTAATACATCCTTCAGAAGCTGTAGATACCATTTTTGTATATTTATATAAATATCCTTTTTTGACTTTTAATATAGGAGGAGTCCATAATTTCCTTCTTTTTTGTATTTCTTCATCCTTTATTTCAAGAGTAATCGTGTTATTTTCCGTATCTATTTTAATAAAATCATCATTTTTGACTAAAGCGATTAATCCTCCCAATTGTGCTTCGGGAGTAATATGTCCGACAACAAACCCATGTGATCCTCCTGAAAATCTACCATCTGTAATAAGAGCTACTTGTTTTCCTAATCCAGAACCCATTATGTATGATGTAGGTTTTAACATTTCTGGCATTCCTGGGCCTCCAATTGGACCAACATATCGAATAACAATGACTACCCCAGGAAGAATTTTATTGTTCAAAATTGCTTGATTTGCTTCTTCTTCTGAATTAAAAACATTAGCTTTTCCTCTAAAAATTGTTCCTTCTTTTCCCGTAATTTTAGCTATAGCTCCTTCTGGAGATAAATTTCCATACAAAATTCTAATATGTCCGTTTTTTTTGATGGGATTATTTAAAGAATGAATAATTTTTTGATTAAAAGTTATGTTAGGAATCTTTTTCATGTTTTCAGATAACGTATTTCCAGTAACGGTTAAACAATCTCCAGACAATACCCCTTCATTTAATAAATATTTTATAATTACGGGCATTCCTCCTATATACATATGAATATCTTCCATTAAAAAAATTCCACTGGGTTTTAGATTTCCAATAAGAGGGACTTGATTACTAATTTTTTGAAAATCTTTCAAAGAAAAATCAATATTGGCTGATTTAGCAATAGCTAAAAAATGTAAAACTAAATTAGTTGATCCACCTAAAGACATAGCGAGTTTAACTCCATTTTCAATAGAAGTTTTTGTGACGATATCTTTAGGTTTGATTCCTTTTTTTAAAAGATTTTTAATATATATAGAAACTTCTTCACATTCTATTTTTTTATTTTCACTTGTTGAAGGAGAAGAGGATGAATAAGGAAGCATCATTCCCATAGCTTCGAAAGCAGAAGACATTGTATTTGCAGTATACATTCCTCCACAAGCTCCTGGTCCTGGACAAGAATTTTTTATAATATTTTTGTATTCTTTTTCAGTAATTTGACCTGTATTTTTTTTTCCTAAAGCTTCAAAAGAAGAGACTACATCTAATTTTTTTCCATTGTAATAACCGGAAGAAATACTTCCTCCATATACAATTATGGATGGTCTGTTCAATCTTAGCAAAGCCATCATAACTCCTGGTATATTTTTATCACATCCAGGTATTGCTATGACTCCATCATAATAATGAGAATTCACTACAGTTTCTATACTATCTGCGATTAATTCTCTAGAAGGAAGTGAATATCTCATACCTGATGTCCCCATAGTAATACCATCACTCACTCCAATAGTAGTAAATTGAAATCCTACTAAATTTTTAGATGTAACCGACTCTTTTATTTTTTGAGACATTTTATTTAAATGCATGTTACAAGGATTTCCTTCATACCAATTGCTAACTATTCCTATTTGTGCTTTACAAAAATCTAACTCTTTCATTCCTACGGCGTATAACATAGCATGTGCTGCCGGTAAATTAGATTCTTTCGTTATTTTTGCACTAAAATTGTTAATTCTTTTTTTCATGAAAAATTTGAAATATTTTAATAAATCAAAAAGCCCTACTGAGTCATCAAGTAGGGATAAAAAAAAACACCGAACTTGAATAGTTTTATCGTAAAACTATACAAACTTTTAAATTATATAATATGCAAAAATATGAAAAAAATAGATTATATAAAAGCAGTTTTTATGTATTTATTTTTATAATATTATCATTATTTGATTTATTAATGAATATATTGTAAAGTTTTCAATGAGTAATTACTTGAATAACCTATTTTTGAGTTTTTATCAAAAAAAATCATTTTTTTTAAAAAAAATATAAAAACAAAAAATTATATTTTAAAATATATTTAATTTTTATAAAAAAAATATAAAATAATAGAAATGATTCCTGATCCTATTAATTCTTGTCCAAGATACCAAACAGCAAATTGTCCTTCCGTAATAGCACATTGCATATGATCAAATTCGATAAACATTCCTTTTCTTATTTTATATAATTTTGATTTTTGTAATGGTTGTCTATAACGAACTCTACAAAATACATTCATTTTTTCACCTGCAGAAAGCATAAGATCTTCCCGTATCCAATGAATATTATTCTCCTGAATAAATAAAGATTTTCTATACAATCCTGGATGTTTTTTTCCCATACCTGTATAAACGATGTTTTTTTTTACATCGGTATCTATAACAAAAAGAGCTTCTTTATAACCTCCTAATGCTAATCCTTTACGTTGTCCTTTAGTAAAATAAGATGCCCCTTGATGATATCCAATTATTTTTCCATCTGATTTTTTGTATTTCTTTTTTTTTGATAGAAAAAATAATTCTTCTTCTTTAGAAAGAAAGAATTTTTTTTCTTTATATATTGAGGCATTAGAATTAATAAAAATTATTTCTCCCTTTTTTGGAGTAATTTTTTTTCTAAGAAAATTAGGTAAATGAATTTTACCTACAAAACATAAACCTTGAGAATCTTTTTTAGAAGCATTCCACAATTTATGTATTTCTGCTATTTTTCTCACTTTATTTTTTGTCAACAAACCTAATGGAAATAAAGATTTTTCCAATTGATATTGCGTTAATTGACATAAAAAATATGATTGATCTTTATTAAGATCTTTTCCTGTTAAAAGACGATAAATTGTTTTTCTATTTTTTACAATTTTTTCTTTATTTACATAATGCCCTGTAGCAATAAAATTTGCTCCTAAATCAAGGGCTTTTTTCAAAAAAATGTTAAATTTTATTTTTTTATTACACAAAATATCTGGGTTAGGAGTTTTTCCTGATTTATACTCCTTGAACATGTAGTTTATGACATATTTTTTGTATTCATTTTTCATTTCAATTACTTGAAAAGGGATATCCAATTGTTTGGATACTAACAGAGCATCAATACTGTCTTCTTTCCAAGAACATTTATTATTAGAATCTTCTTCTTCCCAATTATGCATAAATAAGCCAATGACTTCATATCCTTTTTGTTTAAGAATTAATGCAGCAACACTAGAATCAACTCCACCTGAAAGACCAACGACTACTTTTTTCATATTATTATTAGTAAAAGATTATGAATAATTGATATTTTGAATCAATAAAATAATTGGTTTTTTTTAAGAAAACATTTCTCTTACACGATCAAAAAACGATTTTTCTGAATTTCCAGGATGAGGAAGAAAATTTTCATTTTTTCTCATTTTTTCAAAAAATTTTCTTTGTTCTTCATTAATTTTTTTTGGAGTCCAAACATTAACATGAATTAGAAGACTTCCATATCCATATCCTTCAAGATTAGGTAACCCTTTGTTTTTTAATCTAAGAGTTTTGCCTGATTGTGTTCCTGGATCTATTTTTATTCTAGCTTTTCCATTAATAGTAGGAACTTCTTTAAAAGAACCTAATATTGCATCTGGAAATGATATATATAAATCATAATGAAGATTGCTTCCTTCTCTTTTTAATTTAGTATGAGGAATTTCCTCAATTAATACGATTAAATCTCCAGGAATTCCTCCAAATGGAGCTTCATTTCCTTTTTCAGAAACTTTTAATTGAATTCCTTCTGTCAGACCTGCGGGGATTTTAATACTTACTAATTCTTCTTCTTTAATTAATCCATGTTTATTAGCTCCATAAGGAATATTTTCAATAATTTTTCCAGTTCCATAACATGATCCACATTGAGAAGTTGTTTGCATTCTTCCTAAAATCGTATTTGTGACTCGAACGACTTGACCCGTTCCATTACAATATGAACAATTTTTAAATTGAATTCCTTTAGCGATTTTAAGTCTTTTAACTTTAACTTTTTTTTCTACCCCATTCGCTATTTCTTCTAATGAAAGTTTTACTCTAATTCTTAAATCACTTCCTTTAATGGTTTTATGTTTATCGGATCTTCCGAATCCAAAGCTTGAAAAACCTTCTCCAAATGCATCGGCAAAAATATCTCCAAAGTTTGCAAAAATATCTTCCATATTCATTCCTGAACTACTTCCACTTCCTTTTATTCCAGAATGTCCAAATTTATCATAACGTTGTCTCTTTTCTGGATTACTTAAAACTTCGTAAGCTTCAGCTGCCTCTTTAAATTTTTCTTCTGCTTTCTTTTTATTATCTAAATTCTTATCTGGATGATATTTGATAGCTAGTTTCCTATAAGCTTTTTTTATTTCTTCTGTAGAAGCGTTTTTAGATACTCCTAATACTTCGTAATAATCTTTTTTCATCATGAAGATAAAAATTATGAATTATTTTCCGGTAATGACTTTAGCATGTCGTATAACTTTTTCTTTTAGAATATAGCCAGATTCTATTATTTCTATAATTTTTCCTTTTAAATTTTCTGTAATAGCTGGAATTTGTGTAATGGCTTCATGAAAATCTGTGTTAAAATCATCTCCTTTTTTTGTTTTTATTTTATTTAATCCTTTTTCTTTTAAAATATTAATAAGTTTTTCTTGTATCAAAAAAACTCCTTTTACAAGATGTTCTTCTTTATATTTTTTTAATTCTTTAATTCCTCTTTCAAAATCATCTAAAACTGGAATTAAGTCTATCAAAATTTGTTCATGAATATTTCTAAAAATGTCAAATCTTTCTTTTTGAATACGTTTTTTATAGTTTTCAAATTCTGCAAAAAGACGTAAAAATTTATCTTTTTCTTTTTCTAGTTCTTTTTTTAATGAATCATATATTTCTTCTTGATAAGAAGAAGATTTTTTATCATCTACATCATTAGATGATTTTGACTCTTTTTCAGTTTGATTTTGATTGATATCCATAATATAAAAAATATTTTCAAATTCTATGGATTAGCAAAAAATTTGCCATAAATTATAATCATGTCATAATGACATTAATTGATTTATATCAATTAAATTATAGAATTGAAATTCAAATGTTTTCTAATACAATTTAATCTTTCATCAGCTATACTTTTTGCTTTTCTAGAACCTAAAACTAAAATATGATCTAATAAAGATTTATTTTTCATAAAATAAATAAATTTTTTTCTCTCTGACGAAAATTTATGAATAATATACTCATATAATGCAATTTTTGCTTCATAATATCCATATCCTCCCTTTATATATTTTTTTTTCATAATTTCTATTTTATCCATAGGAGCTATTAAACTGTATAAATGCATAATATAATCAGTTTCAGGATTTTTTTTTTCTTCTACAGATTTATTATCTGTCCGAATACTCATAATTTGTTTTTTTAAAATTTCATCTGAAGAGAAAATATTAATATAATTTTTTTGAGATTTACTCATTTTTTTTCCATCTGTTCCTGGAACAAACATATTTTTTTTATGCAAAAAAGCATTAGGTAATATGAATAATTTTTGACCTATTTTTTTATTAAAAAAATTTGCGATACGACGAGCTATTTCTATATGTTGTAATTGATCTTTTCCGACTGGAATAATTTTTGCGTTATAAAGTAAAATATCAGCAGCCATCAAAATAGGATAAGTAAATAAACCTACACTTATTTTTCCTTTATCTATTTTTTTGTTTTCATTTTTAAAAGCATGAGCCAATGCAAGTCTTTGATATGGATAAAAACAATTGAAATACCAAGCTAACTCAGTGACAGATGATACATCTGATTGTCTATAAAATAAACAATTATCTATATTTAATCCAAAAGCTAACCATGTCGCTGCTATTTTATAAGTATTATCTTTGATTGCTTTGATTGTTTTTATATTTTCTATTTGAACCATAGAATGTAAATCTGCTATAAATATAAATGAAGAATGTTTTGTATTTTTATTAGACATGGATACAGATGGAATAATAACACTTAAAATATTACCTAAATGAGGAGTTCCTGTGCTTCTGATTCCTGTTAACATTATTTCCATAAATATTATATTTTACGTTTTTGTAAATAAATGTATAATTTGAAATAATTTATTTTATTGAAATTTTTCTTATTTTAAAGACTCTAATCCACTGATAACTTCAAGTATTTCTTTAGTAATTGTAGTTTGTCTTTCTTTATTATAATGCAATATGAGATCATGTTTAATTTTATATGCATTTTCTGTTGCTTGATGCATACATCTCATACGTGATGTGTGTTCTGCTGTAATAGATTCCCAAAAAATCTTTAAAAATTTTGCATTTAAAAATTTTGGAATTATAAAATTTAATATTTCTTTTTGAGAAGGTTCTAAAATGTGGGAAATTTCTGACGTTTTTTTGATCTCATTTCCAATGGAAATTGGAAGTAATTTTTCTATAACTACTTCTCGAAAAGAAGATTTTTTCAAATGATTGTATATTAAATAAATTGAAGAAAACTTTTTTTTTAAAAAATCTAAAATTAACTCCGACATTAAAAATTTAATTTTTTGATTCGATAAATTACTTTCAATACAATTCTTATTGTACATATTATAATATTCTTGATTTCTACATAAAAAATCAAATCCTTTTTTTCCAATAGAAAGAAACATATATTCATTATGTAAATCTTCTTTTTTTTTGAAAATATGATTAATTTTTGAGAAAATTAAAGAATTAAAAGCCCCACATAACCCTCGATCCGAAGTCAATATAATAAATAATTTTATTTTTCCTTTACTTAAAAAGTATTGATTTTCTTCAAAAATTTTTTTATCTCTTACAGACAAAAGATCTAAAAGAATTGACTCTATAAAATCCATATAGATTTTTACTTGCATAAAAAAATTTTTTGTTTTTCGTAATTTCACTATAGAAATCATTTTCATAGCTTCTGTAGTTTTTACAACTGATTCTATGGATAATATTTTTCTCTTAATTTCTTTTGGATTCGACATAATCAAAATTTAAGAAAGGTATTTATCGCTTAATTCTGAAACTACTGTTTCTAAAACATCAGATATTTTTTCGTTAAAAATACCATTTCTTAAAGCGTTTAAAATATTTTCATGTTTTTCATTTAAATAGAAAAGATATTCTTTTTCAAAATCTGAAATTTTATCAATAGGAATTTTTTGGAGTAAGTTTTTAGTTCCAGCATATATAATAGCGATTTGATCGGCTATATCATAAGTAGTATGAGAAGTTTGTTTTAATATTTCTATATTAATTTTTCCTTTTCTTAAAATATTCATAGTAGATGAATCTAATTCAGAACCAAATTTTGAAAAGGATTCGAATTCTTTAAATTGAGCTTGATCTAATTTTAAAGTTCCAGATATTTTTCTCATAGATTGAATTTGTGCGGCTCCTCCTACACGAGAAACAGATATACTTTCATTAATTGCAGGACGAATTCCAGAATGGAATAAATCTTTTTCTAAAAAAATTTGTCCATCTGTAATAGAAATTACATTAGTGGGAATGTAAGAAGATATATCTCCAGATTGAGTTTCAATAATAGGTAATGCAGTTAAAGACCCCCCTCCCTGTATTTTTTTTCTAATAGAAGATGGAATATCATTCATTTTTTCAGCCATTTTTTTGTCTTTTATAATTTTAGCTGATCGTTCTAAAAGACGAGAATGTAAATAAAAAACATCTCCTGGATAAGCTTCTCTACCAGGCGGACGTCGTAATAATAAAGATATTTCTCTGTAAGAAGCTGCTTGTTTTGAAAGATCATCATATACAATTAAAGAAGAACGACCTGTATCTCGAAAATATTCTCCTATCGCAGTTCCAGAAAAAGGAGCAAAAACTTGCATAGAAGCTGGATCTGAAGAAGTTGAAGAAACTATAATTGTATAAGACATAGCTCCTTTTTCTTGCAAAATTCTTGAAATTCTTGCTATTGTAGAACCTTTTTGACTTATAGCTACATAAATACAATAAACAGGTTTTTTTTTTGGAAAAAATCTTTTTTGATTGATAATTGTATCAATAGCTATAGTTGTTTTTCCAGTTTGTCTATCTCCAATAATTAATTCTCTTTGCCCTCTTCCTATAGGAATCATAGAATCTATAAATTTTATACCTGTTTGAAGAGGTTCTTTTACGGGTTCTCTGTAAATAACACCGGGAGCTTTTCTTTCTAAAGGCATTTCAAATAATGGCCCATCTATAGGCCCTTTCCCATCTATAGGATTACCTAATACATCGACTACACGACCTAACATATTTTCTCCGACTTTGATAGATAAAATTTTTCCAGTTCTTTTTACTATGTCTCCTTCTTTTAAATTTTTTGATGGACTAAGTAAAACGATACTGACATGATCTTCTTCAAGATTCAAAACCATACCTTTTATTCTTCCATCATGGAATTCTACTAATTCTCCATAAAAAGCAGAATTTAATCCAAAAGACCTAACAACTCCATCTCCTATTTGAACAATTACACCAAATTCGGATAATTTCGATTCAAATTGAAAATTTGATAATTCTTTTTTAAGAATTGATGATATTTCAGAATATTTTAAATCTGACATATGAAAATAAAAGATTTTTTTTAAAAATTTTGAAATGTTTTTTTTATATGAAACAACTGTTTTTGAATACTAAA
Organism: Blattabacterium cuenoti; assembly: GCF_014251595.1. Lineage (NCBI taxonomy): Bacteria > Pseudomonadati > Bacteroidota > Flavobacteriia > Flavobacteriales > Blattabacteriaceae > Blattabacterium > Blattabacterium cuenoti. Next base: position 89,129 of record NZ_CP059192.1, on the reverse strand, counting down.
ATTCCATTCTTTATATTCTATACGAAATATAAAACCTCCAATAATAGATGGATCAATTTCATTAATAATATGAAATTTTTTATTATTATTATTATTTTTATTATTATTTAATATTTTTTGTACAATCATCTCTTGAATATCTTTATTTAAAGAATAAGCAGAAATAATAACAGGGGTTACAATTCCTTTTTGGTCTTTTTCGTATATTTTTTGGTATTCTAAAAGAATTTCTTTCAAAAAAGATTCTCTTTTTTTTATAATTAAAAGTTTAACAAATTGAAAAAGTAAGATATCAAAATTATAAAATATATTTTTAAATATTTTTATTTTTTTTTCACTATTTATTAAATGAGTGCATAAAATTTGACATATATATGTATTGTTATTTAATAAATCAGATGTTTTTTTTATTTTATGATAAAATATTTCACTATTTATTCTATTGATAATAGAATATTCCAAAAAAACTCTAGCATAATGTTGTATGATTTTGTTTTTTAAAAACATTTCCTATACGATTCTCTATATATATTAATAGAATTGATCGACTAATTCTTTTATAAATTTATTTTGTTTATAAACCTGATCTAATTCTTTTTTTAATATTTTTTCGGCTATTTGAACAGAAATACATCCTATTTTATTTTTGAATTTATGAAATTCAACTTCTTTTTCTATTTGAATATTTTTCTTTGTTTCTTCTATAATTTTTTTCTTTTCTTTCATTCCTTCTTCTTTAGCTTTAAATTTTATTTTTTCTTTCATTTGAATAGCTTCTTTTAATATGATATCTCTTTTTATACGAGTATCTTTCAAAATTTTATTTTTTTGATTTTCTATATATTTTAATTCTTTTTTAATTTGATCGGTTCTTTCAATAGAAATTCTAATTTTTTCTTCTCTTTGATCAATAAAATTCATGATAGGTTTCCAAGCAAATTTTGAAAGAAAAAACATGAGTATAATAAATATTATTGTTTGCCAAACAATTAATCCAATTGAAGGAGTAACTAAATCCATTTAAATTTTATTTAAATACAGCTAACAATGTTGTGACTATTCCAAATAATGCAGCACCTTCAATGAGAGCAGAAGCTATAATCATAGCATTCTGTATTTTATTTGAGGCTTCAGGCTGTCTAGCAATCGCATCCATAGCAGAACTTCCAATCTTTCCGATTCCTAATCCTGCTCCTATGACAGCAAGACCAGATCCTAAGGCGGCTAAACCAGAGTAAGTTAAATCTATATCCATATTATATCAGTTTAGTTTAGTATATGTTTAATCATAATTTTTCACAGACATTCCTATAAGCAAGGCAGACAAAGTTGTAAAAATAAAAGCTTGTAAAAAAGCAACCATAATTTCTAATATAGAAATAAAAAAACCAAAAATTATGGAAAAACCAGTTATCAAAAAATTTTTAAAGATAAAAATAAGACAAATAAAACTTAAAATAATTATATGTCCAGCAGTAATATTAGCAAATAATCGAATACACAAAGTTAATGGACGAATAAAAATTCCAACAAATTCGATAGGAGCTAATAATAATCTAACGCCTACTGGAACGCCTGGCATCCAAAAAATATGTTTCCAATAATTCATATTAGCATTTATATTAGTCATAATAAATGTCATGATAGCTAATACTAATGTAATGTTTATATTACCTGTTACATTTGGAAATCCTGGAAGTAATCCTGTTAAATTATTAAATAATATAAAAAAAAAGGATGTTAATAAAAAAGGAAAAAATATTTTATATTTTTTATTTCCAATATTAGGAATTGCAATCTCGTCTCGTACAAATAGAATGAGAAATTCTAAAAAAATTCCCAAATTCCATTTAATTTGATAGTTATTATAACTATGTTTCATTCGTATAAAAAAATAAGATAATAAAAAAGAAGATATCAAAATGGATACTACATTTTTCGTAATAGAAAAATCCCAAGGTTTATTATTTTTTGGAATTCCTTTTGAATCCATATATAGTAATCCAATATGATTTGTTTGATATATTGTTTCTCGAAACATTTTATAATATCCATATTTTCCTTTGACTACATTTTTACATGAAAACTGAGAAGAAGAAAAAATTTCTAATCCGTTATTCCACAAAATAATTGGTAAAGAAAAAATAATTCCCCGATTATGATTTCCTACAATATGCCATTCATGAGAATCACTTACATGATCTAAAATAGTATTAGCTATATCTATGTTTTTATCATTTTTTTTATGATCATTTTTATTCTGATGTTGATCAGAAGAATAAACATATAAAAAAAACAAAAAAAAGAATAACAGATATATGATTTTTTTTGAAATCATTGATAGAAAAAAAATAAAAAACAAATTTATATTTTTTTCAAAAACAATATTGTTTTTATAAAAAAATTTTTAACATAATTGTATTTTCATTTTTAGTACATTTGCATGTAATTACAATTACAATAATTTGTATTATTTATTATAACGATAACAATGAAGAAAGAAACAAAGCTTATTCAAAATATATTATCTGATCCTCTTACAGGTGCTATATCTACTCCAATATATCAAACATCAACTTATGTACAAGAAGCTCCTGGTGTTCATAAAGGATTCGATTATACGAGAACCAATAACCCTACGAGAAAAATACTCGAAAATTTAATAACTAATTTAGAATACGGTTGTGCAAGTTTAGCTTTTTCTTCTGGATTAGCATCTATAGATGCTATATTAAAATTATTAAAATGTGGAGATGAAATAGTTGCTGTAGATGATATTTACGGAGGAACATTTCGTGTTCTAAATTTGTACAAAAAATTAGGAATTCATACTAAATTTGTAGATACAACAAATGCAGAAAAAACTATTTCTGCTATTTCTGATAAAACCAAACTAATTTGGTTGGAATCACCAACTAATCCTACATTAAAAATATCTGATATAGAATACATTAGTAAAAAATCTAAAAATAAAAATTCTACTATTTTAGTTGTTGTAGATAACACTTTTGCTTCTCCTGCCATTCAAAATCCTTTAAAATTAGGATCAGATATCGTAGTTCATAGTGCTACAAAATATTTAGCAGGACATTCAGATGTTTTAGCTGGATTAATTACTGTAAAAAATACAGATTTGTATGAAAAATTAAAATATATTCAAAATACAACTGGAGGAGTTTTATCTCCTATTGATTGTTGGTTGACCATCAGAGGAAGTCAAACGTTATATTTACGTATAAAAAAACAATCTCAAAATGCATTTAAAATTGCTTCTTTTTTAAAAAAACAAAATAATAAACTTGATCAACTTTATTATCCTGGATTATCTCATCATAAAAATCATTTTATTGCAGTAAAACAACAGCGATATTTTGGAGGAATTGTTTCTTTTAGCCTTAAGATGGATACAATCGAGTCCGCTAAAAAAATTGTAACTTCTACAAAGTTGTTCAAGTTAGCAGAAAGTTTAGGTGGAACAAAAAGTTTAATTTGTCATCCCGCAACTATGACACATAAATCTACACCTTTAGAAATCAGAAAAAATGCAGGAATACAAGATTCTCTAATACGTTTATCTATGGGAATAGAAAACGCAGATGATCTCATAGAAGATATTGATCAAGCCTTAAAATCACTATAATAATTTATTATCATGTAATGAAATTCCTATATGAGATAATTCTTGACGAATTTTATCTGATATAATCCAATTTTTTTGTTTCCTTGCTTCTGTACGAAGTTTGATTAGTCTTTTTATAAGTATTTCTAATTTTTTAGAATTTTCTTCATGAGAATGAATTTCTTGAATTCCTAAAATATCAAAAACAAAATAAATCATATATTTTTTTAATAAATGAACATGAGACTCCTCTATATCATAAAGAGAATGATTTACAATGTGAGTAGAAGCTTGAAATAAATGTGAAATTAATAAAGGAATATTAAAGTCGTCATTAATAGCTTTATAACAAATATTGATCCAATAATGAATATCAAATATATTGTGATTATTTAATCTATTTTTAGATGTTTTAGGTTCAAAATTTTTGAGTAAATTTATGGATTTCATGAGCTTATGATATCCTTTTTTAGCGTCCATTAGTCCTTTTTTTGAAAAATCCATAATATTTCTATAATGAGATTGTAGGATATAAAATCTAAAAATATTAGGACAATAATTTTTTTCACAAATTTCATTGTGAATAATATCTTCTAATTCCAAAAAATTTCCTGTAGATTTGCTCATTTTTTTTCCATTTAAAGTAAGCATATTCGTGTGCATCCAATAATGTGCAAAACAATTTTTATTATAAACCCCTATCGCTTGTGCTAATTCGCATTCATGATGAGGAAATTTTAGATCCATTCCTCCACCATGAATATCAAAAGTTTCTCCTAAATATTTTGTACTCATAGTTGTACATTCAATATGCCATCCAGGAAATCCTTTTCCCCATGGAGAATTCCAATTCATAATATGATTTGAATTAGCTTTTTTCCAAAGGGAAAAATCTTGAAATCCACGTTTTTCTTTCAAAAATTTGAGATTATTATGAGAAAGTTTCTCTATTTTATTTTTACTTATTATACCATAAGGATGTATGGTATTATATTTCTTTAAATCAAAATATACAGATCCATTTATTTCGTATGCCAATTTTTTGGAAATTAATTCTTGTATCATATCTATTTGTTCTATAATATGACCTGTAGCTACCGGTTCTATACTTGGAGGTAATATATTTAAAATATTTAATAAATTGTGAAAAGAAAGAGTATATTTTTGTACGATTTCCATAGGTTCAAGTCTTTCTATACGAGATTTTTGAGTAATTTTATCTTCTGTATCGAAATCTTCATTTTCTAAATGTCCAACGTCAGTAATGTTTCTAACATAACGAACTTTATATCCTAAATGTTTAAAATAACGAAAAACAATATCAAATAATATAAAAGTCCTACAATTTCCCAAATGTAAATGGTTGTAAACTGTAGGGCCACATACATAAATACCAACATATTCTTTATGAATAGGATGAAATAATTCTTTTTTTTTTGTTAAAGAATTATATATCTTGATATCATTACGATTTTTTTGTTGAAAACTTTTTTCCTCCATTTTTTTCCTACTTAAGAAATTCCAATATAATGCAAAAATTCTTTTCTAATCTCAGAATCATTTTTAAAAGATCCTATTAATTCAGTTGTAACCGTACTAGTATCTATATCTTTAATTCCACGAGAATTGACACATAAATGTTTTGCTTCTATTACACAAGCAACATCTTTTGTTTCTAACATTTTTTGCAATGATTGAACGATTTGTATTGTTAACCGTTCTTGAACTTGCGGTCTTTTTGCATAAAAATTTACAATTCTATTGATTTTAGAAAGACCTACTACTTTTCCATTAGAAATATAACCCACATGAGCTTTCCCTATTATGGGAAGAAAATGGTGTTCACATGTAGAATAAACTGTAATATTTTTTTCTATTAACATTTGTTTATATTTATATTTATTTTCAAAAATGGAAAAATTAGGTATATTCTTCGGATTAAGACCGCTAAATATTTCTTGTATAAACATTTTTGCTACCCGTTTAGGTGTTCTACGTAAACTATCGTCATTCATATCTAAACCTAAAATTTTCATTATTTGAAAAAAATGTTTTTTAATTTTATCTATTTTTTCTTCATCATTCATATAAGAAACATTATTACGAAAAATACAATTTCGATTATTGATAGAGTGATTTAAAATAGAATTTTGATTTAATTTTTTTTTTTTTTTAATTTTTTTATACTTTCCTTCCATCATAAACATAAAAAATAAACTTAGTCCATGAAAAACAAAATTACGAAAACGATTTCGTATGATTTAATCAACAAAAGATGTTTATTTTTTTATATCATTAGGTATTTTACATATAGGAATAGGAATCATTTTATGTTTATTTTTTTGATGTAATATTTGATATTTTTTTAAAATTGGATTTTCTATTTTAGAACAATCTTTTTTTTTCAAAATTTCCATAGCCCATTCTAGTTCTTCATAAGTAGCTCCTAATTGTTCTTCATCTGAACGTTTATCTTCCCAAAGTCCATCTGTTGGTTTTGCTTTTTGAATTTCATCAAAAATATTTAATTTTTTGGCTAAAAGACGAATTTCACTTTTAGTTAAATCGGCTATAGGTTGTAAATCTACACCTCCATCTCCATATTTTGTAAAAAACCCCACCCCAAAATCTTCTATTTTATTTCCGGTCCCAACAACAAGATGATTTTTTACATTAGAATAATAATATAGAGTTAACATACGAATACGAGATTTTACATTCACTGATGATAAAGATTCTTTCAAGTTATCGATATCATTAATTGTATGAAAAAAAGTGGTAAATAATATAGATAAATCTTTTACAAGATAATGAACATTTGAAAATTTTTGGGTCAAAAATTTTGCATGTTTTATAGATAAAAAATTTTCTTTTTCCAAAATAGGCATTTCTAATATGATAGTAGGAAATCCGGTCATAGCAACTAAAGTAGATGCAACTGAAGAATCTATCCCTCCAGATATTCCAATAATAAATCCATTCGATTTAGATTTTTGAATATACTTTTTCAACCAAGAAACAATATATCTAATTATTTTTTCGACTTTGATCATTTTATTTTAAATATATTAATTTTAAAAAAAATTTGATATAATATGTCTTTCATTCTAAATTTAGAAACTTCTACTAAAAATTGTTCAGTCAGTATTGCTAAAAATGGAATATGTTTAACTTCTATAGAAGAATGTTCTAAAGAACATACTCATTCAGAAAAATTGCATGCATTTATTCAATATGCCATAAATATTTCCGGTATTCATATTAATGAATTAAAGTCTATTTGTGTGAATAAAGGTCCAGGGTCCTATACTTCTTTAAGAATAGGAGCATCAGCTGCTAGAGGATTATGTTATTCTTTAGGTATTCCTTTGTTATCTATAGATACATTAACGGTTATGTGTTATAGAATCAATATAAAAAAAGGATTACTGGTTCCCATGATACATATTAAATCCGATTTTTTCTATACTTCATTATTTAATGAATCAAAAAAAAGATTAAATCCTATTTGTATAAAAAAACTAGATTATGACTTTGTTAAATCTTTATCTAAAGATAAAAAAGTATATTTCATAGGAAATTTTCCCGTAAAAGATAAAAAATTATTTTTTTTTATGAGAAAAAATGAATTCTTATATATAAGGCCATCTGCAACGGATATGTCTTTAATTTCTTACAAAGAATTTTGCAAAAAAAAATTTCATGATATTAAAAAATTTATTCCTTTTTATAAATAAGGTTTTTTTATGAAAAAAATTTAATACTAAAATATTCCTTTATCTGTTTCAAGTTCAACATAAAATAGATTTTGTATTAAATCCTTTATAAAATATCAAATCATTTTAATATAATTTATCTATTTTTTTATTATAAGTTATAAAAATTTTTTTTGAAAAATCGTTATCATATTATGATTAATTTGATAAAAATATCAATAAAATTGAAAAATATAAAATTTTATGGTGTAACAATCGAATTTCGATATGATCAAGAAATTTTAAAACTAAAATGATCCAAATTAGATTACAAAATTTTTTGGATATTCTCACTCCAATTATATTTATTTATATAATTTTTTCTTTAGGATGGAAACCCTTCCGATTTTTAAATATCGAAACTTTTTTAGGAATTATATTAATAATATGTTTATTACACTTTTTTATTCTTTTTAATAAAAATCTTGAAAAGGGTTATAGATCCATGATCATATTATCCTTTTTGATATTATTTATTTCTTTTATTTTTTCTTTTGTAAAAATATTATTTTTTGATAATAGAAATATCACTTCAGACGTAAAAATATATACGCTTGTTAGTTTAATTATATATATTCTAATTCGTATTACTTATTTTATGCGAATAGTATACGTTAAGATTCATAATCCTGCTTTTATATTTATTATAAGTTTTGTTTTTCTATCTTTTTTGGGTTCTATTTTATTAATGCTACCCGCCTCTACAGTCAATAAAATATCATTTATAGATGCTTTGTTTACTTCTACTAGCGCTGTATGTGTCACAGGACTAGGAGTATTAGATACGTCCAAAGATTTTACATATTTAGGAAAAATTTTTATACTTACATTAATAGAATTAGGAGGATTAGGTATTTTAACCATTACTTCTTTTTTTAGTTATTTTTTTAGAAACGGTTTTTCTTTTAAAGAAGCTATTTTTGTTAGTAATTTTTTAAACACAAAAACAACAAATAATGTTCTTAGTTTAGCTGTTAAAGTAGTATTATTTACTTTATCAATAGAAGTTATAGGTGCTTTATTAATTTATTTTTCTATTAAAGATAAAAATACAATAGAATCTGATAGTATTTTATTTTTTTCTATTTTTCATTCTATATCTGCTTTTTGTAATAGTGGATTTTCAACTTTAAGTCAAGGTTTATATTCACCATCTGTGAGATTCAATTATCTATTTCAATTAATTATTTCTTTTTTATTAATATTAGGTGGAATAGGTTTTAATATTTTATTCAATTTTTTTACATATATATGGTTCACTATAAAAAAATATTTCTTTAAAATTTTTCAATATGAAGATTTTCGATATCCCGCACATGTAGTTACTTTGAATACCAAAATTGTTATAACGACAACATTTTGTTTGCTTATTTTCGGTACCGTTTTTTATTATATTAGTGAATATCATTCTTCTCTTTCAGAACATTCTTCTTTTTATGGAAAATGGATCGTTTCGTTTTTTTCTTCAGCTACATCTAGAACAGCGGGGTTTCATGTATTAAATATGAACACTTTAACTCCAATTACCATTTTTTTGACTATTTTTTTAATGTGGATAGGAGCTTCTCCAGCTTCTACTGGAGGAGGGATAAAAACAAGTACTTTCGCATTGGCTTTAATGAATATTATTTCTTTGTCTAGGGGAAAGAATAGATTAGAAATACAAAGAAAAGAAATTCCTTCGGAATTAATTCAATTATCTTTTTCAATCATTATGTTATCTATAATAGTGATATATATCAGTATTTTAATAATAATTTATTTGGATCCAAAAGAAAATATTCTATCGATTTCTTTTGAAGTATTTTCCGCTTTTTCTACAACAGGATTATCTTTAGGAATAACTTCGAGTTTATCAAGTGGAAGTAAATTAGTTTTAATACTTTTAATGTTATTAGGGAGAATAGGGGTTTTGAATGTGATGATTGGTTTGTTAAGAAAAAACAGAATTAGTTCTCATCATTATTACAGGTATACTAAAGGAAATATTCTGATTAATTAAGAAAAATATGAAAATTATAATTATTGGATTAGGAAATTTTGGAAGATCTTTAGCTCTTAATTTAACAGATAATGGACATGAAGTGTTTGGAATAGATCATAAAATGGAAAAAGTGGATTTACTAAAAGATCATATAGCGAATGTAGTATGTATGGATGCAAATAATGAAGCCGCTTATAAAGTATTACCTATTCAACAAGCGGATTTAGGAATTGTAGCTATTGGAGAAAACGAAGGTTCGTCAATAGTAACTACAGCTATATTAAAAAAATATAAAAATTTGAGAATCGTAAGTAGATCTTTATCTAAAATACATGACACGATATTAGAAGCTATGGGAATTAATGACGTCATTCATCCAGAACAAGATGCTGCATTTCGATTAACTAAACAAATATCTTTTAATTATGCTTTGGATTACTTTCGAGTAGATAATAAGCATTCTATAGCAGAAGTTTTTTCTCCATACTCTTTTAATGGTAAATCTGTTAAAAGTTTAAAATTGACACAAAAATATTCTGTTTCTTTAATTACTGTTATACGAGACATTAATAATACAACATCTTCGTATTCCAAAAAGTCTACTACAAGACGAGTCATAGGATTAGTTACGGGGGATACTGTTTTGAAAAATGGAGATATATTAACTCTTTTTGGATCTAACAAATCGATCATGAATTTTGTGAAAGATAAAAAATAACAATACAATCGATTAATATTCATATAAAAATAATTAATAGATTTTATACAACTTTTTTAAGTCTCCTATTTATTGAAAAAAAGTACTACGTAATAAAATATATAATTTTACAATTATTATGTAATTATTTGATTTTCAATTATAAAATATTATAAAAATCGAATAAACTTACCTAAAAAAAAGTTTTATTTTATTAATAAAATTTTACAAAAATTATTTACATATAAGGATACTTATAATTTTTACTTTCCCGAAAAAAAGGATTTCCTTCAGAAGAACAAAATTTTCTTTTATTAAAATTTGAAAATAAAATATAAATAAAAAAACCTCCTATGATTAATAAAGAACCTATTATTTCAAATATACAAAAATGGAGCCCATCATTAACATCTGGCGCTATTAAATTGTATATATCAATGTAATGGCCAATAAGCAATATTAAAGATATGAAAAATACTGTTTTGTAATTTGATTTCCTTTTACTACTAATTAATCCTAAGAAAGGAATTATAAAATTAGGAATGAGCATCCAATAATGGATAAAGTTATATGTTTGTTCTCTTTTTATAAAATATGTAATTTCTTCTGGAATGTTTCCATACCAATAAAGAAAAAATTGAGAAAACCAAAGATAAGTCCATAATAAACTGGAAGAAAATAAATATTTACTAAGATCATGTAAATGACTTTTATTAAATAAAGGAAAATATCCTTTTTTGTGAAGAAAAATAGTGATTATTGTGATAGTACTTATTCCTGTTATAATAAAACTGCTTAAAACATACCAACTCAATAAAGTACTGAACCAGTGTGGATTTAAAGACATAACCCAATCCCATATCATAAATATAGAAATGAAAGAAAAAAATATAACAAAAATGACAGATTTAAAATACAAATTATTATAATCATTCAAAGAATGAGATATATACAATTTACGAGATATTTTTTTAATTTTTGCATAAAAAAAACTACATCCTAATACATATATTATACTTCTTCCTAAAAAAAATGGAATATTCAAAAATAATCTTTTGTTTGCAATGATTTTGTCATATTTTAACGAAGTAGGATTATACAAATCAGAATTCATCCAATGAAATATATGTACAATATCTATTGTATTTAACAATAAAATGATAAAAATAAGAAAACAACCGTATGGTATAAAAGAAGATATTTCTTCCATAATAGGATGAAGAATGACAGACCAACCTGATTTTGATATATTTTGTATACTCAAAAAAAACAATGTTCCCATAGATATAGAGGTAAAATAAAAAATGGAAATATATAATACGGCACAAGGGTTATGATTTATTAATGTAGAATTAATTGTTTCTTTTTCTGTGAAAAATGAAAAATTTTGTTTTTTTTCGATAAATATTTTATCGAAAAAAATAAAAATAAAACCTATAATTATTATCATAATAATAATAGTTTTTTTATTAATTTTATATAACTTCTTCATGTTTATTTTTTTTTGAGAAACAAAACATATTCTGATACCCTCCATCTATCTATTTCATTTAATTGTGAAGCATAAGAACTCATATTATTTTTCCCATATGTAATAACATAATAAACACTTCCAATAGTTAAATCTCTATCTTTATAATTAGGAATTCCAAAAATTTTTTCATTTTTGACCAAATCACCTTGTCCATCTCCATTTTTACCGTGACATATAGAACAGTTGATTTGATATAATCTTTCTCCTTTTTTGATTGTAATTTCTTTTTTTTCGTAATGATTATTGTATAATGGATTTTGAATTATGTTTTTGTAATTTTTTCTATCTATAGAAAATGAATGATTTCTAGAAATACTTCCTTTGACTGGAGACAATGAAGAAGTTTTTTCTTTTGAAAAAAAAGGAATTTGAATTTGTTTAACTTTTTTATAATTGGAATAAGGATCTGAATAAGGCTCATATGCTTCTGAATAATACATATCTGGCATATATACTACATTAGGTTTTGTTTTATCAAACCAACAAGATTCTAAAATAACTAACAAAATCATATTGAAAATTATTTCATAATAATATTTAGTCTTCATATTACTTCACATTTTTTTTTATAGAAACCTCTATTGCTCCATGTATTTTTAATAGATCTATTAATTTTTCCGTATTTTTTTCAGTATGAATTTCTATTAAAAACATGTTATCAGTAGTTCTTGAATCCGGATTTTTTGGCATACATCCTGGATATAATTTACATTGAATGAGATAACTGATACACATAAAATGTGCAGAAAAAAAAATTGTAAATTCAAATATTACAGGTATAAAAGAAGGCATATTCTTAATCCAAGAAAAAGAGGGTTTCCCTCCAATATTTTGAGGCCAATCCCAAATCATAACATACCAGGTTAATATACAAGCTATAAAAAAACCTAATAATCCATATATAAAAGATAAAAAAGACAAATTTGTTTTTTTTAGTTTTAATATTTCTGTTAGATTATGAATAGGAAAAGGGGAATATACTTCATGTATATCATAATTATGAGACTGTATAATTTTAATACTATTTATTAACGTATTATCATTATTATATAATGCATGGACATTTACTTTCATTTTATTTTTTATTATGATCAGGATAATCAGGGTTCAATATTGTTTTTAATTCTGACTGTGAAATCACAGGAAAAACACGTATATATAATAAATAAAGAATAAAAAATAGTCCAATTGTTCCTATAAAAATTCCAACATCTACAAATGAAGGGATAAACCCAGTCCAAGAAGAAGGAAGATAATCATGACTTAGATTTAAAACAATAATATCAAATCTTTCAAACCACATTCCTATATTTATAATAATAGCTATCACATAAGACCAAAAAAAACTTCTCCGTATAGATTTAAACCATAAAAATTGAGGAATAATAATATTACAAATAATCAAAGTCCAAAAAGCCCACCAAAAAGGACCTTTAGATGCTTCTACAGAAAAATAAATAAATTTTTCAAAAGGATTTCCTGAGTACCAAGCAAGAATAAATTCTGAAATATAAGCTAATAATACAATCCATCCTGTCAATAAAATAATCATATTCATATATTCAATATGATTTCGGGTAATATAATTTTCTAAATAAAGAACTTTCCTGGCTACCCCTAACAAAGTTTGTACCATTGCAAAACCTGAAAATATAGCGCCTGCTACAAAATAAGGTGGAAATATTGTACTATGCCAACCTTTAATTACAGAAGTAGAAAAATCAAAAGAAACTATGGTATGTACAGAAAATACTAATGGGGTACATAAACCCGCCAAAATTAAGGAAATTTCTTCAAATCTTTGCCAATCTTTTGATGTTCCTCCCCAACCAAAACTGAGAATACTATAAATTTTTTTTTGAAAAGGATCTGAAATACGATCTCGTATCATTGCAAAATCTGGAATTAACCCCATAAACCAAAAAACTGTAGAAACAGAAAAATAAGTACTAATAGCAAATACATCCCATAATAAAGGAGAATTAAAATTTGGCCATAAAGATCCAAATTGATTAGGAATAGGTAATACCCAATGTGCATTCCATGGTCTTCCCATATGAATAATTGGAAATAACCCAGCCTGGATGACAGCAAAAATTGTCATTGCTTCTGCTGAACGATTAATCGATAAACGCCATTTTTGTCGAAATAACAATAAAACAGCTGAAATCAAAGTCCCAGCGTGACCAATTCCAACCCACCAAACAAAATTGGTTATATCCCATGCCCAATTAATTGTCTTATTTAAACCCCATACCCCTATACCTGTTGAAATTGTATAAAAAATACACCCCACTCCCCATAAAAAAGCTAAAATAGAAATGGAAAAAGATATCCACCATAGATTTCCTGCTTTATTTTTTATAGGATTTAAAATATCATTTGTAATATTTTTGAATGTTTTTTTTCCCAAAACTAAGGGTTGTCTAATAGGAGAATCATAATGATTTAACATAATTTTTTCATTTTCATTTTTTCTATTCCATTTTTCTTTTATTTCTGATTTTCAATTGATAAGATACATTAGGTCTTACTCCTATAAAATCTAAAAGTTTATAAGATCTAGAATTATTTATTTTTTTATAAATAAGACTATTAGAATTGTTCGCATCTCCAAAAGTAATGGCTTTGGTAGGACAAGAAGTACTGCAAGCTGTTTCAAATTCTTCATCTTTAATTTTTCTATTTTCTTTTTTTGCAACACCAATAGTATATTGTGTTCTTTGTATACATAAAGAGCATTTTTCCATGACTCCTCTGGTTCTGATAACTACATCTGGATTTAGAACCATTTTACCCAAAGTATTATTCATGTTAAAATCAAATTTGGAATTATTAGCATAATTAAACCAATTAAATCTCCTTACTTTATAAGGACAATTATTTGCACAATAACGAGTTCCTATACAACGATTATAAGTCATCATATTTTGACCTTGTTCTCCATGAGAAGTTGCTCCAACTGGACATACAGTTTCACAGGGAGCATGATCGCAATGTTGACACATAATTGGTTGAAAAACTACTTTTGGATTTTTATAAATATTTTCTTCATGATTATTTTCTTCATTTTTATCTGCACAATAATATCTATCTATACGTAACCAATGCATATCTCTAGATTTTTCTATTTCTTTTTTTCCAACAACAGGAACATTATTTTCCGAGTGACATGCAATTATACATGCTCCACATCCAATACAAGCATTTAAATCTATAGATAAATTAAAATGATGTCCGTTTTTTTCTTTTTTATGATTTTGATTCCAAATAGAAATTTTTTCTGTAGGAAGCATTCCTTTATGAGTTAAAACTTTTTCTTCCTCATTCCAAATTTCTTTTGGATTATTTAAAAATACGTCCAAATCTGTCTCTTTCACTAAATTTCTTCCTACTGTGGTGTGATGCAGTTGTACACAAGCAAATTTATGTATTTTGTCTACTTTTTCTATTTGTATATCATTTTGTATAATGTGAAAATTTTCATAGCATTTATAGGCATTTTTTCCGTTAATCATATGAGATAGTTTTCCTTTTTTTTGACCATAACCAAAAGCTAATCCCACAGATCCTACAGCTTGTCCAGGTTGAATAAAAATAGGAAGATTCTGAATGATTATCTTATTATTTTTAATTAAATTAACACAGTTTCCATTTAAAGATCCATCTCCAGAATTCCAATTTTTCAATCCTATTTTATTTGCGTCAAAATATGATATAGTTAAATAATTATCCCATGTAGTACGAGTAATGGGGTCCGGTAGTTCTTGTAACCAAGGATTATTATATTGAGAACCATCTCCCATACTGATTTTAGTATATAATCTAAGTTCAAAACTTTTTTTTATTTTTGGGTCAATTGTTTTTTTTCTTTTTCCATATTCTTGTATTTTTTCATTAATTAAAATTGAAGATGAAGAATGGTTATGATTTTTTGTAAGTGTTACTACTCCATGAAATAAAGCCTCATTAAAAGAAGCAACATTAGATTGAGGAATAATATTTTTTTCCCAAACTTTTTTCAAATATTCGTAATAATTTTTTTCTTTAATCCCACTCCAAATGATTAAAGAATCCTGAAATTGTCTTGTATTAAAAATACGTTGAATAGTAGGTTGAGTTAATGTACAAACATTAGTAACGGGACAAGTATCTCCCCAACTTTCTAACCAATGAGGAATAGGAGCTAAAACATCCATTATTTCATTGGTTTCATCTTTATTTGTCGAAAAAGAAACAGTTAAAGGAATTTTTTTTATAAATTCTATGATTTTTTTAGAAATGGATAATGGAAGACTATAAATAGGATTCACATTATGAATAAATAATGCTCCAATATTTCCTTTTTCTAAACTTTTTAAAAAATTTTTAAACTCATGGTCATTACTTTCTTTAGATAAAAAATATTTTTTTTCTTGTAAAGCGAGACTATTAATTTTTATATTAATTAAAAAAGATATCTCATAAGATTCCTGATCTCCATCCGCAAGAATAACGCATTTAGATCCCATTTTTTTTATTAATGAAATTATTTTTTTTGCATTTTTATCCTTTATTTTTTTTCCGAAAAAAATGTTTTGAAATATTTCAATCAATATTTTTTTTATATCAGAAGGTTTTTTAGATAAACGGAAATCTGCATTTGCTCCAGTTATAGTCATATTACTTTCTATTTGAATATGTTGCATCATATTTTTTTTAGGTTTTCTATTAAAAACATAAGATTGAGCCATATTTTCTGGACACCAATCACCCAAAAAATCTGCATCAAATGAAATGATTAATTCTGATTTTTTTAGATCAAAGACAGGAAAACCACGAATTCCAAATATTTTTTTCGAAGCATCTAAAACTTTAGAATATGAAATAGGATCATAAATGACCCATTTAGTTGATGGATATTTTTTTTTAAAATCTTGAATCAATTTTTTTGTAGAAAAACTTGGAAAAGAATAAGAAAGAAAAATTATATCTTTTTTTGTTTTGGATAAATATTTTAAGTGTTGAATGATATAATTATCTATGTTTTTCCAAGAACTTTTTTGACCTTTTAAGAAAGGATTTTTTAATCTTTCTTCATCATAAAGAGATAACAAAGAAGATTGTATTCTAGCAGAAGTTGTATGAAAAAATTCAGAAGAAGAATTAGGTTCTATTTTTATGGGACGTCCTTCTCTTGTTTTAACTAAAACACTTCCTATATCAAAAGAATCAATCATAGTTGATGCATAATAATTAGGAATTCCTGGAGTAATACTTTCTGGTTTAACTATGTAAGGAATAGATTTTATAACTGGACCTTTACAAGCGGCTAAAGTAACGGAAGCTGTACTGAACCCTAACCATTTAATAAAATCACGTCTAGACGTTTTTCCATTTATAAGATCTTTCATCGGTTTGTAATTTTCAAATATGATTTCTTTTTTATTTGATTTCATAATAATTTTTGTTAATCGCTTTCATCTTATTTATTTTATCAATAATGACATTTAGCGCATTCTGTTCCTCCAACCATATCAACAGTTATTTTGTTGTTTTTATTTTTGTTAGGAAAATATTCTTTGTAATATTTATTTTGAACATCTATTTCAACCTTTCTATGACAAGAAATACACCATTCCATGGTAAAATCATTGGACATCTTTACTGTATCCATTTTTTGGATTTCACCATGACAAGCATTACATACTAAATTTACTTTTTTTAATTTTTTTATTGTTTTTTCTCCTGTTATGATATGTTGAGAATGATCGAAATAAACAAAGTCTGGCATATTGTGAATACGAATCCATTGAACAGGATGAGTTTTTTTAGAATATTTTCTTGTTTCTGGATCCCATCCTACAGCTTGATAAATTTTTTGGATTTCTTGATTATATTCATCTCTATTTTTTCCTTTTTCTAAATAATCTCCATTATATTCATGAATGGTAATATGACAATTCATACAAATATTAAGAGAAGGAATTCCAGATATTTTTCCATATTTCGCAGAAGAATGACAATATTGACAATCGATTTTATTAATCTCAGAATGAATCTTATGAGAAAAATGAATAGGTTGTTTAGGTTTATATCCTTTATTTACATCTATTTTCATTAAAACATTCCAACATTCATATATTCCCAATAGCAAAAATAATCCTGTAAAACAGGAAAATAAATACCATTTTCTTTTGTCATATCCTAATATTTTTTTACATAAAATGTTTATTATAAAATTTTCCTTTATAAAAATAGAGGGTTTTATTTTTCCTTCATTTTCATTAACTAACTTAATTAAAATTTGAATTCTATATAAAATCCAAATTAGAATTAAAGATAAAATGCTAAAACAAAAAATAATGAGTTTAACTAAAAATTTATTTTCTTTTTTTTCCGTATTATTTTCATCATCATTATGATTTATTTCATGGTTTTCTTTTTTTTTTATTAAATCTGGATTTTGTATAAAATATAATATATCATCTATTTGTTTTTCTGATAATTGAGGAAATGAATTCATTTCTATGTTTCCATATTCTTTATAAATCGCTATAGCTTCCTTATCTCCACTTTCTCTTAAAGATTTATTATTTTTAATCCATTGATGTAACCATTTACGACTTCTTTTTTCAGTGACGCCATGCAAAGCTGGTCCTATCATTTTTTTACTTAATTCCATGGAATGACATGCAGTACAGTTTTTTTTAAAAAGATCAATACCGTTTTCGATGTCTCCTTTTATGTTATCCGCATATATTTTTTCTATTAAAAAAAAAGAAAAAGAAAAAATGAAAATCAAAATTCTTTTCATTATAGATCGTTTTATGTTATGAACATTATGAACAAAAATAAAATAAAAGAAAAAAATTTCATTTTTTGGAAAAAAAAATTCGTAAATTTATTTTGTGAGTCTTTAATTTTGTTTCATGTACATGTTCAGGTTTTATTTTTTTTTCTTAATGCTAACAATTATGACAATGAATGATCTAAGTTCTAATAACTTAAATTTTAAAAAGTTATATAAAATTAAATTTTTCGAAGAAAAATTATCAAATGGACTACATGTTATTTTACATCAAGACAACACAAATCCTTTAGTCTCTATTTCCGTTTTATATCATGTGGGAAGTAAAAATGAAACACCCGGTAGATCTGGTTTTGCTCATTTTTTCGAGCATCTCATGTTTGAAGGATCTAAAAATATTAAAAAAGGAGAATATTTTAAATATATAGCTTCTAATGGAGGAAAAAATAATGCTTATACAAATCATGATGAAACTTGTTATTACGAAATATTACCATCAGATCGACTTCCATTAGGTTTATGGTTAGAATCTGAAAGGATGCTTCATGCTAAAGTAGACGAAGAAAGCATTAATATACAAAGAGAAGTAGTCAAAGAAGAAAAAAAAATGCGTGTAGAAAATCAACCATATGTTAAAGCTATTACTGAAATAATTCCTTCTTTATTATTCAAAAAACATCCATATAAATATCCAATCATTGGATTTGATCAAGATTTAGACGCCGCTACTGAAAATGATTACAAAGAGTTTTATAAAACTTATTATGTACCAAACAATGCTGTATTAGTGGTGTCCGGTGATTTTAATATGAATGAAGCTAGAAAATTGATTAAAAAATATTTTTCATCTATTCCAAAAGGAAAAAGGAACTTCATCATGAAAAAAATAGAAGAAGATCCGATGGATAAAGAAATATTTTACACGTTTATAGATAAAAATACTAAAGTTCCTGGAGTATTTTTATCATATAGAGTACCTAGATTAACGGATAAAGATTCATATATATTAAAAATTATTGATCACGTGTTATCTTCTGGAGAAAGTTCTAGAATTATGAAAAGTATTGTAAATACAAAGCAAATAGCATCTTATGCTGGTTCATTTTTAGATACAATGGAAGATTATGGGATATTCATAGTATATGGATTAATTAATCCTGGAATTACATTAGATCAATTAACCAAAATGATAGATGAGGAAATTGACCTTTTAAAAGAAAAAGGAATCACACAATATGAATTGGAAAAACAAATAAATTATTTCGAAAAAAAATTTATTTCCGATAATTATTCAATGAGTGGAATAACTGCAAATTTATCTCATTATTATTTATATTATCATGATGCTGATTTAATTAATACAGATATAGAAAAATATAAAGAAATTACTATAAAAGATATAAAAAGAGTTGCTAATAAATATTTAAATAAAAATAATAGAGTCCGTTTATATAATGTTCCAGATCAATCAGATAACTAGATTTTTAGTAAAAATTATCCTTGCTATAATAATTTTTTTTCATACAATAATTATGTTTGCTCATACATTGAATCGTAATATTCCCCCTAAGTCTCTAAAAAGAAAGACAACTATAAACATTGAAAAGCCCAAATTTTTTCAAATGAAAAATGGGTTAAAAGTTTTAATTGTTGAAAATCATAAACTACCTTTAGTTAGAATTGGGTTAGAGTTAGATTATAAAGATTTTCTGGAGAAAGATAAAGCTGGAATAAAAAAGGTTTTTGGTCAAATGCTACGTTCTGGAACAAAATATTATACTAAAGAAGAACTAGATGATATTATTGATTATATGGGATGTAGTTTATATACTTCTTTTTCTGAAATATCTATATTCACTATGAAAAAATATTTGAATAAATCTGTCTCTATCATGAGTGAAATTTTGATGAATAGTAAATTTGATAATTCCAAGGAATTAAATAAGATCATCAAACAAAGGATTATAGATATTAAACTTTCAGAAAAAGATCCTAATGCTATTTTACAAACCGTACGAAATGTTTTATATTTTGGAAAAAATCATCCTTATGGAGAGTACGAAACTCGTAATACAATTCAAAACATAACACTTCATGATTTAAAAAAGTTATATAAGAAATATTATATACCCAATATATCCTATCTTTCTTTTATCGGAGATATATCCCAAAAAGAAGCAGAAAAATTGTGTGATCTTTATTTTTCTAAATGGGAAAAAAAAGCATATACAGATAATCCTATAATTAAGGAGTATACACTTCCATCTAAAATAGAAATAGACATAGTGGATATTCCTTCTTTAACCCAATCTACTATTTGTTTTGGTGGACCGGTTTGTTTTAAAAAAAATGATCCTCAATATTTTTCATCTATATTAGCAAATGGAATTTTGGGAGGGGGACCTCAAAGTCGTTTATTCTTAAAACTTCGAGAAAAAAAAGCTTATACATATGGAGCTTACTCTATTTTAAAATCTGATAGAAATATCGGTTATTTTTCAGTTTATACTCAAGTCAGAAATGAAGTTACAGAAAAAGCGATAAAAGATATTATTACAGAAATTTTTAAAATCACGGAAAAAAAAATTTCTTTGGAAGAATTGAATATTAAGAAAAAAGAGATCAGTGGTCAATTTATTCTTGATTTTGAAGATCCCAATAGAATTAGTGATATTTTCATATGTGAATTAAAAAATAATCTTCCAAATGGATTTTATAAAAATTATTTAAATAAAATTGAATCAGTTACGATAAATGATATTTATCAATCATGCCGAAAGTTTTTTTTCACAAAAAATGGTAGAATTATAATAGTTGGAAAAGCTAGTGATATATTACCTAATATAAAAAAATTAGGTTATCCTATTCGTTATTTTGATCAATTTGGATCTTTAAAAGAAAAAAAATGAATCAAGATTATTCTTTAGAAGAACGTATTGTTTCTATATTAAAAAATATATATGATCCGGAAATTTCAGTAGATATTTATGAATTAGGTTTAATTTACGATGTTCAAGTTTCAAAAAAAAATAAAGTAAAAATAGTAATGACTCTAACTACACCTAATTGTCCAGTAGCAGAAAGTTTACCTTTGGAAGTTAAAGAAAAAGTTAAATCTATAAAGGAAATAAAAGAAGTGGATGTAATTTTAACATTTGATCCTCCTTGGAGTAAGGAGTTTATGAGTGAAGAAGCTCGTTTAGAATTAGGTTTGTTATAAATTTTTAAATATGAGTATTTTCAGTTTATTATTTTATATAATATTGATTCTTTTGATATTATCTATTTTTTCTAGTTTTATCTTTATAGTGAATCAGGAAACAGCTGCGATTCTTGAAAGAATGGGTAAATTTCATAGTATTCGTCATGCTGGATTAAATTTTAAGGTTCCTATCGTAGATAATATCGTAGGAAAACTTACATTAAAAATTCAACAATTGGATGTTTTAGTCGATACCAAAACAAAAGATAATGTTTTTGTTAAAGTAAAAGTATCGGTTCAGTTCCAAGTTATCAAAAACAAAGTATATGAAGCTTTTTATAAACTGGATAATTCTCACACTCAAATTACTTCTTATATATTTGATGTTGTTAGAGCAGAAGTTCCAAAAATGCGTTTAGATGATGTTTTTGAACGAAAAGATCATATAGCTCTTGCCGTCAAAGGTGAATTAGAAGGATCTATGTTAGATTATGGATATTCTATAATTAAAGCATTAGTTACAGATCTTGATCCAGATATACAAGTCAAACAGGCTATGAATCGTATTAATACGGCGGAAAGAGAAAAAGTAGCTGCTGAATATAAAGCAGAAGCTGATAGAATTAAAATTGTGGCCAAAGCAAAGGCAGAAGCTGAAAGTAAAAAATTACAAGGAAAAGGAACAGCAGATCAACGTAGAGAAATAGCTAGAGGAATTTTAGAATCAGTAGAAGTATTAAATAATGCAGGAATTAATTCACAAGAAGCTTCTGCTTTGATAGTTGTCACTCAACATTATGATACTCTTCAATCTATGGGAGAAAATGGAAAAACTAATTTAATTTTATTACCCAACTCACCGGGATCAGCTAGTGAAATGTTAAATAACATGATTACTTCATTTAATATTTCGAACCAAATTGGAGAAACTCTTAAAAAAAAGAATAATAATAAAAAAAATAAAATTTAAGTTTCATGGAAATTACAGGAATAGTCAAAAAATTATTTGATATTCAAAAATTTGATAGCGGATTTCGAAAAAGGGAAATAGTTATTACCACTGAAGAACCATATCCTCAAAATATATTAATTGAATTTATTCAAGATAAAGTCGATTTATTAGAAAATATAAAACCAAAAGATAAAATAAAAGTTTTTATTAATCTTCGGGGAAGAGAATGGACAAATCCTGAAGGAATTATTAGATATTTTAATTCTATTCAAGGATGGAAAATAGAATCTAATTATACAGGAACTTTAAACAAAGCTTCTTCCACTACTCCTTCTTTATCTTCTGATGATTTTGATGATTTACCTTTTTAATTCCTTTTTTAATTATATCACAATAAATTATGATTTATTAATTCTTGATATATAATATCTTTTTTTGAATTCCATTTTCGAGATGGGGAGTATTTTTTAGCATAAGAAATAATTTGAAAATGTAACTTTTTCCAGTTTTTTTTTTTAAAAACATGTTTTGCATCTTGTTCTGTTTGTTGTACATTTTTTCCATTACTTAGTTTCCAACGAAACATCATTCTATGAATATGAGTGTCTACAGGAAATACAAATTCATCGCATACATGCGATAGAAAAACAGAAGCTGTTTTATGTCCTACTCCAGGTAAAGATTTTAATTTTGAAATATTCTTAGGAATAATCCCATTATATTTATTTATGAGTATAATGGATAAATCATAAATATTTTTAGATTTTCTATTGTAAAGTCCTATACTTTTTATAATGTTTTTTATGTTTTCAATAGAAAAATAAATTACGTCCATAGGGTTCTTTATTTTTCTAAATAGAATTTTTGTAATTTCATTAACTTTTTTATCTTGACTTCTAGCAGTTAATAAAATGGATATCAATAAAGTATATTCATTAACATAATGTAGAGTACTAGTGGGATTTGGAAATAAATCATCCAATATTTTTTCAATAATTCTTATTTTTTTTGAAATGAAATTCATTTTTTTTGATGAATCAATACTTCTACATTGTCATTATTTTTATTCATTTTTAGCGAAATTTTGTCTCCTTTTTTTAACTTTTCACTAATTATATATTCTGATATAGGATTTTTGATAAATTTTTCTATCACTCTTTTTAAAGGACGTGCTCCATATTTTTGATCAAATCCTATTTTTTTAATAAAATCTATGACTTCAGGGAATAATACCAATTCATAACCTAAATGATATACATGAAAAATTATTTTTTTCAATTCAATACAAGTTATTTTGGATATATTTTCTTTCGTTAACGAATTAAAAATAATAATATCATCTATTCTATTTAAAAATTCAGGAGAAAAAGTTCGTTTTAAAGCTTGTTCGAATACATTTTTAACGTAATTATTTAATTTTCTTGCTTGAGTGTGAAAACCTATTCCTTGACCAAATTCTTTTAATTGTTGAGTCCCCGTATTGGAAGTAAAAATAATTACGGTATTTTTAAAATTTATTTTTCTTCCAATACTATCTGTTACACATCCATAATCTAATATTTGTAACAAAATATTAAATACTTCATAATGTGCTTTTTCGATCTCATCCAATAATATTACAGAATAAGGTTTACGACGTATAATCTCTGTTAATTGCCCTCCTTCTTCATAACCGACATAACCTGGAGGAGCCCCTATCAATCTAGAAACAGAAAACTTTTCCATATATTCACTCATATCTATACGAATTAATGATTCTTCTGAATCAAATAATTCTTTGGCAAAAATTTTTGCTAAATAAGTTTTTCCTACTCCTGTTTGTCCTAAAAAAATAAAAGAACCGATAGGTGAATTAGGGTCTTTCAATCCAGTTCTATTTCTTTGAATTGCTCTAACTATCTTTTCTACGGCTTCATTTTGACCTACTACTTTTTCTTTTAATATATTTATCATTTTACTCAATTTTTTCATTTCAGCTTGAGCTATTTTATTTACAGGAACTCCACTCATCATTGAGACCACTTCTTCAACATTTTCTTCGCATACTATTTCTTTATTTTTTTTAGACGATTCTTCCCATTCTTTTTGGGCTTTTATTAATTTTTTTTCAATACGTTTCTCTGTATCACGTAAACGCGCTGCTTCTTCATATTTTTGACTTTTAACAACTTTAGATTTTTCTTTACGAATGCTTTCTAATTCTTTTTCTAAAAAAACTATTTCCTGTGGAACTTTTATATTTTTAATATGAACACGGGATCCAGCTTCATCTAAAGCGTCAATCGCTTTATCTGGTAAAAAACGATCGGAAATATATCGTACAGTAAGATTTACACAAGCTTTTATCGCTTTTTCTGTATAAATAACGTTATGATGACTTTCGTATTTTCCTTTTATATTTTTTAAAATTTCTATAGTTTCTTTCTCAGAAGAAGGTTGCACTATAATTTTTTGAAATCTTCTTTCTAAAGCTCCATCTTTTTCGATATACTGCCTATATTCATTTAGTGTAGTCGCTCCAATACATTGAATATATCCTCTTGCTAAAGCGGGTTTAAATATATTAGAAGCATCTAATGAACCTGTAGTTCCTCCTGCTCCAATCATAGTATGAATTTCATCTATAAAAAGAATGAGACCTGCATTTTTTTCTGATTCATTAATAATAGACTTTATCCTTTCTTCAAATTGACCTCTATATTTAGTTCCAGCAACTAGACTAGCTAAATCTAATACAACGACTCTTTTATTATATAAAACTCTAGAAACTTTTTTTTGTACAATACGTAAAGCCAATCCTTCAGCAATAGCAGATTTTCCGACTCCAGGCTCCCCTATAAGAAGAGGATTATTTTTTTTTCTTCTACTCAAGATTTGAGAGACACGTTCAACTTCCTTATCTCTACCAACTACTGGATCTAATTTTCCTTCCATAGCTATAGAATTCAAATCTCTTCCAAAATTATCTAAAACAGGAGTTTTACTTCTGATTGAAGATCCTCCATAATAACCAGAACCAGTTCCACTTCCTCCAGATCCATAAGAAGAAGTAGAGCTATCATTTTCAATATCTTCATCGGAATAAGTAGAAGAAAAATAAATTTTTTTTATACTGTTTGACGAATAATGATGAATCATAAATTAAAATCATTAAAAATATTTTATAAATAAAAAAAAGATAAAATATTTCTTTTATTTCTACAAACTAGTAGTAGTTTGAATAGAAATATTATGCAAAAAAAATCGTTTATAAAAATTTTTTCTTTTTTTTGTCTTATCTAAGAAGAAGAAATTTTTAAATTCAATCGTTCTATTAATGTTTCTACTAATTTATTTTTATGATATAAAAGATAATATTGCTCTATTATACTTGAATTCTTATTCACAATTTCAAATTCTAAATGTGGATTATTAAATTTTTCTTTAAAATATTTAAAAAAATGTGTTTGAATTAATAAAAAATTATGATCCACTAATTTAGATGGAACAAAAAAAAATATTTTATTTTTTTTTATTTGAAACTGTATTTCATTTTTCAAAAAATATAAATAAATAGTGCTTTTTTTTACAGAAAATTTCTGTACAAACTTGATCCAAGTTTTTTTTAAAAATTGAATTTTTTCATTTTTTTTTTTCTCTTCCATAAAAGAAGAATTTTTATTTTTATAATGATCAAATAAATACGCCAACTGTATGAAACAAATTTCAATTGTTAATCTACAATTTCGATTAAATTTTTCATATTCTTTTTTCAATTTAAGACAAATATTCAAAGCATTTGTTAAAAAAAAATAGGATATTTTTTTTGATTGTGATATATAAGAAAACATTACCTCTTTTCTAAATTTTAGAATAGAAATTGTTTCATGATTTTTAGATAAAAATAAATTTCTAAAATGTTTGGTTAAACCTATAATTAAATCATAAAAATCAATTTTTTCTTGTAAAATTTTATCTAATAAAATAAATATTTTATGAATTTTTTGATCTAAAAGATAATCTACTATTTCAAAATAGTATTTTATATCAATAATTCCTAATTTTTGAATTATAAATTCTTTTGATATTTTATAATTATTACATAAAATTAATTTATCAAATAAATAAATAGCTTTTCCAATAGAACCTTTGACATATTTTGATAAAATCAATAACGCTTCATTTTCTATTTTTATATTTTCTTTTTCCGCAATCATTTTCAAATAGAAAAAAATTTCTTTTGCAGAAATGCTTTTAAAATCATAAACTTGACAACGTGATAAAATTAATTTTGGAATTTTTCTTTCTTCTGTTCCACAAAAAATAAATAATATATGCGGATGTTTTTCTTCTATGAATCTTATAAAAAAATTGAAAAAGTATTGAGAAAACATATGTATATCATTAATAATAAATACATAATATTTTCCTATTTTAGGAACAACACGAGATTTATTGATAATCTTATCAAGATTTTTTAATGAATCATTTAAAACTCCATTGAATTCAAATCTGTTCGAATAATAATTTTCGAATTTTGAAAAAGAATTTAATTCATTTGATAAAATTCGTGCACATGTATTTTTTCCTACTCCTTCAGGACCATAAAAAAATAAAATTTTGGATAAACGATTTTCTTGTATTGCTTTTTTTATAATAAAAATTATATCATTTTGTCCTATTACTTCATGCCATTTTAAAGGTTGATATTTTTCAGATAATACAGAAAAAATTTTATTCATAAAATCAATAAATCTTATTTTAGATGCAAAATTTCTTGTATTTTATCTGCTGCTTCTTTCAAAGAATCAGTAAAATAAATAGGTAATAAACTTTTTTGAATTAGTTTTTTTGCTACTTTTTCATTTGTCCCTTGTAAACGAACAACAATGGGAATTTCAATATTTTGATCAATTTTAGAAAAATAATTAATAATACCTTCTGCAACGGTATCACAACGTACAATTCCTCCAAATATATTGATTAATATTGTTTTAACAGATTTATCCTTTAATATTAAATCAAAAGCTTTTTCTACACGTTTTTGATCTGCTGATCCTCCTATATCTAAAAAATTAGCCGGAACTCCTCCACAAGATTTAATCATATCCATAGTCGCCATTGCTAATCCAGCTCCATTTACCATACATCCCACATTTCCTTCTAATTTTAAAAAATTTAATTTGACATTAGCTGCTTTTTGTTCAATTATATTAACATCATCTTGATCATGTATCAAATCGTATTTTTTATGACGAAATAAAGCGTTATCATCCAAAACAATTTTTATATCAACTGGAATAAATTGTTGATTAAATGTTTTAATCAAAGGATTAATTTCTAATAATAAAGCATCGCAATTAATGTAAGCTTTATAAAGTGAAAATAAAAAAAGACTAAAATTTTTTAAAGATTTATCATTTTCGGTTATTTCTAAACCTAAATTGAAACCAATTTTTTTTGTTTGAAATAATTGAATCCCTAATATCGGATCTATGACTTCTCTGTATATTTTATTTGAAAGATCTTCTATGTTAACTCCTCCTTCTTTTGAATAAAGAATCATATTTTTTTCTATATCTCGATTTAATAATATGGATAAATAATACTCAATGGGAGGACTTGGTTCATAAAAATAAACATCTTCAGATAACAAAATTTTACGAACCAATTTTCCTTTTCTAGAAGTTTGGGGGGTTATGAGATATTTTCCTAAAATATTTTTTGACTTTTCATAAACCTCATCCAAATTTTTTGCTATTTGAATACCTCCAGCTTTTCCTCGTCCTCCAGCATGAATTTGAGCTTTAATAACTAAAGAATTTTTTTTAATTTTTTTAAAAAGAATTTTAGCTATTTCTACAGCTTCTTCAGGAGAAGAGGCAATCATTCCATCAGGAACCTGAATTGAAAATGAATTCAATATTTCTCGACCTTGGTATTCATGTAAATTCATTGAAAATAATTTTTAAAGTAAATTTAAACTAAAATTATTTAAACATTTTTTTATCTTTCTAATTTAGTTTCTTAGAAAGAAGAATTTTAAATTTACAATAAAATGATCCAGGCAAAAAATATTTATAAATCTTTTGGAAAAGATGAAGTTTTGAGAGGAATAAACATAACGGTAAAAGAAGGAAATATTGTGTGTATTTTAGGAGAATCAGGAGCTGGTAAAAGTACTTTATTACATATTTTAGGTACTTTAGAAAAACCGACTATAAATAAAAAAAAAACGGTTATAAAAATTAACAAAAAAGATATATTATCTATGAAAGATAAAGAGCTTTCTATTTTGAGAAATCAAGAAATAGGTTTTATTTTTCAAACACCTCAACTTTTTCCTGAATTTACTGTATTAGAAAACATTTGTTTACCAGGGTTTATCAAAAAAAATAAAAAATATGTGAAAAAAAAAGCTAAAGATTTATTAAAAAACTTAGATTTATCTAAATATGAAAATTATAAAATAGAAGAATTATCTGGGGGTCAAAAACAAAGATTATCCGTAGCTAGAGCATTGATCAATGATCCCAAAATTATTTTTGCGGATGAACCTTCTGGTAATTTAGATGTAAAAAATGCGGAAAAATTACATAATTTTTTTTCTTTACTTAATTATCAATTAAAACAAACTTTTTTAATCGTCACTCATAATCTTCAATTAGCCAATATGGCGGATGAAAAACTGAAAATAGAAAATGGAAGAATACACAAAATTCATAAATAAAAATATTCTATGATTTTAAAAAATCAACTTTCTATTAAACATATTATAAAGAAATCTGTAAATGGAAATACTTTATTTTTAATGATTCACGGATATGGTAGTAATGAAAAAGATCTTTTTTCTCTTCAAGAAGAGATACCTAAAGATTTTTTTCTAATTGGGATACAAGGTATATATTCTATTGGGGTCAATAAATATTCTTGGTATGATATAGATTTTGATAATAAAAAAAATTTTATTAATATCATGCAAGCCAAAAATACTATTGAAAAAATATCGTTTTTTATACATGAAGCCATAAAAGAGTATCAATTAAAAAAAAATCCAATATGGATATGTGGATTTAGTCAAGGAGCAATTTTAAGTTATGCGATAGCATTAAAAAATCATGATAAAATAAAAAAAGTAATCGCTTTAAGTGGATATTTAGAACATCGCATATTACCCCAAAAAATTAATCATTTATACGATTTAGAATTTTTTATATCTCATGGAAAATATGATCCCATAATTCCTATAAATTGGGCAAAAGAAGGATTGAAATTTATAAAAAAAAAGAAAATATTTTCTTTATTTTACAAAGAATATGAATCTGGACATACTTTATGTTATAAAAATTATCAAGATCTTATGAATTGGATTAGAGAAAAACATATTGATTCCGTAAATTATGAGTAAATATTCAAAAATGGGATTATCCATGTTCATCTTTTTAGGATCTGTTTTATCATTTTTAAACAAAAATTATTTATATGGATATATCTTTCTTCTATTGAGTTTAATTCCTATTTTTTTTATTTTTAGAAATGAATTTTTATTATTAGCTTTTTTTAAAATACAAAAAAAGGATATGAAAGGATTCAAAAAATATTTAGGATACATTAAATATCCTAAATTACAATTAACTAAAAATCAAATGGCTTATTATTATTTTTTGAATGGAATTTTGTATTCAGAAAATAATATTTTTAAATCAGAAAATTATATGCAGAAAGCTTTAGATTCGGGATTAAAATTTAAACAAAATATAGCTATTGCTAAACTAAATTTAGCGATAGTATCGTTATCAAAAGGAAATAAAAAAAGAGCTGAAAATTTATTGTTAGAAGCAAAAAAAATGGATATTTCTGGTTTATTACATGAACAAATTCAAATCATAAAAATACAAATGAAAAAAATAAACATAGGAAATATCAACAAACCGAATCCTTATATTAGAAAAAAATTCTAATATAAACGAATAACCCATAATCCTCTATTTATATATCCTTCTGTATCAGAAATTTTTTCATATTTATATTTGCTTACCAATCCTGAAAAAGGTCTTTTATCTATGATTTCAAATAAATTATGATTTTCAATAAGTCTATATAATATATCACAAGATAAATCAAATCCTAATAATTGGTATTTGTTTAAATGATTTCCCAGTTTTTTCCTAATAAAAAAAAACATTTTTCTTTTATTTTGGTCATTTTGACTAAAATGATATTTAGTTGTAAATAAAAATTTATGTTCTTTTAATAAGGATAAATTCTGATAGTAAACATGATTATAACCTATTCCAAAAGGAATAATTTTTTTGACAGGAACCCCTTTAATTAATTCAATAAATTCTTTTCCTAAAATAGGATCTCCTCCTAAAAAAATTGCAAAAAAAGGTATATTTTTTTTAATATTATAGAAATTATTTTTCAAATAAAAAATTTTAAAATGATGATTACATTGTAATAATTGTTTTTTTATAAAATTTTTTATTTTTTGGGATGGTTCTTCTCCTAATAGATACAAAATTTTTATTTTGTTTTTTTTATGATGAATTTTAATTTCATCCAAAATAGGTTCTATTAGATAAATATCTTGTGTTTCAGCTTGAATAATATTAGGATAAAAATTTAAATAATCAGAAGATATAAAAGGAGAAATAATAGGGATTTTATTGTTTTTTTTGGCAACTTCTTCTAAAGAAGAACGAAAAAAAGGACCTATAATAGCATGAATTTTAGATAAATCATATGAACTAATAAAGTTTGTAATCCTTTTTTTTTCATTTTTAGTGTCAAATATTTTAATATTTATTTTTTCTTTCTTTTGAAAGAAAAGAATAAAATCAATAGCTGTTTTAGATCCAAGATAAAAAGATAAAGCATTATCACTTAATTTTTTATTTTCCTGACTTATTTCTGTAGAACTCAAAAATAAAGGTAACATAAAAATAATGTTAATAGGTTTTTTGAAATGTAATTTATCTTCTTTTATTATTATTTTTTCTTTATGAGGTTGTTTTTTTACTCCTCCTAATAAAATAACCAAAGAAAAAAAAATGATAAAAATTTTTTTCATAAAAAAATTTAATGTTCTATTTTTTTAATCTTTATAAATCTTGATTTTTATAATTCTAATTTTTTATAAATATTTTTTTCACTTCCTCCCATCAAAAATTTTATGGGGTTTTCTATAGATTCTTTGACAGATACTAAAAATCCTACAGATTCTCTTCCGTCAATTATTCTATGATCATAAGATAATGCCAAATACATCATAGGACGTATTTCAATGGATTCATTAATGACAACAGGTCTTTCCATAATTTTATGCATTCCTAATATGGCACTTTGTGGTGGATTGATAATAGGAGTCGATAACATAGATCCAAAAACTCCTCCATTAGTAATGGTAAAAGTTCCTCCTGTCATTTCATCTATAGAAATTGTCCCATTATGAACCCGTGTTGATAATTTGTATATTTCTTGTTCTATTCCTCGAAATGATAAATGTTCGGTATTTCTAATTACGGGAACTATTAATCCTTTGGGACCAGATATCGCAATACTAATGTCATAATATTCAAAATTAATTTTTTCTTCTCCACTAATCATAGCATTGATATCTGGATAAAGTTTCAGAGCTCTTACACAAGACATAGTGAAAAAAGACATAAAACCTAAATTAACTCCATGTTTTTTTTTAAAAATATCTTTATATTTTTTTCTAATTAAAAAAATTTCCTGCATATCGACTTCATTAAATGTGGTAAGAGATGCAGTTTGATTCTTGGCATCAACTAACCTCTTAGAAAGTTTTCTTCTGAGAGAAGAAAGTGTGGTTTTTGTTTGTGATCTATACATTGTAACAGGTTCATTAGGAAAAAATGGAATTTCATTTTTTTCTATTTTTTCTAAATGAAAGATGCAATCTTTTTTTGTAATTCTACCATGTTTTCCTGTTCCTTGAATAGATTCTATAGGAATATGTTTTTCCTTCAAAATTTTTTTTGAAGCAGGTGAAGGTATTTTAAGAGAATATTTTTTTTCAAGATTATCTTTTTTTTTATGATCATGAACGATATTATCTTGATATTTTTTTGTAAATTTTTCTTTTTTGGAAGAATCGATAATACATAAAACATTTCCTACTCGGACTCTTTCTCCTTTTTCCACCATTAAAGTTATTATACCATCATCTTCTGCAGAAATTTCTAAAGTGGCTTTATCGGAATCTATTTCTGCTATTGTTTGACCTTTATGAACATAATCTCCATTTTTAACGAGCCATGTGGAAACTTCTACTTCTGTAATTGATTCTCCTGGTGAAGGTACTTTTACCTGTATTATCATAATTTAAATTTTAATTATTATAATTTAAATTTCAAAGAAAAGCTTTTTTTAATATTTTATTTTGAGTTTTTAAAAAACCAGGATAAGATCCTGTAGACGGACTAGAATTTTCAGATGGAGCTATTAAATTAAATGAAATAATATCTCCTATTTTTCTTAAAATAAAACTCCATAATCCCATGTTTTCTGGTTCTTCTTGTACCCAAAAAATTTTTTTTTGATTTTTATATTTATTTATAAGGACTTTAATTTTTTCTATATTTAATGGATAGATCTGTTCTACACGAATTAATGCAGTTTTATCATCTTTAATGGATTCTTTTTGATTGAGTAATTCATAATACATTTTACCTGAACAAAAAATTAATTTCGTGATTTTGTTTCTATCCTTTGTAGAAGGATCATCCAATATATCCTGAAACATTCCTTCAGAAAGATCTTTTATTGATGATAAACATTTTGTATTTCTTAACAAACTTTTAGGAGTAAAAACAATAAGAGGTTTTCTATATTTTAATTTCATTTGTCTTCTCAGAAGATGATAAAAATTAGCTGGAGTCGTACAATTCACGACAAACAAATTATTGTTAGCACAAAGTTGTAAATAACGTTCAATACGTGCAGAAGAATGCTCTGGACCTTGTCCTTCATATCCATGGGGTAATAATAAAACAATTCCATTTCTAATTTTCCATTTGTTTTCTCCAGAAGAAATATATTGATCTATTATGATTTGTCCTCCATTGACAAAATCTCCAAATTGAGCCTCCCATAAAGTTAAAACATGAGGAGAATACATTGCATATCCATAATCAAAACCTAAAACTCCATATTCTGACAAAGGAGAATTGAAAATTTGTATTTTTCCTTGCCTTTCACAGATATGATTAAGAAGAATAATGTCTTCTTCTTCTTCTGTTTTTACAACGGCATGACGTTGAGAAAATGTCCCTCTTGCTACATCTTCTCCTGATAAACGAATATGAAATCCTTCATATAAAAGTGTACCATAAGCAAGTAGTTCGGCCATACTCCAATCCACTAATTCTTTTTTTATCATTTTTAATCTTTGTTGAAAGATAAATTCCGTTTTTTTAAAAAATTTTTTCTTCTTAGGAAGAGAAAAAATTTGATCAGATATTTTGAGAATCTTTTCAATAGGAAATTGTGTATCTACTTGTTTAAAAATTTCTTCATTATTATATATAATAGGAAAATCTTTCCATTCTTCTTCTAAAAAAGAATTTAATACGTTCCATTTAATATTACTAGCTTCATTATATTTTGTATTAAGAATGTTTTCATATTCTTTTTCCATATCTTTTACATCATTATTATCAATAATTTTTTCTTTTTCCAATTTTTTTTTGTATAATTCGTAAGAATTAGGATGTTTAGATATAGCTTTATATAAAGAAGGTTGAGTAAATCTTGGTTCGTCACCTTCATTATGTCCATATTTTCTATATCCCAATAAATCTATAAAAATATCTTCATGATAACGCATTCGAAAGTCGACAGCAAAATACATAGAACGAATAACAGCCTCAACATCATCAGCATTAACATGTAATACTGGACACATCAAGGTTTTAGCTATATCAGTACAATATATACTTGAACGACCTTCAATATAATTTGTAGTAAATCCTATTTGATTATTAATTACGATATGGATTGTTCCTCCAGTTCTGTATCCTTTTAATTGAGATAATTGAAGTACTTCATATACAATACCTTGAGCAGATAAAGCGGCATCTCCATGAATCAAAATAGGTATTATATTTTCAGAATTACTATTCTGATTATAAATCATATCTATTTTAGCACGTGTAATTCCTTCCACAATTGCATCTACAGATTCTAAATGAGAAGGATTAGGAACTAAGTTCATTTTTATATATCGATTTTTACGAGTTTTTCTTTTGTTGGAAAAACCTAAATGATATTTAACATCACCAGAAAATTCTTTTTCTTTATATTCTTTCCCTTGAAATTCGCTAAATATTTGAGAATAATTTTTTTTAAAAAAATTAGAAAGAATATTTAAACGACCTCTATGTGACATTCCAATCATAAAATCCTTAGTGAAATATCTGTCAGAAGCATACTCTATCATTTCTTCTAATGCAGGTAATGTGGATTCATTTCCTTCTATAGAAAATCTTTTTTGTCCTACAAATTTAGTATGAATAAAATTTTCAAATGTAACTGCTTCATTTAATTTTTTCAAAAAAAA
The DNA here is from genome assembly GCF_014251595.1 of Blattabacterium cuenoti. NCBI lineage: Bacteria > Pseudomonadati > Bacteroidota > Flavobacteriia > Flavobacteriales > Blattabacteriaceae > Blattabacterium > Blattabacterium cuenoti. Next base: position 54,031 of record NZ_CP059192.1, on the reverse strand, counting down.
TTTTTTATCCTCTGGATAAAATTTCAATTTTTCTTTTTCAAACCATTTTTCAATCCACTGTACTTTTTCAGGACTTGAAATATACATGTATTCGATACCTATCGAACCGCAATAAATTTTTTTTAAATGATGAATTATATTTCTTAATGAAGTTTTTCCTATTCCTATTAACTTTCCTACTTCAAAATGTGTATCCAATTCTTTTTCAGATAATCCAAAATTTTTTAAATCTAAAGAAGGAAAATGCTTTCTTCTTTTTCGTATAGGATTTGTATTCGTAAAAAAATGACCTCTTTTTCTATAATCATGAATTAAATTATATACTAAAAATTCTTTTTTTATAGTATCATAATTTACTGATTTTAAAATGTTTTTGGATTTATTATTTCCGAAATCAAATCCATGAAAAAAAGCTCTCCAACTCGATTCTATTGAATTAGGATTATCTTGATATTTATTATATAGAAATTCTATATCATTCAAATGAATGGTATTTAGAAAAGAATATCTATCATTCATATACACATATATTACTTTTTACTTCAAATTTAAACATTTTAAATATCTATCAAAATCAGTTACTTGGTTTGTAACCAACTTTGGAACTCTATTGCATCTTTTAAAACAAAATTAAGCCCATTTTTTTTAGTTCCCATAGCTGTAGCAAAATAAGAGTTGCCCCAATATTTTCCGTGTATATGATCCGCCATTTTAGATATGATTTGATGGGCACTAATATTATTTTTTTTAATAATAGAATCAGAAATAGATATCAATATAATTGCTTTTTCATTTTTTATAAATCCTATAATCATAAATAAATTATGAATTTCATGTCTTAAGTCTAAAACTATTTTTCTCATCATGTTTATTTCTCTTTCTTGATTAGGATCAATTTCATATATATATTTTATGAAAGGTAGTTCTATCGCTTTCAGCGAATATTCTTTTTTTAATATTTTTATTTTTTCCAAATTAATTTTGGATATTTCTTGTTTTAATTTTTCATTATCATCCTGTAATATGGAAAAACTTTTTATAGGAGAATCTGGAAATTTCATCATCTTCTTTAAAGATTGATACTGATCTCGAATAGATTTTAGATGTTGAATTGCTTGTTCGGAAGTAATAGCTTTAATTCTACGTATTCCATACGATATGGAAGATTCTGATAATATTTCAAAAACTTGAATCAATCCAGTATGTCTAACATGTGTTCCAATACATAATTCTGAAGATTCACCAAAAGAAACCACTCTAACTTCTTTATTATATTTATCTTCAAATATTTCACTACATAAAGCATTTTTTTTAGCTTCTTGTAAAGAATTAAATATTTTTGTTTTTAAAATAAGATCATAAAAAATTAATTCTTGAACTAAATTTTCTATCTGATTTAATTCTTTAGTGCTTATTTTCTTATAATGAGAAAAATCGAATCTTAAATAATCGTCCCCCACATAAGAACCTTTTTGTTGAATATGATGTCCTAAAATTTTTTTCAAAGCAAAATATAATAAATGAGTGGAAGTATGATTTTTCTCTATTTTTGATCTTCTGTTTTGATTTACTATGGCTTTAAAAGAAGAAAAAATATTGTCAGGTAATTTTTTAACATAATGTATAATAATAGAATTTTCTTTTTTAGTATTAAAAATATCAATTTTTTCAAATTGATTTATTATAAATCCTGTATCTCCCAACTGACCTCCACCTTCAGGATAAAAAGGAGTTTTAGAAAAAATTAATTCATAATAATGGATTTTTTTTAATTTATTTTCTACTTCTCTGTATTTTAATATAAAAATATTACACTCTGTAAAATCATATCCTACAAAATTTTGATTTTTATGAAAATCATTATGGACTTTGATCCAATCTTTTTTTATGATTAAGTCGTTTTTTAGTTGGGATCTTTTTTTTTGTTCTAACAATTTTTTTTGAAATGATTCTTCATCAATGAATAAGTTGTTTTTTTCCACTAATATTTTAGATAATTTTATGGGAAAACCGTAAGTATCATATAATTGAAAAATTTTTTTTCCATCAATAATTTTTTTATTTTTTTCTTTATATTCGTGAATTATATGTTTCATTTTTTTATTTCCCTTTTCAATAACATTGAAAAATGATGATTCTTCTTCTTTAATGATATCTTGTATGTATTCTTTTTTATTTTCCAATTCTGGAAAAGAAGTTTTCATTTCTCTGACTAAAGAATTTACAAATTTATAAATAAAAGGTTCTTTTTTATATAAAAAACGAGTAGAAAAAATAACGGATCTTCTAAGTACTTTTCTTATCACGTAACCCGCTCCATTATTGGATGGTAATTGTCCATCTGAAATAGAAAAAACAATAGCTCTTAAATGATCTGCTATAATTTGTATAGAAACTTTTTGATGAAAATCATTTGGATTATAAAAACCTCCTAAATCATTCTTGATATCTTGAATTATAGGATAAAAAATATCAGTTTCATAACTAGAAATTTTTCCTTGTAAAACCATACATAATCTCTCCAATCCCATTCCTGTATCTATATGTTTCGTCGAAAGATTATATAATTTTCCATCTGATTTACGTAAAAATTCCATAAAAACAAGATTCCAAATTTCTATTACTTCAGGATGTTTTTTATTAATAAGAAATTTTCCAGGTAATATTTTTTTTTCTTGATCATTTCGTAGATCTACATGAATTTCTGAACAAGGACCACAAGGTCCTGTTAATCCCATTTCCCAAAAATTATCTTTTTTTCCAAAAAAAAGAATATTATTTTCGTCAATTAAAGTTTTCCAACATTGAAAAGTTTCTTTATCCATGGATAATCCATCTTTTTTATCTCCAACAAAAATAGATACATAAATATTTTGATGAGGAATTTTATATATTTTAATCAATAATTCCCAAGCCCATTCTATCGTTTCTTTTCTGGAATAATCCCCAAAAGACCAATTACCTAACATTTCGAACATCGTGTGATGATAATTGTCATATCCAACATGTTCTAAATCATTGTGTTTTCCCGTTATTCTAAGACATCTTTGAATATTTGCCACTCTAGGATATTCAGGTTTTATATGTCCTAAAAAATAATCCTTAAAAGGATTCATTCCCGCATTAATAAAAAAAATAGAGGGATCATTTTTTGAAAAAATAGAAAAAGAAGGAATGATTTTATGTTTTTTTTTTTGAAAAAAACTAAGAAAAGTATCTTTTATCAATTTATATTTCATTATTCATAATTTATGAATGAATTATCCTTTTTGTATTCCTGTATTTAGGGGATTGTTCTATTGCATCCATAATTTTTTCCATAATAAAATCTGTTGTATCTTTTTTTAAATCCAATTGAATAGGCTCTTTAAATTTCATTTTGGGTAAAACTCCTTTTTTTTTGATACGAAATCCTTTTTTGTCATAAGCTTTTTGAAATCCATCTATTACAATGGGAACAACAATAGGGTTGTATTTTCTGATTACGTGAACAACTCCTCTTCGTCCAGGAGCATAAGCTTGAGTTGTCCCTTGTGGAAATGTAATTAACCATCCATCATTAAGAGCGATCCCCATACGTGTTATATCAGATAATATATTAACAGAACGATGAACTTGTTCTTTTTCTTCTTTTTCTTTCCAAATTCTTTTGACTGTAATCCCTCCTGAATATGTAAATAATTTTGTTAAAAAACCTCGATTCATAGTTTCTTTTGCGGCTACATAATATAAATTAATTTTAGGATTTAAAAGATAAATAGGGTTTCTAATACTATTGACAAACCCATTTTTGACACTACAAAATACGTGAAACATAGCAAAAACATCTGCAAAATAAGTTTGATGATTAGACACAAAAAGAACTTTTTTATCAGGTAAATCTTTTATATACTCAGTTCCTTCCAAATGTAATTGATTGAATCCATTATAACGATTATAAGAAATACAACCAAAAGTAAAAATTAAAAAACGTTTTATAAGATGAAAATTTCCAAATGCATCTCTAAATAAAGTACTTTCTTTTTTTCTTAAAAATTTTTTAAAAGAATAAAAATGACAATTCACTGATATTTTATTTTATGAAATTTGAATGAATAATAAGATAAAATAGTGATAATTAACAAAATTATCAAACTATAATATATCCAATAAGGGATAGAGATCGGATCTCCTTTTGCATAAGAATGCAATCCAGATAAATAATAATTCACTCCAAAATAAGTCATTAAAATGGAACTGACTGATAATATACTGGATAAATTAAAAATAAATATATTTTTTAAATATGGAATCAACCGAATATGTAATACAAAAGCATAAACCATTATACTAATTAAAGCCCAAGTTTCTTTAGGATCCCAACTCCAATAACGTCCCCAACTATTATTAGCCCAAACGGAACCTAAAAAAGTACCTATGGTTAGTAAAAAAAGTCCTATGGTTAAACATATTTCATTAATAATAGTTAATTTTTCGATATGAATATGAATTATTTCACTTTTTTTACGAAAACATACCTTTAATATAAAAAAAAGTAATACTAAAATTCCTAAAAATGCTCCTGTTAAAAAGAAACCATAACTTGATGTTATGGTAGCAACATGAATAATTAACCAATGAGATTTTAAAACAGGAACTAAATTGGTGATTTCTGGATCCATAGCATTTCCATGTGCAATCATTAGTAAAATAGATGAAATTAAAGCTGTGATTCCTGATACAAATTGATTTTTATAAAATAAAAAACCTATTCCAATTAAACACCAACTAATAAAAATTGCAGATTCATATCCGTTAGTCCAGGGAGCATGTCCAGAAACATAACATCTAAAAATTAAACCCAAAAAATTTAAAACAAATAAAAAAAATAAAATGGAAACAAATATTTTATGAAAAAAAAATATGTACTTTTTATCGAAAAAAATTAAAAGAAAAGAATTTATAATAATCATTACTCCAAATGAGGCATAAAAAAAAGATAATATATAAAATATATTTAATTTATTATAAATAATTTCTGCCGAAATTTTATTTTCTGAAGGTAAAATAGATTTTGCGTATTTAATTTGATATAATCGTATTTTTTGAATTTCATGATCCGAAATACTCCAATTTTTTTCATTTTGAGAAAATAATAAAGATTTAAGATAGTTATTAAACATGGATAAACCTGAAGGATTTAATTGATTTGAATCTGAAATCCAACTAGACCAAGTATGATTCCTATCATGAGGAATAGGAAAAATACGTATATATCTTCCTTGAAAAATTTCATGCATTATTCCTACACGTTCGCTGAGATTTAGTACAGCTTTATCATATTCATTTCTTTGAATAGGATTTTTAGAAAAAGCTGATTCATAATCTTCTTGTAAAAGATATCTAAGTTTAGAAGTTTTTGAATCTATAAAATATAAATCCATAAGAGAAACATAATATTGTGAATTTGCTCTTACTTTTTTTAAAAATTTGTATCCTCCTTTTTTATCAACTTTAATAAAAGGAATTTTGGTCCAAAAAATACTATCTTGATGGATAGATATAAACCACTGATTTGCGTCTAATCTACCTACGGAGTCTTTTTTGTGTATTTTTCTAAGCAATTCAATAGCTATTGTGTTAATCGGTTTAATTCTACCTTTATAATCTTGGACTAACAATCGTCCAAAATTTTCACTATGTTTTTTAGGAATATGAACAGCATCGAATATATTTTCTAAAGGAATTTTTTTGAATTCGTGTGTTTGAGAAAATACAGTATTATGTATACTTGACAATAAAAAAAAAACAAATAATATTAAATAATTTTTATAAGAAAAATATGTCAATTTTTTTTTAAGATAATTTAATCTTGATCCTTTCCAAAATAAAGTAAGAAACATTCCTATACTCATAAAAATATAACCTATATAAGAAAAATATGTTCCTAAATAATCATTATTTACAGAAAAATGAGTTCCTTTTCCATCCGGATCATATCCGGATTGAAAAAATCTAAAACCTTTATAATTCAAAACTTTATTCATATAAATTAAATAATTTTTTCTTTTATTATTATCTATTAATGTGACATCACTCATGAAAGAGGATGGAAATTTTGATCCTGGATAATTTTCAATTTTGAATTTTTTTAATTTTAAAAAAAAGGGAAGATTCAAAAAAATTGATCCATATCCAATCTGAATTTTATAATTATTAAAAAATAAAGGAGAGCTCATTGTTGTTCTATTTTTTCCTCCTAAAAATGTAACCGATTGGGATTGATTATTGAAAAATATTTTTGCCGTAATAGCACTTAATTTATTATCGTCTTCATGATAACATGATTTTACATATTTTAATTGTCCTTCGACTACTCCTTCAGGAATAACCCATTGCACAATTTCACGATTGTGCCCAATGTTTATTTGATATAAATTTCTTATTTTCAATAAACTATAATGATCTTTTAATAAAAAATGTTTTTTTTTATTGATCATATTTATACTTTTACCTGAAAAAGATGATTTGATGTAAAGTTTATTTTTTTTTTCAAAAATTGTAATTCCAAAAGGAATTTTTTTGTTAAAAGAAAATAAAACCCCATTTACATTTGTAATATTTCCATTTTTAACAAAATGTTCTGTTCTTTCTTTTTGATTGGTTGAAACTATTCTTATAATTTTTTCTTCAGGTTTTTTTTTAGATAAAAAAACTTTTGCACATGGTATATAATCTATTACTTTTACTTGTAAAAGATTTTTTTGAAAAAAAAATTTTCCTTTATATCCATTATGAAAAGATGATAAAATATAAGGATCATGATAATATCTAGTATCATGTCCTTTATTGATTTTTAATTTTATATAATTTTTTCTAGAAAGAATTTTTCCACTTATTTCTCCTTCTCTTATAGACATTGTTCCTTCAAAACTGTAATATCTGGAAAAAATTCCCCCAATAAAAATTAAGACAAATGATATATGAAAAATAAACAAAGGAAATTTTTTATAATTCCATAATTTATATTTCCATATATTTCCTATTAGATTAATTATGGTTAGTAACATAATTACTTCAAACCAAATAGATTCATAAATAAATATTTTGGCAACATCTGTAGAATATTTTTCTTCTACAAAAGTTGCTATAGACATAGATAAAGCTAATAATAAGAATAAAGAAGCAGTAATTTTTGTAGAAAAAAGTATTTTAAGTTTGAATATTTTTTGCATTGGATCGTATGTTTATTTATCAATTCTATTATATTGAATATTTTTATTCATATATAATTAATTTATCATAAGCGAGATATACATTTTTAGGTAATTGTGTTTCAATTTTTTCGTGAAATCCAAATGTATGGCTAATATGTGTCAAATAAGTTTTTTTAGGACAAATTTTTTGAATGATATTCAAAGTTTCAGAAAGCATAACAGGAAAAGGATTTTTTTCGATTTTTCTTAGTACATTTAAGACCAAAATATTTATTCCTTTTAATTTTTGTATTGTTTGAATAGGAATCTCACTAGCATCTGTTATATACGCAAAATTTTCTATACGAAATCCTAAAATAGTAAGATTTCCATGCCATATCAATAAAGGAAAAATTTTATAGTTTTCTATAAAAAAAAAGTTATCATAAACATCTAATTGATGGACGTCTATTTTTGAAATGTTTGATTTTTTATTATCCGAAAAAAGATAAAAAAGTCTTTTTTTTAAATTTTCTATTACTCTACGTAATCCATAAATGGGGATAGGTTTATTCATATGAAAATTAATAGATCTTATATCGTCCAATCCACCAACATGATCATAATGTTCATGTGTGATCAAAATGGCATTCAATTTATCATAATTACTTCTGAGCATTTGATAACGAAAATCTGGACTACAATCTATCAAAAAAATTTTTTTATCTTTTTCTATTAAAATAGAACTTCTAAGTCTTTTATCTTTCGAATTTTTTGATAAACATACTGGGTGTTTAGATCCAATGATAGGATTTCCTTGAGAAGTTCCAGTTCCCAAAAAAATAATTTTCATATATTTTTATATATATTTTTTTGTATTTCATTCATAATATTTTCTTTTTTTTTTAAAAATTCTTTCACGGAATCTCTTCCCTGACCTAATTTAAGGTCTCCATAACTAAACCAAGATCCATTTTTTTTAAGAATTCCTAAATCTACTCCCATATCTAAAATTTCTCCAATTTTTGAAATTCCTTCTCCATATATAATATCAAATTCCGCAATTCTAAAAGGAGGAGATAATTTATTTTTAACTACTTTTACTTTTGTTCTATTTCCTAATATTTTTTCTCCGTTTTTAATTTGATTTCCTTTTCGTATATCTAATCGTATTGAAGAATAAAATTTTAAAGCATTCCCTCCTGTTGTTACTTCTGGATTCCCATAAATTCCTATTTTTTCTCTTAATTGATTGATAAATATCAATATACTTTTAGATTTTCCTATACTAGAAGTTAGCTTCCTCAAAGCTTGAGACATTAATCTTGCTTGTAATCCGATTTTAGAATCTCCCATTTCTCCTTCTATTTCGCTTTTAGGTGTTAAAGCGGCTACAGAATCAACGACCACTATATCAATCACTCCAGATCTAATTAAATTATCCACAATTTCAAGTGCTTGTTCTCCATTATCTGGTTGAGATATTATTAATTCCTTTATATTAACTCCTATTTTTTGAGCATAAATACGATCAAAAGCATGTTCGGCATCGATAAAACTAGCAAAACCTCCTAATTGTTGAGATTGAGAAATAGCATGTAAAGCTAAAGTCGTTTTTCCGGAAGATTCCGGACCGAATATTTCAATAATACGACCTTTTGGAAATCCTTTGATACCTAAAGCCATATCTAAACTTAAAGATCCAGAAGAAATAATTTCTAAATTTTCTATATGAGAATTTCCCATTTGCATGACAGTTCCTTTCCCATATATTTTATCCATCTTTTCCAAGATAAGTTGTAAGGATTTCCTTTTTTGTTCAATTTTTTCCTTCATAATTTTGAAAATTAATTTTTATTCAAGAAATGAATCTTCATTTATGTTTTTTTTTTAAAAAAAGTTCCTCTTTACTTTTAAAAAGTAAAATCTTATTTCTTGGCAATCTTAATTTATTTCCGGGGGGTATAATATCTACAATATATTTGGGATTAAGTATAATTAAATCTTGATAAGAAATGTTTAAATTATAAGCCAATAATTTTAATGAAATTTTTTCTTTTACAGGAATTAATATAGTTTCTTTAAATTTGTGTTTGTAAGGATAAGAATAGTGTGGATAAATATTATGTTCTTTATAATAATTCATAATATAATTTATGGCAATAAATTTTGGGACATAATTTTGGGTTTCTTTCGGAAACAAATCCCATAATTCCCAAAAATCTTTCTTATTTTTAGAACGCTGTAATATTTTTTTTACAGTTCCAGGACCGGCATTGTAAGCTGCTAAAACTAATTCCCAATTCCCGATTTTTTTATATAAAAATTTTAAATATTTGCAAGCGGATTCTGTAGATTGAATCGGATCATTTCTTTCATCCAAAATAGAATTAACATGAAGATTATATATTTTTCCCGTTTCATACATGAATTGCCAAATACCTTGCGCCCCTACTTTAGAAGTCACAAAAGGGTTTAAATTTGATTCAACAATTGCTAAATATTTTAATTCTTTTGGAAGACGATGTTTTTCGAGTTTTTCTTCAAATATAGGAAAATAAAAGTATGATAATGAAATCATTTTTTCTACATATTTATTCATACGAAGATAACTCTCAACAGAGGCATGTACAATATTATTGTATTTTAATATTTTAATTTGAGATTTTTGATTCAGAAAATATAGTCTTAATTTTAATTCTTCTGCATTAATATTGATAATAACAGTGTTTTTTTTGTGATTATGAGATATTTTTTTGACATATAAATATTTTTTCTTTACTAATAACATTTTATTCCATAATTTTTCTACATACATATCATGTAAATCTAATTTTGGATTAGAAAAGTTTTGATGAAAGTTTATTACATTTTTTTGTTCTAAAAATGTTTTTGATACAGATTGAATTACCAAGCTTTTTAATATGAACACAAAAAACATAATATTTCTTATCGTTGTCGTTCCCATTGTTTATTAGTTTAATTAGTTTCTAAAATTTTAGAAAAAAAAAAGCACTAATCAACAAACGAAAAATGAAAGAAAAATTTTATAAAGAAAAATTTTATTCTTTTTCAGATTCTGAATCTTTTTCTTCAGTTTCAGAAGCTTTTTTGAATTCTTTTAATCCAGTACCTAATCCCTTCATTAATTCTGGAATTTTCTTACCTCCAAATAATAAAAGTGCAAGAATGACAATGACCACGATTTCTGTGGTTCCAAATGTTCCAAGTAGTATAAAAAAAACAGAAATAAAATCCATGTACATGGAATTTTTTATCAAATATAAAAAAAATTATGAATTTTTGATTTATTTAGAAACAGAATAATCACTTAAACTTACTTCTTTTGCTTTTTCTCCGATATATAGAGAATGATTTCCTATTATTGAACGATTTAAATTTGCGTATTGAATTTTTGTATAATTTTGAATTATAGATTTTTTGATATTACTATTCTTCACTGTTGTATGTTTTCCTATTGAAACATAAGGACCTATAATACTATTTTCAATAGTTGTATCTTTTTCTATAGAACAAGGTTTTATGATCAAACTATTTTTTATAATGACTTTTTTATGAATTAATTTTGAATTTTTAGATTCAATAGATAATATTCGTGAATTGGAATAAATAGTTCTTTTATGATTTCCAAAATCCATCCACTCTTTAACTTGTTTGCTAGTAAATCTTTCCCCTTTTCTTCTCATACTTTCTAAAGCTGATGTTAATTGATATTCTTGTTCATTCTTAATATTGTGATCGAATATAGATTGTAATTCTTTTTTTAAAAGTAAACTATTTTTAAAATAATAAATACCTACAATAGCGAGATTTGATATATAATTATTAGGTTTTTCTATAAAATGAGTAATTATTCCTGATGAATTACATTTTACAATACCGAATAAATGAGGATGTTTAACTTTTTTTGTCCATATTATGTTATCTTCTTTATGAGTAATCTCTTTATCAAAAGAATTATGATAAAATAAAGAATCTGAAAAAGCTACAATAATTGGTTCTCCTGTTAAAGAGTTTTTAGCTTGTAACAATGCATCTGCAGTTCCAAGTGGAATAATTTGATAATATATAATAGGATTTACACTCATATCATGAGATAATTTTATTAATTGTTTTTCTATTTGTTTTCCAAAATTTCCTATAATAAAAACAATTTCTTGTATGGAAAAAACTTGAATAAGTTTATATAAACTTTCTACTAATCTTCTTAAAATTGTTTTTCCGGCAATAGATATCATCGGTTTAGGGGTATTTAAAGTATGTGGAAGAAGACGTGATCCCTTTCCAGCCATAGGTATTATAATTTTCATATCGTTTTATATTCCAGTACTTCCAAAACTATTACTTCCTCTTATACTGATACTTAAAATAGAACATTTTTTCCATTTTATTTTAACATTTTTAACGATATTTAATATCCCTATTTTTTCATAGGGTTTAATCATTATATTTTTAAAAAAAACATTAAATATAATGATTTGAATTTCTTTATATGATTTATGTTTTTTATTTTTTTTGATATGAATTATACAAATAGATTCTATAAACTTTTTTTTCAAAAAAAAATAATATTGGGGATCTTTTTTTACTTGAATAAAAAAACCTGTAGGAATTAATTTTCTTTCTAAAAAATTAATAGAAATAGATTTCTTTATGTTAGCAATTAAAATGTATTGATGACACAAAGTTTATTGAATTAAATTAATGAATCTTTTTCTTTCTATAAAAAAAATAATTATTAAATATAAAAATTGTAAAAATAAACTAAATTCCATTTCTTTTTTTATTATAAAAACGATAAAAAGTGCAAATATAAAATGCATTATAATATTTTTTATTTTTTGATTACAGAATTTAAAAAATTCTTTTTTACCCCAAAGATATAAAACTATTAACATCGATCCATAAGAAATTAAAGTGCCCCAAGCAGGAATCATAAAACTATGATTGTAATAAATAAAAATACTATTAAATAAAAAAGTGATGAATACTCCAACCAATGATATATAAGTCCCGATTATAGGCTTATCTATAATTTTATAAAAAATGGATAAATTAGTATAAACTCCTAAAAATAGATTTCCCATCATTATTATGGGTATTATGGAAATAGCGATATGATATTTTTTATCAATTAAAAATTTCATAAATAAATTAATATTTCCACATATTAAAACATAAAAAATTAATCCAAATAGAATAAACATATAAGTGATTTCTTCATAATAATGTATTGCATCAGAATCCTTTGATTTTTTAAAAAAAAAAGGCTCAATTCCTAATTTGAATATTTTGATATATAAACTTATAAATGAGGCTATTTTATAACAAGCAGAATAAGAGCCATTAATTTCATCTGAAATACATCTTTTTATCAAAATTTTATCCAAATTTTCATTAATGGAAAACGCTATAGTTCCTAACATAATAGGGACTCCATAACTTAACATGTTTATAGCAAGAATTTTGTTAAATTTACTTATAGTGACTTCCTTTAAAAGAATTGGAAATACTAAAAATAAATTACCTAAAGAAGAAATCATATTTGCAAAAAAAATATAACCTATTTTATCTGTAAAAGAATTAATACATTGAAAAATGAAAAAAAAGCCAGTTTTTTTATCATTATCATAGGTATAACAAAAAAATAAATATATTATTAGTAAAGATTGTATTAATATATTGACAATATTTATTGCAGAATATTGTAAAGGTTTATCATTTGCACGAAGCCAAGCCATAGGAAGAATACAAATTGTATCAAAAAATATAATAAAAAAAAACATGAATAAATATTCTGTATGTTTTTGATATCCAATTATATAAGATAAATACTTTATTAAATTTATAGATATTATTAAAAAAAAAGAACTTATGAATAATTGTATTATAACAACCGTTGAAAAAACAATTTCTTTTTTATAATTTTTTTTATATAAAAATCTAAAATAGGTATTTTCTAGTCCAAAAGAAAGAAATCCTATAACCATAAAAGAGAGAGCGTACATATCCGTATAAAGAGAAAATTCTTCTCTTTTAAAAAAAAGAGTGAAAAATTTTAAAAAAATATAATTAACAATTCTGGGAAATATAAATCCTATAGAATATATAATTGTTTGTATTGCTAATTTTTTGTACAAAATCAATACTTTTAAATTAAAAGTTCCTAATTTCTGTATTTTTTTTATGGATAGAATAAACTTTATTGCAAAATTTTATATATAAGAAAGTAACTTTGATAGAAGTTGATATATAAAAAAGACATAAAAATGAATTATCATAAAAACTCAGAAGAATTTATGCTGTATGCTACAAAACATAAAAAAATTAGTAGTTTAACAATTCATGAATATATTAAATTTATGACACCTTATATTGTTGAAGAAAGAAAATTAAATGTAGCTCAAATGGATGTTTTTTCTCGTTTAATGATGGATAGAGTTATTTTCTTAGGAACGACAATAGAAGATCAAGTAGCCAATATAGTACAAGCTCAGTTATTATTTTTACAATCTGTAGATCCTATAAAGGATATTCAAATATATATTAATTCTCCAGGAGGAGATGTTTATGCGGGGTTAGGAATATATGATACAATGCAAATTATAGAACCGGATGTTGCGACTATTTGTACTGGTATGGCGGCATCTATGGCTGCTGTATTACTTTGTTCAGGAGTAAAAAATAAAAGATCAGCATTAAAACATTCTAGAATTATGATTCATCAACCTATAGGAGGAACACAAGGACAAGCTTCTGATATTGAAATAACAGTTCGTGAAATTTTAAAATTAAAAAAAGAACTTTACGAAATTATATCAAAACATTCAGGATTACCTATTGAAAAAATAGAAAAAGACTCCGATAGAGATTACTGGATGACTTCGATAGAAGCTAAAGAATATGGAATGATTGATGAAGTATTAGAAGGTAAAAAATGATCACGACAGGACTCGAACCTGTAACCTACTGCTTAGAAGGCAGTTGCTCTATCCATTTGAGCCACGTGATCTCAAAAATAATCGGGGTAGCAGGATTTGAACCTACGATCTCCTGGTCCCAAACCAGGCGCGATAACCAAACTACGCCATACCCCGTTTCTTTGCGGAGAATGTGGGATTCGAACCCACGCGGTATTTACATACCGACAGTTTAGCAAACTGTTCCGTTAACCACTCCGGCAACTCTCCAAAAATAAGATACAAATCTAAAATAGATCTATTAAATAATCAAATAATTTATCATTAAGGATTAGTATATTCGATTCTAGTATGATAAATATTTATTAATTTCCTTTTTAAAACTTGTTTCACTTTTTCTATTTCTTTCAAAGTAATGTCTGCATTGGAAAATTGATTTTCAATTTTTTGTTTTTGAATTATATTTTCAACTAAATTTTCTAAATCTTCAGTAGATGGATTTTTGATACTTTTTGAAGCTGCTTCTACGGAATCTGCTATCATGACAATAGCAGTTTCTTTAGAAAATGGTTTAGGACCAGAATATTGAAATTGTTTTTTATCTACTTCTATATTTGGATTTATTTTTTTTTGTTTTTCATAAAAATAATAAACAACACTATTTCCATGATGAGTACGTATAAAATCAGTAATAGAATCAGGTAAATGATATTTTTTTGCTAGTTCTATTCCTATAGATACATGTTCTAAAATAATTTTAGCACTTTCTTTTGGACTTAATCTTTCATGAGGGTTAATTTTATTATGTTGATTTTCTGTAAAAAATATAGAATTCTTAATTTTTCCTATATCATGATAAATTGCTCCTATTCTTACTAATAGAGAATGAGCACCAATTTCGACAGCCGCTTCTTCTGCTATGTTTGCAACTGTTAAAACATGTTGTAAAGTACCTGGAGCTTTTTGAGATAATAACCTTAATATAGGAGTATTATTATCAGATAATTCTAATAATGAAATATCTGAGGTTAAATTTAATAATTTTTCAAAAAGAAAAATTAATGGATGAACAAATAAAGTTAAGACTCCACTAAAAAAGAATAAAGAAAATGTATACAAAGAAATCTTTTCTAAAGATCCTTCACGGATTAATGTAAGCAAACTAAAAGTAATAATATAGGTCATGGTTATTTTTGCTGCAGCAATAAAAAGATTTTCCATTTTATAAATGTTTTTTTTTGTCAACATAACTAAAACTCCTGTAATGATTTGAATAAAAATGAATTCAAAACTATTGGGTGTAATTAAGGATAACAATAAAATGGTGATTAAGTGAATAAAAATACTTAAATTAAAATTGAAAAAAGCACGTGTACTTATAGGAAGTATACAGAAAGGAATTATATATAATATTTTAGAATGATATTTTAAAATTGTAATGGTAATTAATGATATTAATAGTATATTTATAACTAAAAAATTTACTTTTCTATCATTTTTGAATACTTTATGTTCAAAATAAAAAATATATAACATAAATAAAGTAAATATTATACTTATTATTAAAAAATATCCTATAATAAGACAATAATATTTTTTTTGATTCCATATTTTATTTTCATATTCTTTTTTAAAAAAAGATAAAATTTCAAATTTATTTTTATCTATCATCTCATTATTTCTAATAATATTATCTCCTTTTGTAAAATAGTATTTAATGTTTTTGATGGACTGTATTTTTTTTTGAAAAAAAAAATCGGTATAATATTGACTATAAAATAAATTGGGAATAATAATTTTTTTTAGAATTTTTTTTAATGTTCTTACATGATTACTTTTTTTCTTAAAATTATTATCAATCATCTTATTCACTTTATTATAAGTAAAAATTTTTTTGTATAAAATTGGAATCCATTTTTTATTTTTTTTGAAAAAAATTATGTGAGTTTTGTTTTGTTTTATACAATTATTATAATCTTTGATGTACCCATATTTGTATATCGCATTGATGATATGATGAATAATTTTGTAGTGTTTTTTGTTTTTTCGAAAAAATGTAATTTTTTTTAATTTTCTTTTTATGTTTTTTACTATTTTTTCATTTTTAATACAAAATATTTCTTGGTTCTTTTTTAATTCTTTGATTTCTAAATCAATATCTTGACTATTTTTTGGAATTAAAAAATTAAATGGAGAAAATAAATCTCCATAAGACCAAGTTTTTCCTTCTAAAAATTCATATTTTAAAATCTCTTTTTTTGGGAAAAAAAATGTCAATAGCAAGATTACAATAATTAGAATGAAAATTCTATATGCAATATTTTTTTTATAAAATTTTAATAAGTTAGCCATTACCTAAAAATTGAAACTTATACAATTTTTTCGGAAGGATGAATTGTTTTCTTTTTTTAAAGAAGAAGTTTCATATTGAAATGAAAAAAAATTATGATAATAACAATGGGTTATATTATAATCATGTTTTTTTTTTATAAGATGTTTGATGTTTTTGTAAAATATTAGATAATAATCTGTTTTCATCATTTATGCTTTCTTCTAAACAAATAGTAGATTCTGTTCTAAGTACTCCTTTTATTTCTCCTATTTTAGAAATAACATCTCTCGCATCTGAAGGATCTCTGGCAATAATTCTACAAAATAAATTATATTTTCCTGAAGTAATATATAATTGTACAATATTTGGAATTTTTTTTAATTCTTCTTTGACTAATTTGGATTCACGAGAATCTGATAAAATTCCTACAAAAGCTATTAAATGAAAACCTAATGATTCATACCCTATAATTAGGGTACTTCCTTTAATAATTCCTGCATCTTCTAATTTTTTAACTCTCACATGAACTGTTCCAACAGATAACGGTTTAATTTCTTGACTAATTTGTTTACTAATTTCAGTATAGGGAGTTCTAGCATTTATGTTTAGTTTTTTGACAATAGTATTGTCAATTTCATCTGTATTATATCTTAGAATCATTGTTTTATATTTTTTTATTTTTCTTGAATAAAATACCAAGATACAAAACTTTCTTTTGAAGAAATAGATTATTGTTTTTTCAATATATTTTATGACTTGATATATAAATTGAATAATTTATTTTGACTCATTTATAATATGATGAATGATTTTTATATGAATATTGGATTAATAAAATCATTTTTTATATCAACAATGATTTTGATCATTCAAAAAAATAGAATGATAATTTTGATGATTATATGATAATATATTTTTTAGTTTTTTTAAAAAAATTTCATACATATAAAAATATAGAACATTTTTTATCATATCATTTTTTATAAAAAACTTTCCCAATATTAAAACAGATATAAATTGCATTGTTTTTTCATCAAAAGAATTTAATTTTTCTGATAATTTTTTTTGAATGTATTCATGACTTCCAGGAAATAAAATTTCCATGTTAATATTAGGCTTTTGTATTTCACCAGAAATATTAATTCTTAACTCTGTAAAAATCATATTTTTATGATGTGGTTCTTTTATAAAATCTGTATATTCAATAACGTTATACACATATTTTGTCTCATAAGCTATCAAATTAATGTTTGATTGATAAAAATTATGTTTCCAAGTGATAGATCCTCCGGGTTTTATTTTAAATTTTTTTTCTAATTTTATTGGAATTTTTTGATTTTTATGAAAATAATAATACCCATCTTTGACAAAATAAACCCCACTAGTTTGTAGATTTTTTTTATGTTTTTTTTGTACAAAAAGAAAACCATCTCCTCTAAATTCAACAAAATGATTTTTATCAAAAAATATTGATATTTTTGTATTTTTATTGATTATTGTATTTATATCAATTAATAAATCATTATATTCCTCTTTTTTTTTAGAATCGTTTTCTTTTTTTTCATATATGCTGTTTTTATGATATTCTATCATTTTAGGATTAACGGATAAATGAGAAGAATTCAGAATTTTTCCTTTTTTCATAAAAATGCAAATCTTATTTTCTTTTTTTATGATTTGAATTTTTCCATTATAAAATATTTTTCCACATAAAAAATTATTTTTATTTTCATCCGAGTCTAAAATAAGCAAGTTTTTTGTATTAATAGATAGTTTTATTAAATCCCATTGAATAAGATTTTTATGTAAAATAAAACCATTCATATATCCTTTTGTATTAGATTTAGTATCTACTAAATCAAAAGTATGTAATATGCAATATTTAGAATAAATAGTGATATAAGCTGCTCTTTTTATATTATAATTTGTATTTGTAGAATGAATTTTGATTCCAAATTTTTGAATTTTTAATTTTCCAAAATAATGAAGGTTATATAAAGAACCAAAAACCTGTATTTTTCCTTTGATACTTCCCCGAACCTCAGCTTTTACTTTTTTCCAAAAAGAAGAAAAATTATCTATTCTAAAGTTTTGAATTGTTATATTTAAATTAAGTTTGGATTTATTTTTAGGTTGATTTTTAATATTTCCAAATATTTTCAATATATCATAATCATTTTGTCTTAGACATCCAATTATTTTATAATTATTTTTGTTTTTTTGAAAAGAAAAAATATAAAAATTTCCTAAAAAAATTTTTTTTATTGAAAAATTTTGAATTGTAATATTAATATTAGGTTCAATTCGATTATGAATATTTTTATATAAAAAAAAACCATTTGCTAAACCGTCTATATTTTTATATGATATGATTTTTTTCAATTCTACATTTTTTAAATAAAATTGAAGTATATTTTGTTTTTTTTTCATATCATAATTTGCATGAATTATAATTTTTTGTTTTTCTGAAGATAAAATGAGATGATCAATAATATATTTTTTATGGATAAAATCAATTTTCAGAATTCTAAAGCTATGATAATCAATGAACCAGTTATGTCCATTTATATTTAATTTAGAAAGAAAAGGATAACACATTAAAATACTTCCTTTTTTTTTGCAAAAAAAATTAAGTATTTGTTTTTGGTATTCTTGTTTTTTTAACTTAAAAAAAAACTTGAAATTTATTATACCAAAATTTGGGAAAACAGATATATTTATTTTTTTTGAAAAAAAATTTTTGTAAAACATTTTCCCTATATAAATCTTTATTTTTTTATTCAAAGAGGAATCAATAATTATAAATAATTTTTCAATAGAAATATTGTTTAATTGCATTCCTTTTGTATAGAAAATCATTTTAAATACATTATGTTTTTTTTCCCCTGAAATTTGAATGTCAAAAAATGTATTCTTGCTTTCGATTGGATTTATAAAATGAAAAAAAGATTTTTTTATCAAAAAACAAAAATTCACGTATTTTATGTTTAATTGATATCTGTTTTTTAAATTAAAAGTTTTGAAAAAATTTTTCCATTTTATACTTCCATAAATATGACCAATAATCATATCATATATGTTAATCCTAATTTTTTGATTGATAAATAATATTTTTATATTTTTATTGTTGGAATTTGAATTGTGTTTTTGACGTATTGTGATATATATTTTTTTGAAATGTGGAAATGTATTTCCTGTAAAATGGATTTGATATTCTGAATGATAAAAAAGTATAGTTCTAAAAAATTTAGAAAAATTTTCTGTAATGTTCAGAACAGGGATATTGGATGATAAAATATTATTAAATAACGGTATTTTTTTATAAAAAAAATTATTTTCATTTATAATAAGATATTTTTTCTCTATGAAAATTTGACCTGAATATTGTTCATTTATAAAATGAACATAAGTAAATATTTTGGCTACGAAAAAATGATTTTGAATAATTCCTTTAATTTCTAAATTTTTTTTATTTTCAAAGAAAGAAAAAGTTAAATTTCCTTTATAGATTACATGTTGATTTAAAATAAATTTTTTCAATTTATAGTTTAAATTATATGGAATGATTTTACTTATCTCATAAAGATTAAATTGGATAAAAGTTTTAAAAAACTTGATTTTGTTCCATTTTTTTTTTGCATAAATAATATAAATTTGATTTGCAAAAAATTTGTTTTTTTGTGTTTTTTTTATATAAACATGATGAAGGAAAAATATTTTTTCTTTATGGTTCAATTCACAATGAATGCATCCTTTAATAAATACTTTTGATAAAAAACTCCATTTTTTGTAAAAAAAACTTCCTAAATCTGAACCTAATTTGGATCCATCCAAAATTTTGCATCGTATTTTCGGAAATGAATTTTTATTTTCTTGAAATAAAGTAAAATATCCTTTAAAATAACTATTAGATGTCTTTATAACAAAATTATCAATTTTTAATTTTGAAAAATAATGATATGTTAGATTACAAAATAAATTTTCTATGATAGGAAATTTATTTTTTTTTATTAATTTTTGATATTGATGAGATTGAAAAGATAAAATAGAAGCTTTTATTTTTTTATTGTTAATTCGAATATTTTTTATAGAACTAGAAAAAAAATGTTGAAATTTTTTATTGTTATTTATATTTTTATATTCTAAATAAGACTTATTGATGATTAATTTAGAACATGTAATCCTATTGATATTCAAATTATTTAATTTTTTATGAATCAAAAAATTTTTTATGAAAAGAACCATATTGTTTTCTTTTTCCCGAAAATATTCTTTAATTAATAAAGAAGAGTTTTCAATAAAAATATTTTTTATTTTTAAATGTTCTGAATTGATAAAAATAAAATAAAACAAATTATCAATATCTATTTGACATTTAGACAAACGAATAAAAGAAAAATGATGATGATCTATAATTTTTACATCATAAAAAATAAGTTTTTTTTCCAAAAAATTAATAGAAGCGTGTTTGATCCTAATTTTTTTATTAAAATGCTTTATCGCTTTTTTCATAAAAATTTTTAAAAAAAAAGTGGAAACTTTTTCTTCTATTTTTTGTTTATAATGATGAATAGAAAAAAAAAATAATCCTAATATTAAAAATAAAATAAGGATTCTAGTCTTTTTAAATTTATGGAAAAAAGCATTATTCATTTTCAAAGATATTGTTTTTATGAAAAAAAAACCTATCATTATTGGTATAGAATCATCATGTGATGATACAGGTGTTTCTATTATTCAAAATAGAAATGTGTTATCTAATATTATCATTCATCAAAACATTCATAAAAAATATGGAGGGGTCGTTCCAGAATTAGCTTCAAGACTACATGATAAAAATATAGTAAAAGCTGTTCAAGAAGCTATTTTAACGGCAAAAATCAATCCATATCAAATTGATGCTGTATCTTTCACTTTAGGACCTGGACTTATTGGTTCTTTATTAGTAGGAGCTTCTTTTGCTAAATCATTTTCCATGGGACTAGGAATCCCTTTATTGACTGTAAATCATATACAAGCTCATATACTTGTTCATTTTATAAAAAATGCCAATATAAATAATTCTTATCCAACATTTCCGTTTCTCGGTTTAGTTATAAGCGGGGGACATACTCAGATTATAAAAGTATCTGATTTTTTTCAAATGAAATTATTAGGATCAACTTTAGATAATTCTATAGGAGAAATTCTAGATAAAATAGCTATAATACTAGGGTTTTATTATCCTGGTGGTCCTATGATAGAATATTATTCTAAAAATGGAAATGAAAAAAAATTTACTTTTTCAAAACCTACCGTGAATGGATTAGATTTTAGTTTTAGTGGATTTAAAAGTAATGTTTTGCAATTTATCAAAAATAAATTAAAAGATAACACATTTTTTATAAAACAAAATATATCTGATATTTGTGCTTCTATAGAAAAAACTATAGCAGAAATTCTTTTAGAAAAAGTACAAAAAGCTGTTTTAAAAACGGGAATATACACAATAGTTTTAGCCGGAGGGGTTTCTGCTAATCATAAAATTAGGAAAACATTTATGTCTTTTGGAACAAAAGATAATAGATATAAGATCTTCATTCCAAAAAAAGAATACACCACAGATAATGGGGCTATGATAGCTATTACAGGATTGATGAAATATAAGAGAAATTTATTTGATTCTATTCATGTTACTCCATATGCAAAATTTAAAATGTTTTAAAAGTATGTAACTTTATGTACATGTACATATCAAGTTTCTATCTCCATAGACATCATTAATACGATTTATTGGTGGCCAAAATTTTCTGTCTTTAATCCAGTGTAAAGGATAAGCTGCTTTTTCTCTGCTATAAGAATATTTCCATTCACTTTGAGTCAAAATATCCATACTATGTGGAGCGTTTTTTAATACATTACTTTTTTTGGAAAATTTTCCATTTTCAATTTCCTGAATTTCTTGTCTTATACTAATAAGAGTTTCAATGAAACGATCTAATTCTTCTTTAGATTCACTTTCAGTAGGTTCAATCATCATACATCCTTCTACAGGAAAAGATATAGTGGGGGCATGATATCCATAATCCATCATTCTTTTAGCTATATCTATAACTCCTATATTTGTTGTATCTCTAAAAGTTCTACAATCTATAATTAATTCATGTGCTACAGTATTGTTTTCTCCGACATACAAGATGTTATAAAATTTTTTCAATTTTTCTTTTATGTAATTTGCATTCAATACAGATATTTCTGTGCATTTTTTTAGACCATCCGGTCCCAACAAACGAATATAAGCATAAGAAATTGTTAAGATTAAAGAAGAACCATATGGAGAAGAAGAAATCGTTAATGTTCTTTTATTTTTTTTGTCATGATTTTGTCCTTTTTGAAAAGGATGATTTGGTAAAAAAGGTTTTAAATGTGAAGCAACACAAATAGGACCCATACCAGGTCCGCCACCTCCATGAGGAATAGCAAATGTTTTATGAAGATTAAGATGACATACATCTATCCCTAAATGTGCAGGTTTAATTAATCCGACTTGAGCATTCATATTGGCACCATCCATATAAACTTGTCCACCATTTTCATGAATAATATTTATAATTTCTTGAATATTTTTCTCGTATATACCATAAGTAGATGGATAAGTCATCATTAACACAGATAATGAATCTTTATTTTCTTTTACTTTTTTTAATAAGTCTTTTTTATGAATTGATCCATCTTTTGTTGTATTTACTAACATAACTTTCATTCCAGCCATATTTGCAGATGCTGGATTGGTCCCATGAGAAGAATTAGGAATTAATGCTATGTTTCTTTTATATTCTTTCAATGAAAGATGATAATGCTTAATCACCATAAGCCCTGCATATTCTCCTTGAGCTCCTGAATTGGGTTGTAAAGAAATTCCAGAAAATCCAGTAATTTCTTTTAAATATTTTTTTAAATTTTGAATTACAAAATGATACCCCTTTGCTTGTTTTTCAGGAACAAAAGGATGTATATTTTTCCATTCATGTTGACTTAAAGGAAACAATTCTGAGGAAGCATTTAATTTCATAGTACATGATCCAAGCGGGATCATGGAATGAATTAAAGAAATATCTTTTGCTTCTAATCTTTTTATATAACGCATCATCTCATTTTCCGAATGAAATTTTTGAAATACTTTATGTTCTAAAAAATTAGAAGTTCTTGTTAAAAAACTAGGAAATTTGTATTTATTATGCGTTACATATTTTTTATTCTGTATTTTTTTATTCTGATCATATAATGCTTCATGAAAAATTGATAGAATATGATTTATATCTTTTTGAGAAGTTGTTTCATCTAAAGTAATCGTTAAATGATTTTGATCTATATATCTGAAATTAGTTTTTTTACGTTCTGATATTTTTTTTATCTTATCTATGTAAATGGAATTTGTTTTAATTCTAATCGTATCAAAATAAAAAGTATTTATTTGATAGATATGATTAATATTATGAATCAATAAAAATTCTAATTTTCTAGTATATTCATGAATTGTATTTGCTATTTCTATTAACCCTTTTTTCCCATGATATAAAGCGTACATAGAAGCCATGATAGCAGGAAGTACTTGTGAGGTACAAATGTTAGAAGTTGCTTTTTCTCTTTTTATGTGTTGTTCTCTTGTTTGTAAAGCCATTCGAAACGCTTTTTTATTTTTTTGATCGATAGAGATCCCAATAATTCTTCCAGGAAGAAAACGTTTATATTTTTCATGAGTAGAAAAAAAAGCAGCATGAGGACCTCCATATCCCATAGGGATTCCAAAAGATTGACTGCTACCAATTACAACATCTGCACCCCATTCACCAGGAGGTTTTAATAAAGATAAAGACAAAAGATCTGTAGAAACTATTACCGATATATTATGACGTTTTGCATATTCAATTGTTTCAGTATAATCATATATTTCTCCTAAACTAGAAGGATAAGATATTATTAATCCAAATATTTTTTTATTTTTATATTTTTTTTTTAAATTTTTGTGAGAATCATTTATAATATGGATACCTAAACCAAAACATCTAGTTTTTAAAACATAAAAAGTTTGTGGAAGTATTTCATCCGAAATAAAAAAATAATAGTTATTTTTTATTTTTTTTCTTTTATTTTTTTCATGATAAATCATGAACATTGCATCAGCTGCAGCTGTAGATTCGTCTAACATAGAGGCATTACTAATTTTCATACCGGTTAAATCTGAAATCATAGTTTGAAAATTAATTAAAGCCTCTAAACGTCCTTGAGATATTTCTGATTGATAAGGGGTATAAGGAGTGTACCAACTGGGATTTTCCAAAATATTTCTTTGAATGACACTTGGAGTTATTGTATTTTTATATCCTAATCCTATATAGGAACGATAAATTTTATTTTTTTTACTTATTCTATAAATGTGATTTAAATATTGATATTCGGAAATAGAATTGGGAAGATTTAATTTTCTTTTGAAACGTATTTCTTTGGGAATCGTTTTATTCACAAAATCTTTCATAGAAGAACATTCTAATTTTTTCAACATATTATTAATTTCATGACAAGACGGACCTATATGTCTATGATAGAATTTTTTTATTTTCATGTAATCTTCTTTCATAAAAAGAGAAATTGTGTTTATCTTTAGAATCTTTATAAATTACAAATTTAGATAAATAAGATCATCATTTCAAAAAAATAAAAATGAAAGTAACTATTATTGGAGCAGGAAATGTAGGAACTTCTTGTGCTAGTTTATTAGCTCAAAAAGATATCGTCAAAGAAATTATTTTATTGGATATTAAAGAAAACTTTTCAGAGGGAAAAGGTTTAGACATATCTCAAATGCTTCCTATTATAAAATCAAACACTGAAGTGATTGGTGTTACCAACGATTACTCTAAATCCAATAATTCTGAAATTATTATTATTACTTGTGGCGTTACTAGAAAACCCGGAATGAGTAGAGATGATCTTATTAAAACTAATGCAGAAATTATTCATATTGTTACTAAGAAATCCATTTTTTTTTCTCCGAAAGCTAAGTTTATTATTGTATCCAATCCATTGGATGTCATGGCATATGTGAGCTATATGACGGCCAAAATTGATTCTTATCGTATTATTGGAATGGCTGGAATATTAGATACGGCTAGATATCGTTTTTTTTTATCAAAAAAACTCAATATCTCTCCTATTGATATACAATCTCTATTATTAGGAGGACATGGTGACACTATGGTTCCTTTATATAGGTATACATCTGTATCAGGTATTCCTATCAAAGAATTTTTATCTGAAGAAGAAAATGATGTTATTATTGAAAAAACTAAAAAAGGAGGAGAAGAAATCGTTAATTTGTTAGGAACATCTGCTTGGATGGCTCCTAGTGCATCTGTTATAGAAATAGTAGAAGTTATTTTGAAAGATTCTAAACGTATTTTTCCGTGTTCTGCTTTTTTATCAGGAGAATATGGTATAAAAAATATCTATTTGGGAGTTCCAGTTATTTTAGGAAAAAATGGAATAGAAAGAATTATAGAACTACAGTTGAATCAAAAAGAAAAAAACCTATTAAAAATATCTGCCAATCATGTAAAAAGTATGATCGAAAAACTAAAAATATAATTTTTAATTATTTTTCTATAAATATTAGCAATTCTCCTTTTTTATAATTTATTTCTATTTTTCTATGAAAAGCTTCATTTCTTATTCCTATATTTTTTCCTATTTTTAATAAAGCTTTTTTCATTGAAAATTTTAGTCCGTTAGTGGATAATCCTTCTACTTGATGGAAAGGAAATAAAGATACCTTTTTATTTTTTTTCTGATAAAAAGAAGTTTTTTTATCAGAAAAAAAATAAAAATGATACTTATCATGAAAGATAATAGATAATTTATTTTTATATTTTAGAGCTGTGGATAGATTACCTAAAAAATGATCTTGTTCCATACCACTTCCGCCCCAAACATTTATGTTTAGAAATCCCTGATGATGAATAATATTTAAAGCTTTATCAAAATCCGTGTATTTTTGATCATAAGTTTTCAATAAATGAGTTTTTTCTAAAGAAATATCTTTTTTTAAAAGAATTGAATCAAAATCACCAATTATATAATCTACTGAAATTCCAAATGTATTTAAATAATGAAAAGCTCCATCTACTGCAAATATTTTTTGATAAAAAGAAAATTCCTTTTTTAAATAAGGAGGAATTTCTCCATTAAGAAATAATCCTATTTCTGGTCCATCAAATCGATGATTCATTTTTTATTTTCAAATTTTATAATTTTATTTCCTAAATAAATTTTTTTCACTACTGGATCTTCTATGATTTCTGTAGTGGATCCGTATTTTATAATTTTTCCATTAAATATTAAATAAATACGATCTGTTATTGTAAAAATTTCTTGCACATTGTGATCTGTAATTAATATACCTATATTTTTTTTTTTAAGAGAAAGAATTATTTTTTGTAATTCTTCTATAGCAATTGGATCGATTCCAGAAAAAGGTTCATCTAAAAGAATAAATTTAGGATTAATAGCCAAACATCTAGCAATTTCGGTACGTCTTCGTTCTCCTCCAGAAATAAGATCTCCCCGATTATTTTGTATATTTTCTAATCCAAATTCTTTCATAAGTTTTTCTGTTCTTCTTTTTTTTTCCTGATTCGATATTTTCTGCATTTCTAATATGCATAAAATATTATTTTTTACAGATAATTTTCTAAATATAGATGGTTCTTGAGATAAATATCCAATTCCTTTTTGAGAACGTTTATACATGGGATTTGATGTGATATCTTGATTGCAAAGAAATATTTTTCCTTTATCTGGTTTAATTAAACCTACAATCATATAAAAAGAAGTTGTTTTTCCAGCACCATTAGGTCCTATTAATCCTACTATTTCCCCTTTATTCAATTGAATTGAAACATTTTTTACTACATATCTATTTTTGTATTTTTTATATATATTATTCGCTTTTAAAGTCATATTAATTGATTTTAAAATTTTTTTGTTTTCAAAAAAAATACGAATATTTGTATGTAATGATAAATTTTATTAAAAAATATTTTTTTGCCGTTTTTTTATGTAATTTCTTTTTATACTCGCATTCTTTAGAAAAACTAAGCGGAATTTCTACAATAATTGGAAATGATATTATTTTAGACTCTGAAATTGAAGACGATAGAAAATTGTTTTGTCATAGCAATATGATAAATGATTTTTTAATACAAAAATTAATGCTTATTCATGCGAAACAAGATAAAAGTATACAAATTAGTGATCAAGAATTAAGATTGAAAACTCAAGAATTTTTGTCAGAACTTAAAAATCAGCATATAAATCAAGGAAAATTTTTTTTAACAGAGTTTGAAAACCAATATTTTTTGAATAAATTAACTGAAGAAATCAAGAATAAACAGTATATAGATAAATTTTATAAGAAAAAAACAGACGATGTAGAAGTTTATCCAGAAGAAATAAAATATTTTTTTACGAATAAACAAAATCAAATATCTAATAAAAAAATATGTATCTCTTATATAATTTTTTATCCTAAATTAAGCCAAATTCATAAAAAAAGAATAATAAATTTTTTAAATCAAATTAAAAAAGAAATACGTTCTGATATAGATTTTTCCAGCAAAGCTATTTTATTTTCTGAAGAAGATTCATCTGCATTGAAAGGTGGAGTTGTAAAAGGAATGAAAATAAATCATCTTTCAAATAAATTTTCACATTTCGTTCTTTCTTTAAAAGAAGGAGAAATATCTGAACCGTTTGAAAGTGATTTAGGATTTCATCTCGTTAAATTAGAAAAGAAAAGAAAAAATGAGATTGATTTCAGACATATTTTCATAAAACCTAAATATTCAAAATATGAATTAAAAAAAACAAAATCATTTATAAAATTTTTTAGGAATCGTATCCATAAAATAAATATAGATAAAATACCTAATTTTTTGATTCAAAATAAAATAGTGGAGGTGATGATACAAAATCCAATTTGTTTAGAAGAGAATCAACTATCCAAAAAATTAATCCTTTCTTTAAAAAAAGAAAAAATTACTAATCCTTATCAGGAAACTATCAATGGAAAAGAAGGATTTGTTGTCATAAAATTATTGGATCAAATTCCATTTTATACATATAAACCTGATTCTTTTTCCTTTGAAAAGGATTATGATAAATTGAAAAATTTTGTGATAGATTTCAAAAAAAAAGAAACGATTAAAAATTGGGCAAAAGAAATGTTAAAAAAAACTTATTACGTCAAGATTAATTGTTAATTTTTTTTGTTTAAAGATTTTTTATATAAACCTGCATAATATCCATTTAATTGAATTAATTCTTGATGAGTTCCTTTTTCTACAATAGATCCATTATCAATAGCCAATATTTTATCAGCATTTTCTAATGTTGAAAGACGGTGAGTGATGATAATAGAAGTTTTATGTTTAGTTAATAGATCTGTAGCATGATAAATCATTTTCTCTAATTCTTTATTCAAAGATGCAGTTGCTTCATCTAATATAAGCACAGAATAAGGATGCATTTGAACTCTTAAAAAAGAAATTAATTGTTTTTCTCCAAGAGAAAGCAAACTTCCTCTTTCTTTTACTATAAATTTATATCCATGAGGTAGAGATGTAATAAAATTATGTATTCCTATTTTTTTTGCCATGTTTTCTATTTGATCGATCTTAATAGAAGGATTTCCTAATGTGATATTATTTATAATTGAATCATTAAATAAAAAAGTATCTTGTGTTACCACTCTTATATGTGATCTTAAATTTTTTAACTCTATATCTTGAATAGAATGACCATCAATCCAAATATTTCCTTTTTGTATTTCATAAAATCTAGAAATTAAATGAGTAATTGTAGATTTTCCAGAACCTGTTGATCCTACTATAGCAACTTTTTCTCCTGGTTTAATTTCAAAAGAAACTCCATTTAATACCATTTCATTGTTTATGTAAGAAAAATGAACATTATTAAATACAATATGTCCTTTTAATTTATCAAAACGTAAATTTCCTTTATTAATAATAATTTCTTCATAATCAGAATTTAAAATATAAAATATACGCTCTATTCCAGCGATTCCTCTTTGTATTATATTAAATCGATCCGCTATTTGTCGCATAGGACGAAAAAGAAGATAAATGAAAAAAATAAAAGCAATAATTTGTCCAGGTTTCACATTTCCTATTTCAATTGCATGAAATCCTCCATAAAATATGACAATACTTATTGTTATTGCAGAAATTATTTCTACTATAGGAAAAAAAATAGAAAAATAAAAAATGGTTTTAAAATGTGCATTCATTAACTTATAATTAATAGATTTGAATTTTAAATATTCCTCTTTTTCTTTATGAAAAAGTTGAATAATAGACATTCCTATAATACTTTCTTGTAAAAAACTATTCATACGTGAAGTATGAATACGTTCTTCATGAAATGTTTTTTTTAACGTTTTTTGAAAAAAACGAGTTATGATGTACATAAAAGGAATAGTTAAAAAAACTACAAAAGATAATTTTTGATGAACTGTATACATCATAATGATAATCATAATAATTCTTAAAACATCTCCAGAAACAAGTAAAATTCCATCATTAAATATGACAGTTATAGTTTCTATATCGGATACAGAATAAGATACCAATTTTCCTATTGGTGTTTTATTAAAAAAAGAATTTTTAAAATGTAATAATTTTTCAAATAAAAGAATTCTTATTTTTTCAATAACATTTTGTGCTAATACATTAGATAGATATAATAAAACAAAATGAAATATACTTTCTAGAAAAAGAAGTATGGTTATTAATGTCAATATATTTTTTAACCCCAAAAAATCTTTATAAAGAATATGAATATCTATAGCTTTTTGTATTAATTTAGGACGATAAGCTGAAATAAAAGAAATTAATACAGAAGTAATTATTATTAATATTAATATAAATTTATAATTCAAGGTAATTAAAATCAACTGTTTTAGATAGGATTTTCGCTTATTCAAATTTTCTTTCATAAAAAAATATCTTCTGGATAGATAATTTTAGTCAGAAATAAACCACATGCAGGAACTATTAATTTGCAAAAATTAGAATTTTTTAATTCTATAATTTTTATAAATTCATTCATATGAATTTTATTTCTTCCCACATTTATAAGTGAACCTATAATACCTCTAACCATTGATCTTAAAAATCTATTAGCTTCAATGGTAAAACATAACACATTATTCTCTTCTGACCAAGAAGCATGATAAATTTTACATATATTGTTTTCCTTTTCATAATGTTTTTTATTTCTTTTTTTTTTACAAAAGGAACTAAAATCTTCATACTCCATAAGTTTTTTTGAAGCTATATTCATTTTTTGAATATCTAGTGGATAAAAATAATACCAAGAAAAATCTTGATTGAATGGATTTTTTTCATGTGTTAAATAATATTTGTATGTTCGTTTTATAGCGTCAAATCTTGCGTGAATATTTTTTTTTACTGGAAATATTTTTAAAACTTGAATCGATTTAGGTAAAAAAACATTTAATTTATTTACAAAATTATTGTTTATTTTTTTTTCATAATCAAAATGTGCAAACATCTGTTGAGCATGAACTCCTTTATCTGTTCTACTAGCACCTACAATGTTTATTGATGTTTTCAATAATTTTGATAAGCAGTATTCTAATTTTTCTTCTACTGTATTGACATTTTTTTGAATTTGCCATCCAAAAAAATGTTTTCCATTATAAGCTAATTCAATAAAAAATCTCAATTAGACTATTTTTTAAAGTTTATTTAAACTTTCAAGAATAATAGAACATCCTCTTTTAATTTCTTCTTTTGTAATGGTCAACGGAGGAGATATACGAATGAAGCTATTATGAAATAAAAAACGAAATAATATTAGTCCTTTTTTTAAACAGTTTATCAAAACCTTTTCCACAGTATCTTTGTTTTTTAATTCAAAAGATAAAAAAAGACCTTTCCCATGAATATTTTTAATTTCATTATGAATTAAATATTTTCTGATCCACTTTTCCTTTAATGATACTTGTTCCATAATATCGGAATTGATTATTTGATTTAAAGTAGCTAAAGAAGCAGAAGCAGAAACAGGGTTTCCTCCAAAAGTAGTTAAATGGCCGAAAGGAACAATATCACTAAAAGTTTTCATAATTTTTTTAGATGAAACGAAAGCACTAATAGGCATTCCTCCTCCCATTCCTTTTCCCATGATTAATATATCAGGAACGATATCATAATGTTCAAATGCAAAAAGTTTTCCTGTTCTTCCAAATCCAGTTTGGATTTCATCAAGTATCATTAAAGCTTTTTTTTGATTACATTGTTTTCGGATTTCTTTTAAAAAAGAAAAGTCAGGTAATATAATTCCAGAAGAACATTGAATAGTTTCTAAAATAACACAAGCAGTTTTTTCTGTTATAGAATGAATTAATTCTTCGATATGATTGAATCTAATAAACTTAACTAAAGGTAACAAAGGTCTAAAAGGTCTTTTAAAATTTTCATATCCCATTATACTCATAGAACCTTGAGTACTTCCATGATAAGACCATTTACAGGATATAATTTCTTCTTTTCCGGTATAGCACTTAGCCAATTTTAAAGCACCTTCCACGGCTTCCGTTCCAGAATTAACTAAATAAGTATTACTAAGTGGGTATGGAATATTTTCTGATATTTTTTTACAAAGCTCTACACAAGGTTTTTGTATAAACTCTCCATATACCATAGTATGTAAGTATTTATCTGTTTGTTTTTTTATGGCTTTTTTAATTTCTTTGTTTCCATGTCCTAAAACATTGACGGAAACCCCTGCTACAAAATCTAAATATTTTTTACCATCGATTCCATAAATATAACTGCCTTCTGCATGATTGACCATAATACTCATAGGATATGGATTTATTTGAGTTTGATATTGAAAAAAATCTTTTTCTAATTTTTTCATAAGAAATTTATTTTTTTATCATAATTTTCATATCTTCTTTTTCTAAAAAGATTTCTTTTTTATATTGATCTATTTCTTGATGGATAAAAATTTTTTTGTTTTTGATAGGTATATTTTGATCTTTCCAAGAAAATTGGGGTAAATAAAAATCCTCTTTAGGAGTATTCTTATCTATTGGAATAAATTTGGAATATGCTTCATTTTTGCAAGAAATTTTTATTATTTTTTTGGATTGATCTAAATATATTGATAAAATTTCACAAAACGATCGATGAATTATTTTTCTTTCTTTATCCGGATAAAAAAAGAAAAGGGCATTAACATTTCCTTGAATTATCACTTTTTCTAAATAATTTTTTTTATCAAAGAAACCAGTCATAGTATTTCCTTCGACCTGATTAAATTCTTCTGAATTAATTTTTTCTGTATAAAAGGCGTTTTTGATAATTTTTATATATTTCAAAAAACCATCATTTTCATTTTGAAAATGAACATGTATAGTTTTTCCAGTAATTTTTTGATTGTAAAACCAAAATATAGGATTTCCATCAAATTGTGTATAATTATTTGAAGATGCATAATTGAAAAGATCACATTTTCCTTGAATAAGTTGATTCAAAAAAAAAATATTCACAGAAAAAGCTTGAATTAAATATGAAAAATTTTTTTTGACATTTATTTTAAAAATATTTGAATAAATAACAACTGAATCATTTTTTAACATTTTGATAACTTTGGGATTTTTGTTTAGAATTAAAGAACCAGAATCAAAATCAAATTTTCCATATTCGCTTATCAAAAAATATTTTTTTGTTGAATCTTTTAACAAAATTTTTTGAATAAAACCACATTTTTTTTTCTGATCGAAAAACAAATATTTTCCCCTTACAATTATATTATCATAATGAATACTGACATAATTTTTAAATAAAAATATTTTTTTTTGAAATGAAAATAGTGCTTTTTGAGCATAAATAAAATTATCAAAATTTTTTTTTTGCACTACGATCACGGTGTTATGAAAATTGACTTGATTTTGTTTGAACAAATATTCTAATGTATTGGCATATACAATATAATTTTGACTTATTAATTTAATATTACGTTTTAATTCTATTTTTTTATTTTTGATATATAAAAAACCTTCTTTACTAGAAACGGTATAATCTCCATAATGAATAATTCCGTTTTTTTTATAAAAAATTCGATCTCCTGTAAAATTATATTCCAATACACCAGTTGTTAATTTGATTTTATCTAAAAATAAAACAACATTATTAATGGCTTGAAACAATTTTTTTTTAAAATTAAAATTAATAATATCCGATGTTAATTTGATTTTATCTTGATATAGAATGACTTTCCCTGATAATTTAAAATCAAAAAAATTACCTACTATATTTTGAGATATTATTTTATTTTTTTTAAATTCCAATCTGATATTTCCGCATCCATGAAATTTATTATATTTTTTGTAATATATAATTTTATCACAAAAAAGATGATATTTATCATATTTTAAATGAACATTTCCTGTTAAAACAAAAGTTTTATTATGATCATCGTTTTGTATAAAATCTGCATGAATTATTTGTATAGTTTTTTGAACTTGATTATAGAATGATTCATGAGAATTAGAACTAGAAAATATTTTGTTTAACGGAAATAATAAAAAAACAATAAAAATTAAATATTCATATTTCACAATTAATTTTTGTATGCTATTAAAGATATTTCAACATTAGCATTCTTAGGTAGTCCAGAAACTTGAATAGTTTCTCTAGCAGGATAATTTCCTTTATGAAAAAATTTGGAATATACATCATTGATTTTAGGAAAAAATCTTATATCTGTTACAAAAATAGAAGTTTTGATAACATTTTGAAATCCTATTCCATTTTCTGAAAGAATAATTTTGATATTTTCCATCACTTTTTTTGTTTCTATTTCTATATTATTATCGGTATCAAGTTTTTTTGTATTTTCATTAACGGCTATTTGTCCAGAAACAAATAAAAAACCTCCAACAAGAACACATGTGTTATATGGACCATAAGATGGTATTTTTTCTATTGAAAATTTGTTTACTATCATAATTAATTAGTTTTTTTCATTATACTGTATAATGTTTCTCAAATTAGGATCTTTTAATCCTATGAAAAATGACCAAGAATAATTTTGAAAAAAAATCCAGTTAAAACTCATTTCAAAACTTCTTAAATCTCTATTAAAAATAATATTTGCTAATATTACTTTATTTTTCAATAAATCGTAATCCGTATGAAATCTGATTTTCCAATATTTTGTAATATTTATAGATCCATTAAGACTAATAAAGGTCTGAAAAAATTTTTTTTTTGTTAAAAAATTTTCGTAATTGGAATGAATATCAATTTTTAAGTTACATGGAATGGGGTATTTTGCATAATTTTTATGATCAAAAAAAAAGTAATCATAACGATTTTTTCCTTTTTTTTGAAACTCGTTTTTTATAGAAAAAAAATTAATCTCATGATTAGAAGAAAAAGAAAAGTCAAAATATATCATATTATTTTTTTTTTCTTTGTCAAAATTTATTCCTGCTTTATATTTTGCTTCCAAATTTTGGATTAAATCAGTATTTCCCATTACATAAAAATTTTTCCATCCTATAAAATCAGGATCAATAATCCATGAAGAATTGATTTCTTTAAATATTTCTATTTTCTTATAAACAGTATTCCATGGTATTTTTATGATCCAATTGTTATTTAAAATCAAATCGATTCTTCTTTCAAAATGATTTTTGACATTATAAAAAACAGGAGGAAAATATATTATATGAAAAGATAGAATCGGTTTGATTTGATGTTTTATTTGGAAAGTATCTTTAAATTTCCAAATTTTATAAAAAGGAATAGATATTATATTAATTGATAAATCCGTTTTTTGAAAACTTGAAACATAAAAATATGGAGAATTCCATCTATAAAAATCTTTATAAAAAATTTTAGATGAAATCCTTAAATAAGGATCAAAAAAAGGAAAATAAGCCGTCATACTCATATTGTGAGTAAAATCAGTATGAAAATGTTTTTTTTTGTTAAAATCTATGAAGTTATTTAAATGAAATTTATTTTCAATATTTACTTGATTTAAAAAAAAATTTTTTTTATCGCTAAAAAAAGTTTTTCTTGTATGAAAAATTAATTCTGGAATTATAAATTTGATTTCATTTTTTTGATTTTGAATCATATAAATATCCATAAACCATAAATAATTAGATAACTTTTTCCTTATGTTGATATAAGAAAAATTATCGTTTTTATTATGTAAAAAAATATTATCATAATTAATATCGGCGTTAAAATTTATATCAGAATCTGATTTGAAATCAGAACGATGTTTCCATTGAAATAAATAATGTTTTTTTCGACTTGATATATTTTGATAATCAAAATTTATAAATCCATCGTAAGCATATCTTAATTTATATTCTATTCTTGTTTTAATTTTCCATTTTTCAATATCATATATTGATGTATCTACTCTAAAATTTAAAAAATCAGAAATAGGAAAAAATAGACCTAAATCTTCCATATAGATTTTTTTATTTTGAATTCCAAATTTTGGACATATAATACCATAAGATGGTTGGTTCAATTTTATAGGTATATATAAAAAAGGAAAAATAATAGGCATTGGAACTCTATACCAATAAAAAAAAACGGGACCTGAAAAAATATATTTCTTTTCAAAAGAATATTTTAAATAGTCTGTTTTTAAATAAAAATCAGGATAATTATCTTTTTTTTTTAAAAAAAAAGGATCTGATATATATGTAATTTTATTCATTAAAAGATGCTTTTTTTTTTTGAAAATATTGTTAGCTATCAAAATATGATTCTCTTCTTTTATGGAAAAATTTTTTGCTTCTCCTATTTGATTATTTAAGTTTAAGTGAATGTGATCAACTAAATATTGTTGATTTCCTTTTTGAAACAAAACAGATTTTTCTTTTGACTTTGCATATAAGTCTCCATTAATCCAATTAAATTCTATATAATCTGCTTCAATTTTTGTATTATCATATTCTATAGAAGCTTTTCCTTTTAAATACGATTTTCCTTCCTTTATATCATATTCTTGTATATCTGATTTATATTTTAAAACATCTTTCAAAAAAAATAAATCATGTTTTATTTTATGAGGGCTTATATCATTGTTTTTTTCTTTTTCGTTTCCGAAAGAAATAGAAAAAATAAATAATATGATGATGTAAATAAAAAATTGAATTTTATGCAAATTTTTTTTATTTAAAAAAAGTCAAATTCATTTGAATATTTTTTGAACATATAATTTATCCATGCATAATCCTAACATTTCTAAAATAGTTAAATTAAATATTGGATGATTTTTTTTAGGAGCAATTTCACACATAGGTTCTAACACAAATCTTCGTAAATGTAATAATGGATGTGGGATTGTTAAAATACAACTATATATAATAACATGATCATAAAATAAAATATCTATATCTATTTCTCGATTTTGATATTGCTCTTCTTCAAAATATTTTTTTCTTCTTCCCATGATAAATTCTATATTTAAAATATTTTTTAAAAGATCAATAGGAGAATAATACGTTTTTATATGCAAAGCTCTATTATAAAAGATAGAATAATTTTTCATATTCCATGCTTCGCTTTCAAAATATGATGAAAAATCAACAATTTTACCAATATTTTTAGATATTAAAATTAAAGATTTATCTAAATACTTTTTTTTATTTTCTTTGTTACTTCCTTGTAACAAAAATACATCATGTTCTTTATGTTCTTTCAAAGGAAAAAATTATTAATATGTTCAATATACTGAAAAACTGTAATTTTATTTAAATTAGGTATTTATTTTCATAAAATAATACTAATGGGATTAGTAATAGATTTGATGAAAAATCTTTTTACTCAAGAAATTGCTATAGATTTAGGTACAGCAAATACACTTATTATGCATAATAACAAAGTGATTGTCGATTTACCTTCTATCATAGCAATAGATGTAAGAACAAAAAAAGTATTAGCTGTGGGAGAAGACGCTAAACAAATGCAAGGAAAAACACATGAAAATATTAAGATATATAAACCATTAAAGGATGGAGTCATTGCAGATTATCAAGTAGCAGAACTGATGATCAAAGAATTTATCAAAAAAGTTCCGGGTATTAATAACAAATTTTTTACTCCATCATTAACAATGGTCATTTGTATTCCTTCTGGAATCACAGAAGTAGAAAAAAGAGCTGTGAAAGATTCAGCTCAACATCTTAATGCTAAAGAAGTTTATCTCATAGAAGAACCTATGGCCGCGGCTATAGGATCAGGTATTTCTGTCACTAAAGCAGAGGGGAATATGATTATTGATATAGGAGGTGGAACTACAGAATGTGGAGTTATAGCTTTGGGAGGTATCGTTTGCCAAAAATCGATCAAAATAGCTGGAGATGTTTTTACTAATGATATAGCTTATTTTCTTCGTTCTAAATATAATTTGTACATTGGAGAAAGAACTGCTGAAAAAATAAAAATAGATATAGGAGCAGCAATGGAATCCATAGAAACTCCACCAGAGGATATTCATATACAGGGAAGAGATCTTCCTACAGGAAAACCTAAAGAAATGAACCTTTCTTATAAAGAAACAATTCCTGCTTTAGATAAATCCATTTTACGAATTGAAGATGCTGTTATGGAAACACTTTCTAGAACTCCTCCGGAACTTGCAGCAGATATTTATAAAACAGGAATATATATGGCAGGAGGAGGTTCTCTTTTAAGAGGATTAGACAAAAGAATTTCCAATAAAACAGGCCTTTCTGTTTCTTTAGTAGAGGACCCTTTGAGAGCTGTCGTTAAAGGAACAGGAGTTGCGTTAAAAAATATTGATAAATTTACATTTTTAATGAAATAGGGTTATAGATTAATTTTATGCGTGAATTTTTTAATTTTTTTTTGAAGTGGCGTTTTTTCATTTTCTTTTTTTTATTAGAATTTTCGGCTATTTTTCTTTCTTTTTCAAATTCAAAATTTCATAAAAATATTTATGCTGGTTCTTCCAATTTTATGATTGGAAAAATCTATGAAGTAAATTATAAACTACGTCGTTATTTTTTATTAGAAATAGAAAACGAAAAACTTTTAAATGAAAATAAAAGATTACGTGATGCTCAAATATTTTCTAAAATAAGAAAGATATCTAAAGATTTTAAAAAAGAAGATATTAATTATTTACAACAATATATTTTTACACCCGTACAAATTATAAATAACAGTATTCATGAACAGGAGAATTACATAACTATAAATAAAGGCAGTATAGATGGAATCAAACCAGATATGGGTATTATATTATCCAATGGAATTGCAGGAATTATTATAAAAACTTCTACACATTTTAGTATAGCGATTTCTATTTTAAATCCAAAAATTAAAGTAAACGCTAGACTAAAGAAAAATAAATATTTTGGAACTCTTAGTTGGGATGGAATGAATTATGAATATGTGATTTTATATGATATCCCCAGACATTCTACCATACATAAAGGGGATATCGTTGAAACAGATGGAAAATCTGCCACTTTTCCTGAAGGAATTCCTATTGGGAAAGTCTATTCTTATAAATTTGATGAAGAACACGCTAACTATGTAATAAAAGTGAAATTAATGGCTAATTTTTCTACGATAGAAAATGCTTATGTAGTCAAGAATTTATTGAAACAAGAATGGAATAATCTTCAACTTTATAAAGTTGAAAATAAGTAATGAATTTAATCAAAAATTTTATTATTTCTTTATTTTATATTTTTTTTCTTTGTTTAATTCAAATATCAATATTAAATCCTTTATTTTTATTTTTAGGATGCTATTCTTATATATATGTTCTTTTTATATTAATATATCCATATAATGAAAATAAATTTATATTTTTATTTTTTTCATTTTTAATAGGATGGGTGATAGATCATTGTATGAATTCTGGAGGAATCCACGCTTTTTCTTCTACATTATGTGCTTTTTTGAGACTAAAATTTTTACAATTTTTTGATGGAAAAAATTTTATAAATAGAAGTGATTTTTCAATTTATGAATTATCTTTTATTAGGAAAATACTTTACATATTTTCGTTGGTTTTTACACATCATTTTTCTTTGTTAATATTAAAGGTATTGAAAGGAACTATTTTTAATCAAATTGTTTTATTTAGAACAATATTTAGCATTATTTTTACAACTATTTTATGTATTATATATTTTTTTTTCAAAAAAATTAAACATTGAAAAAATTATATAAGTTTTACATTTTTTTGAGTGTTATCGGTGTAATTTTTATAATCAGATTATTTTATATACAAATTTATACAGAAAAGTATATTCTAAATGCTTTTAATACTTCTATTAAACAGGAAATTATTATTCCTGAAAGAGGATCAATTTTTGACAGAAATGAAAATTTATTGGTTTTTAACAAATCTATTTATGAGTTGATAGTTATCCCGATTCTTATCGATGAACATTTTAACATTATGGAGTTTTGTAATCTTGTAGGAATTGAAAAAAATATGTTTTTAAAAAATTTAGAGAAAGCAAAAGCTTATTCTAAATATTTACCATCTGTTTTTTTACCTTTTATTTCGAAAGAAAAATTTGCGACTATACAAGAAAAACTTTATAAATACAAGGGTTTTGATTGGACAAAACGTTCTCTTAGAGATTATAAAGTAGAAAGTTCAGCCAATGTTTTAGGGTATATAGGTGAAGTAACTCAAAAAGATATTAAAAAGGAACCTCATTATTATCAAATAGGAGATTTTATTGGTTGGTCTGGAGTAGAAAAATCTTATGAAAAAGTTTTGAGAGGAAAAAAAGGAGTAAAATATTGGGTAAGAGATAGAAAAGGATGTATTATTGGGAGTTATAACAATAGTAAAAACAATGTTAAAGCTGTAAGTGGAAATGATGTTTCTTTGACTATAGATTGGAATTTACAAAATTATGCTGAACAACTTATGTTTCAAAAAAAAGGAGGAATAGTTGCTATCAATCCTAAAAATGGAGAAATTTTATCTTTAGTATCTAGTCCTATTAATGACCCTAATCTGTTTGTAGGTGTAAATAGATCTAAAGAATTTCAAAAATTAATGAGAAACACAATCGATTATCCTTTATTTGATAGAACGACACAAGCCCGTTATCCACCTGCTTCTCCATTTAAATTACTAACCGAATTAGCAGGTCTTCAAATGGGAGTCGTCGACACCAATACTACTTTTGTATGCTATAAAGGATTTAAATATGGAAGAAAAAGAATTCATTGTCATTCTGGAATTCATGGATATCCTATCGGTGTAGAAACAGCTGTTGCTGTTTCTTGTAATAATTATTTTGCACAAGTTTATAAACGTGTCATAGAGAAATATCCTAAAGACTTGACAAAAGGGGTTAATGAATGGTGTGATATTATCAAAAGTTTTGGTTTTGGAAATTATTTATATAACGATTTAGCTACAGGAGAAAAAGGTGTTATTCCTTCTGGGGATTATTATAATAAAAAATATGGAATAACAAAATGGAATGCGATTACAATTATTTCTAATAGCATTGGACAAGGAGAAATAAATGTAACTCCCATGCAATTAGCTAATATGGTTTGTGCCATAGCAAATCGTGGTTTTTTCTATACTCCACATATAGTAAAACGAATAAATCATCAACCTATATCTAATCCTAATTATACAGTAGCCAAACATACTAAAGTTAAAAGTAAATATTTTGATTTTATTATTAATGGAATGGAAAAAGTTTTTATGATTGGAACTGGAAGAAATTTCAAATCATCTGATATCAGAATGGCTGGAAAGACAGGAACAGCTCAGAATTTTATTAAAATAAATCATAAAATAATTTCTTTACCCGATCATTCTATTTTTATATTATTTGCTCCAGTAGAAGATCCAAAAATTGCTATTTCTGTTATAATAGAAAATGGAGGATTTGGATCTCGTTGGGCTGGTCCCATTGCTAGCCTTATTGCAGAAAAATATATCAAAAATAATGTAAATAGAAAAAACCTTGAAAAAAAAATAATGACTTCAGGATTACAAAAAATATATAGTTCAATAGCAAAAATGAAAAAATTAAACGATTTTTACACAAAAAATTCTATTGATCAAAAGAAATAAAATATTATTAAGAAACATAGATTGGATAGTTGTCGTTATTTATATTATTATGATTTTTTTTGGATGCATGAATTTATATTCTGTATCTCCCGAAAAAGCAGAAAAACAATTAATATGGATATTATTAAGTTTTATTTTTATATTTTTTATTTTTTTGTTTAAACCTATTCATTATAAACATATAACTCCATTTTTCTTTTTATTTACATTATTTCTTTTAATTGGCATATTTTTTTTCGGAAAAAATATTAATGGATCAAAATCTTGGTATGTTTTGGGTCCTATTAGTTTTCAACCATCTGAATTAGCTAAAATATCAACATCATTGATGATAGCACATGTTATGTGTCAGGAAAATATAAAAAATAATAATAAAACATTATTATATATATTTATTATATTAGTATTACCTTCCTTTTTAATATTTTTACAACCCGATCCTGGTTCTTCCATTGTTTTTTTTTCTTTTTTTCTTACTTTATATCGAGAAGGGTTGTCTATTTATTTTATACTTTATTTTTTGTTTTATATTTTTTTATTTGTAGTTTCATTAAATTTATCATCTGGGATGGTAATTTTACTTCTATTTATTATTTTTATATTTTTTTTGATATTTAAGAAACATATATCACTTATTGATTTATGTTTTTATACATTTTTGTTGATTAATTTTTCAGTTTTTTCTATTGTATCTCCACTTTTTTTTCAAAAATTTTTGAAAAAACATCATAAAGATAGAATCAATATATTATTTCAAAATGAATTTGATAGAAAATATAGAGATAATGTAGGGTATAATTTATTATATTCTAAAACCGCTATTGGTTCTGGAAAATTTTTTGGAAAAGGATATCAAAAAGGAATTATTACAAAAGGAAAATTTGTACCAGAACAACATACAGATTATATTTTTTGCACAGTAGGAGAAGAATGGGGTTTTATGGGAAGCATGATTTTAATTATATTTTATTTATTATTTATTAGTCGTATTTATTTTTTGTCTGAAAGACAAAAAGATATTTTTGGAAGAATTTTTGGATATTCAGTTGGAAATATTCTTTTGATTCATATTATGATTAATTTAGGAATGGTTATGGGGCTTTTTCCCACAATAGGAATTGTTTTACCTTTTTTTAGTTATGGAGGATCATCTCTATGGTCTTTTACTGTTTTATTATTTTTATTTTTAAGAATAGACGCTTCAAATCAAACTAGTTTGATTTGAATATAATTGAATTTTTGAATTTTAATTTCAAATATAAGTCATAATAATTTAAAATTTATTATTTTTGTAAAAAATGGGGGCTGATTTTGGATTTGACAGCAAGATAAGTAATAAAAGAAAGCATATCGTGTCACGTAAGGTATTACACGAAAATCAGGCGTTACAAAATATATAAATGGCGAAAAACAATACGCTTTTGCTGCTTAATGTTTTTTTTGGATAAGAACATAGCTTAATCTGCCAAAAATGCAGAAGCAAAATATCTCTCAGGAATTCTTCCTTCTAATTTCTGATATAGAGGTACTCAAAATGTGAAGGATAAGAAAACGGATGATTCTTAAGTTTTCTAAAAATTTTGAATCTGAAATTTTTATTTAAGATCCAAAACTTGGATAAAAATGTTAAAATTTTTTTTGGATAAATATGTAGAAATCTTTTATACTACTTGTTTGGACGCGGGTTCGAATCCCGCCAGCTCCATTTATTTAAGTTAATTATAGAAAATCATTACACAAAAAATTGAATTTTTTATATACAGTGTATTATCAGGTATTCTTTTAGGATTAGGATGGCCTACTGATGGATTTCCCATATATTTATTTATTGCTTTTATTCCTTTATTATATATAGAAAATTATCTGAATCATTCTTTATTTTGTATTTTATTATTTTCTTTTATTACGTTTTTAACATGGAATGCTATTTCTACATATTGGTTGTCTTACGCAAAAAGAACGAATGGAACTTTTGCTATAGAAGCTTATTTAATTCCTGTATTATTTAATTCTTTTTTTATGTCAATTATTTTTTCTTTTTATTCATGGATAAAAAGATATATAAAAAATAAAAAAATAGGATATGTATTTTTAGTTTGTTTATGGATTTCATTTGAAAAGATGCATTTAGAATGGGAATTAAGTTGGCCTTGGCTTAATTTAGGAAATGGGTTTTCTAATAGAACGGAATGGATTCAATGGTATGAATATACAGGAATTTTAGGAGGATCTATATGGATATGGATAGTCAACATTGGACTGACAGAATCGATTATTAAGTATAAAAACGATAAAAATATTTTATTTTTTTATAAGGGAATATTTTTTAATACGGGAATAATTTTTTTTATGATTTTGATTTCATATTTTATATATATAAAATATGAATATAAAAAAAATCAATATAAACGTACTGCAAATGTATTAATTTTACAGCCTAATATAGACCCATATAATCAAAAATATTCTATTTCAACAAATGAATTAATTTCAAAATTAAAAAAATTAATAAATCGAAAAATATCTAAAGAATCAATGATTATCATTGCTCCTGAAACTATGTTTCCAGAAAAAATACCAATCAAAAATATAAATCAAAATAAAATCATTTCTACATTTAAAAATTATTTAATAAATAAGTCTCCAAATACAGTATTTATAACAGGAGTAGAATTATTTACTTTATACCATAAAAATAAGAGTAAAACTTCCTTTCCTATTATTTCAAAAGATAGAAAAAATATACAATGGATAGATATTTTTAATTCAATAATTCAGATCGGTACTCATAATAATATTGAATTTCATCATAAATCTAAACTTGTTCCAGCTGTAGAAACTTTTCCTTATAAAAAAATTTTTTCACCCATATTAGGAAATATATTACTTAA
Source organism: Blattabacterium cuenoti (assembly GCF_014251595.1). NCBI lineage: Bacteria > Pseudomonadati > Bacteroidota > Flavobacteriia > Flavobacteriales > Blattabacteriaceae > Blattabacterium > Blattabacterium cuenoti. Next base: position 9,474 of record NZ_CP059192.1, on the reverse strand, counting down.
TTTTGGAGGAACAGTGATGGAACTTGGAAAAGAAAATTATCCTTCTGTTTTTCAACATCCTTATTTAAAAATAAAAATTGCCCCTATCATTTGTTATGAATCTGTTTTTGGAGAATATGTTTCTAATTTTTTTAGAAAAAAAAATGTAGAATTAATGGTTATCATTACTAATGATGGATGGTGGGATCGATCACAAGGACATAAACAACACATGTATTATGCTCGTATTAGAGCAATTGAAAACAGAAAATACATAGCTAGATCTGCAAATACAGGAATTTCCTGTTTGATTGATGAAAAAGGAGAAATCAAATCATATATTCCTTATGGGAAAGAAGGAGTTTTATTAGATAAAATATATCTCAACCACAAAAAAACTTTTTATATTAAAAATGGAGATTTGATTTCCAAAGTTTGTTTGTTAACAACAGTCATAATTTTATTATATACTGTAGTCATTAACTCTAGTATTAATTATAGTATTAAATGAATTAAAATCAGAATATAAAAATTTAAACCTTAATTTTTAGATAAGCTTCTCCTATATTTTTAATAATATCATTGGCTATGATAGCTTCTTTACTTAATTTTTTTGAAGCAATATCTCCTGCTAATCCATGTAAATAAACACCCATAATACATGATTCCTTTGATGAATAACCTTGAGACAATAAACTCATTATGATTCCCGTCAGAACATCTCCACTACCTGCTGTCGCCATTCCTGTATTTCCTGTACTATTAAAATATTGATCCCCATTAGGGGTTGAAATCACGGAGTGTGCTCCTTTTAATACAATAAAAATTTTATATTTTATAGACATTTTTTTTAGAATCAATAATTTTTCATAGTCGTTTTTCCATGAACCAAATAATCTTTGAAATTCTTTTGGATGTGGAGTAATAATAGCTTCTTTTGGAAGAAGCTCCAAAAGTTTTGATTGAGATGATAATATATTTATAGCGTCAGCATCAATGACTATAGGTATTTTTTTATTTATTTTTAATAAATTTAAAAAAAAAGATTCTACAGCATATACCGTTTGAGGATGAACTCCCATTCCCACTCCTATTCCTATTGCATTTATATTATTATGAGAAATAACAATATTACTGATCCAATTGTCTTTGACGTCTGTATGTACAATAGCTTCTGGAAGTACAGATTGTATTATTTGATACCCACAGGAAGGAATATATACACTTAATTTTCCGATTCCAGTACGAAAACTAGCACTTGACGCCAGTGCTACAGATCCTATCATCCCAAAACGTCCTCCTATAATAGTTCCATGCCCATAATCTCCTTTATGTGAAAATTTCCTTCTTTTTTTTTTTTTATATATACTTAAAACTAATTGATGATCTATATAATAATTTTGAGTTTTTATTTTATTCAAAAAATCATTATTCCATCCAATATTTATCAAATACCATTTCCCAACATAATCTGCATAATTTGGTAATAAAAAACATAATTTTGGAGCTTGAAAACTTAAAGTGTGAGTCGCTTTAATTATTCCTTCAAAATTTTCATGTTTTTTTTCTAAGAATAGTCCAGATGGAATATCTATAGATATAATTGCTTTAAATTTTGTTTCGTTTATGTAATCAAAAAAAGATTTCCAATATGGATTCATTTCGCGATTAAATCCTATTCCAAAAATAGCATCAATCAAATAACTATCCTGATTAAAAAAAGGAAATTGATCTCCTTCATGAATTGTTTTCAAATTTATTTTATGTTCTAATATTTTATTTTTTTGGATTAAAAAATCGTTTGAAAAATGATTTGAAATATTCATTTCATATACAAAAACGGAAGCTCCATATAAATGCAACATCTTAGATAAAAAAAGTCCATCTCCTCCATTATTTCCATTTCCTGCCAATACTATAAATGGAATTTTTTTTAATTTGAAATATTGATGATGATGAATAATCCAATCAAAACAACCTTTAGCTGCTCTTTCCATTAATTGAGTAGAAGAAATTGATTCATAATCCATACAATATTGATCTGCTTTTCTAATTTGATTTAAAGAAAGAATTTTCATTTTTTAAAATGAATTTATTATTTTTGGTTTTGTAAGTTTTCTATTTTGATTAGATTGCAAAATCCGATTCATATCGGCAAATATAAAACGATTTATCTAGATGGCCGAATATAATTTACCCCTTCCAGCCATGGGTGAAAGCATAGCTGAAGCTACTATCATTCGTTGGTTAAAAGAAGAAGGGGAATCTGTAAAAAAAGAAGATATTTTGGTAGAAATAGCTACAGATAAAATAGATACTGAAATATCTTCTCCTGTAAATGGGGTTTTAAAAAAGAAACTATTCGCTCCTAATGAAGTGGCTAAAGTGGGTAATTTTATTGCTATTTTAGAAACGGAAGAAAAATTTTTTTTAGAAAAAATTTCAGTAGAAAAAAGTAAAAAACGTTTTTATTCTCCTCTTGTACGTAGTATTGCTAAAAAAGAAGGAATTAATTTTTATGAATTGGAAACAATAGAAGGAAGTGGAGAAAAAGGACGTATTACTAAGAAAGATATGTTAAAATATATCCATATCAGAAAAAACAATATTATTTTTCCTAAACCTAAATACGATAATGTTAAAAATGAAAATGAAGAAATAATAGAAATGGATAGAATTCGTAAGATTACTGCAAAACATATGATTAGCAGTAAGAATATTTCTGCGCATGTCACTTCTTTTGTTGAAGCAGATGTGACAAATATAGTGAAATGGAGAGAAAAAATTAAAGAGACTTTTCAGAAAAATACAGGAGAAAAATTAACCTTAATGTCTGTATTTGTGGAATGTGTGGTAAAAGCTATAAAAGATCATCCTATGATAAATATTTCCGTTATTGGAACTAATATAATCAAAAAAAGAAATATCCATATAGGATTAGCCACTGCTTTACCCAATGGAAATTTAATTGTTCCTGTAATCAAAAATGCAGATTCTTATAATTTGGTAGGATTAATAAAAATTATTAATGATTTAATAAAAAGAGCTAAATCTAATCAATTAAAACCTGAAGAAACTCAAGGAGGGACTTATACGATTAGTAATATAGGTAGTTTTGGAAATCTTTTTGGAACTCCAATTATACATCAGCCACAAGTAGCTATTATGGCGATAGGTATGATTCAAAAAAAATTATCAGTCATAGAAACTCCAAAAGGAGATTTAATAGGAATAAGATATAAAATTTATTTATCTCATTCTTACGATCATCGTGTTATAGATGGAGTTTTAGGTGGATGTTTTGCAAAAAAAGTAGCTTTATATTTAGAAAAATTTAATTGTTATACAAAAATATAAAAATTATGAAAATCAGTTTTGATGCAATGATTGAGATTCCTAAAGGAAGTAGAAATAAATATGAATTTGACAAAAAAAATAATCTAATTCGATTAGATCGAGTATTATATTCTCCTATGAGTTATCCAACAGATTATGGTTTTATTCCAAAAACTCTTTCTATGGATGGGGATCCATTAGATGTTTTAGTTTTCTTAACAGAACCTACAATACCAGGTTGTTTAATAAAAGTAAAACCAATAGGAATTTTTTTTATGACAGATGAAAAAGGAAAAGATGAAAAGATCATTTGTGTTCCTCTTGCTGATCCAAATTATAATATTATAAATAATATTGATGAAATATCTTTACATACTAGAAAAGAGATAGAGCATTTTTTTTTGGTATATAAAGATTTAGAAAACAAAAAAGTGAAAATAGGACCTTGGAAAGACCAAAAAGAAGCCATTTTTGTGTATAAAGAATCTTGTTTACGATATCAAAATCATTTAACGTAAATGTAATTCTTTTAATTTTTCTTTTTCTAAAAAAGATGGAGTATTTATCATTATATCTTTTCCATAATTATTTTTTGGAAAAGCAATAAAATCTTTTATATTTTTATTTCCTTCTAAAAGATTAACTAATCTATCTAGTCCAAAAGCGATCCCTCCATGAGGAGGAATCCCATATTCAAAAGCTTTTATAAAAAAACCATATTTATATTCGATTTCTTTTTGAGATAATCCTAAATGTTTAAAAATTAAATTTTGTACGTTTTTATTGTGAATACGTATAGATCCACTTCCTATTTCTATCCCATTTATAATCAAATCGTAAGATTTAGAACGTATGTTTTCTGGATTGTTTTTCAAAAAATCAATATCTTCTTCTTTGGGACTCGTAAACGGATGATGTACCGATTTATATTTTTTAGATTCATTTTCCCATTCCAATAGAGGTAAATCTTTAATCCATAAAGGTTTAAAAACATTAGGATTTTTTAAATTTAAAAAATCTGCTATTTTTATCCGTATCTTTCCAAGTTCTTCTCTAGCTTTTTTTTCTTTTCCATAAGAAAAAAATAATAAATCTCCGGGAATAGCTTCAAAATGTTTTACAAAAATTTTTATAATTTCTTTATTTAAAAAGTTTTGATTGGAATGAATAAAAGTTCGATCATATAAGTATTTTATCCAAAAAAAATTTGGATTTTTTATTTTTTTCAAAAAAAAATTTATTTTTTCATGAGTATTATGACTTTTATTAATTTTAATTCCTATTACCAATTCTTGTATTTTTAAAAAATTAATATTTTTCTTTTGAATTAAATCATTCAATTCAATAAAAGGCATTCCAAAACGAATATCAGGAGAATCTGTCCCATACATTTTTATAGCATCATAATAAGAAATAGAAGGAAAAGGATCTAATGAAATGTTCTTTATTTCTTTGAAAATATGTTTAATAAAATGTTCAAAAAATATTAACACATCATGTACTTCTACAAAAGACATTTCACAATCTATTTGTGTAAATTCTATTTGTCTATCAGAACGAGAATCTTCATCTCTAAAACATTTGACAATTTGAAAATATTTGTCTATTCCTCCTATCATTAACAGTTGCTTAAATAATTGTGGAGATTGAGCTAATGCATAAAATTTATTAGGATGTCTTCTAGAAGGAACAACAAAACTTCTAGCTCCTTCTGAAGTGTAATTTATTAATGTAGGAGTTTCTATTTCTAAAAATCCATTCTTAGAAAGAAAATTACGTGTTTCCAAAGATAAATTATGACGAAGAATTAAATTATTTTTAATAGGATTTCTTCTAATATCAAGATATCGATAAAACATTCTAATTTCTTCATTTCCATCGGTTTCATTTTCTATACTGAAAGGAAGAGATAAAGATGAATTTAATAAATCTATATGAGATACCGAAATTTCGATTTCGCCTGTAGGAATATTGTTATTTTTAGATAATCTTTTTACAACTTTACCTTTTACTTTAATCAAAAATTCTTTTCCTAAAAAAAAATTTTTTTTGACTGACTTTTTAGAAATAATCAATTGTGTAACTCCGAAATAATCTCTAATATCTATGAAAAATAAAGATCCTAAATTTCTAATTTTTTGAATCCATCCAGATAATGTCACCTCTTTTCCAATATCTTTTCGACTCAATTCTCCACAATTATGTGTTCTATAAATCATATTGATTAACTTTTTTTATAATATTCAGATGATTCTTCATAAACTTCTATAATATCTCCAGATTTTAGATTATGATAATTTTTAATTCCTAATCCACATTCATATCCTTTTGAAACTTCTTTGACATCTTCTTTGAAACGTTTAATAGAAGTAAATTCTCCATTGTGAATAACAATTCCCTCTCTAATTAATCTTACTTTTGCTTGACGTAATAATTTTCCTTCTATAACCATACATCCAGCTATTGTTCCTGCTTTCGGTATTTTAAATATTTCTCTAATTTCAGCGTTTCCTAATATTTTTTCTCTAATTTCAGGAGATAACATTCCATCCATAGCTTCCTGAATATCGTTGGTCACATCGTATATAATAGAATAAGTTCGTATTTCGATATTCTCTTTTTTGGCTATATTATTGGCTCCAATATTAGGACGAACATTAAATCCTATAATAACAGCATCTGAAGCACTTGCTAATAAAACATCAGATTCTGTAATCTGACCAACTCCTTTATAAATAATATTGATTATAATTGTATTTGTAGATAATTTTTGAAGAGCATCAGCAATGGCTTCCACTGATCCATCTACGTCTCCTTTAAGAATAATTTTTAATTCTTTAAAATCTCCTAACGCTATACGTCTTCCTATTTCATCCAAAGTAAGGTGTTTTTGAGCTCGTATATTTTGTTCTCTTTGTAATTGTTCCCTTCTAGAAGCAAGTTGTTTAGCTTCTTTTTCGTCTTTAAAGACTTTAAATTTATCTCCAGCAGTAGGCGCTCCATTTAATCCTAAGATAGTAATAGGTTTAGATGGTCCTGCTGAAAAAATAGATTTTCCTCGTTCATCTAAAATATTTTTTACTTTTCCATGATGACTTCCTGCCAAAACATAATCTCCCACTTTTAATGTTCCTCCTTGTAAAAGTAAAGTTGTAATATATCCTCTTCCTTTATCTAATGAAGCCTCTATAACTGTTCCTATAGCTGGTTTATTGGGATTAGCTTTTAAATTTAATGATTGAGCAACTAAAAGAACTTTTTTTAATAGTTCATCTATTCCAGTTCCTAATTTAGCTGATATTTCTTGAGTAGTATATTTTCCTCCCCATTCTTTGACTAAAAAGTTTAAACTAGCTAATTGTTCCCTTATTTTATCAGAATTGGCATTAGATTTGTCCATTTTATTGAAAACAAAAAGAATAGGAACATTAGCTGCTTGAGCATGACTAATTGCTTCTTTAGTTTGCTGCATCACTTGATCATCAGCTGCTATAACTATAATCGCAATATCTGTTATTTGTGCTCCTCTCGCACGCATGGCGGTGAAAGCTTCATGACCTGGAGTATCTAAAAAAGTAATACTCTGATTATTAGAACATTCTACACTATAAGCCGCTATATGTTGGGTAATACCCCCCGCTTCCCCTGCAATTACATTAGTATTTCTAATATAATCTAATAAAGAAGTTTTTCCATGATCAACATGTCCCATCACAGTAATAATAGGAGGTCTTGGTTTTAAATGTTCTTCTAAATCTTTATCATCTTGAACAGCTTCTTCTAAATCCAGTCCAACAAATTTAACATTAAATCCAAATTCATCTGCTACTAAAGTTAATATTTCGGCATCTAATCTTTGATTCATAGTCACCATAATTCCTAAAGACATACAAGATATTATCACATCAGTAGCATTGACTTTCATCATGGAAGCCAATTCATTAACTGTCGTAAATTCAGCTAGTTTAAGAATTTTTTCTTCTTTTTTATTTTCTATTTCATTTTGTAAAAGTCTTTTTTCTTTTTTAAACTGACGTTTTTCTTTTCTAATTTTTGACGCTTTTGATTTCATTCCTTTGGAAGATAATTTTTCCAAAGTTTCTTTAATTTGTTTTTTGATTTGTTCATCAGTAATTTCCGATTTTTGTATATTCTTTTTGTTTCTAGATTTATCTATTTTTTTTTCATTAGAATGTTTTTTAAAGGAAGATCTTTTTTCTTTTCCTTTATTTTTCTTTTTTTCTATAGAAATATTTTCTTCTATGAAAATTTCTTTTTTAATTCTTTTTCGTTTTTTTTTAATTTCTAATTTCGTTTTTTTTTTCTCAAATTGAGATAAATCGATCCTATCTCCTGTTAACATGACTCCATCTAATTTTTGATAAATGGTATCAATATGTTCAGGTTTATTATGATGTTTTAATTTGTTATCTATTTTTTTTACTTTATGTATATGTTGATGTAAATTATTTTTTTTTTCTTCTTTAGTCCCATATTTATTTTCTAATGTATCAATATCTATTTTTTCTATTTTTTTAAATTCAATTAACTTTTCCGATTTTGCACGTATAATTGGATAATGTCGAATATGTTTTGATTTTAGTAATTCTTTTTTTATTTTTTCTTTTTCTATTCTTTTTTGCAAAAAAACTTTTTCTGATGCATCTCGTATTTCTTTAAAAGTTTGAAATTCACGAACAAGAAACTTATATATTTTTTCTCCTATTTTTGCATTAGGATTATGTTCTATTTCAATTCCTTTTTTTTGTAAAAAACTAATTACTCTTTGTAAAGAAATGTTAAATTTTGTTAATACTGTTTTTAATCTGATTTTATCAGTCATATAAAAATATAAAATGTATTTTAATGGTAAAACAAAAATAAAAATATTATAAAGAAAAAAAATGAAAAATGATATATTTATACTTCTTCAAATTCTTTTCTTAAAATAGTGAATACTTTATTTATAACTTTTTCTTCCAGATTAGTACGTTTTTTTAGATCATTTTTATTGTAGTTTAAAACAGATTTTGCCGTATTTAAACCGACTTTATGAAATTTTTCCAAAACTTCTGATTCGATTTCATCAGAAAATTCTGTTAATTCTACGTCATCTTCATAAGGAAAATCTCTAAATATATGAATTTTATATCCGGTTAATTGACTCGCTAATTTAATATTTTGACCTCCTTTTCCAATTGCTTTCGATATTTCTTCAATTTTTACATATACATTGACATATTTATTTTCTTCATTAACTTCCATCATAGAAATTCTAGCAGGACTTAAAGATCGTGTAATATATAATTGTATATTAGAGGTATAATTAATAACATCTATATTTTCATTTTTTAATTCCCTAACAATTGGATGAATTCTAGAACCTTTCATTCCTACACAAGCTCCAACTGGATCTATTCGATCATCATAAGATTCTACAGCAATTTTAGCTTTTTCTCCTGGAATACGTGCTACTTTTTTGACTGTAATTAAACCATCCGAAACTTCTGGGATTTCTAACTTAAAAAGTTCCTCTAAAAAAGATTCGTCTTTTCTACTAAGAATAGCAAAAGGTTTATTATCTTTCCATTCAACTCGCTTTACTAAGGCTCTAACTGGATCTCCTTTCCTAAAAAAGTCACTTGGAATTTGTTCTTGTTTAGGTAAAACCATTTCATTTTGTTCATCATCTCTCATAATTATTTGTTTCGGTAAAACATGATAAACTTCTACATTAATTATTTCTCCTATTTTATTTTTAAATTTTTTATAAGTATTTGTATTATCATATTCGTTAATTTTAGAAAGTAAATTTTGTCTTAGAGATAAAATGGCTCTACGTCCTAAAGATTGTAATTCCACTTTTTCTGTCACTTCTTCTCCAATTTCAAAATCAGGTTCTATTTTTCTAGCTGTAGATAATTCTATTTCTTTATTTATATCTTTTACTTGTCCATCTTGTACTACTATACGATTTCTCCATATTTCTAAATCACCTTGATCTGGATTTACAATAATATCGTAATTTTTGGATGATTCATATTTTTTCCTTAAAACGCATCGTATAGATTCTTCTAAAATGGCCATAAGACTCATTCTATCTATATTTTTTTCATACTTGAAATCTGAAAAAGAATCTATTAAAGCTTCATTATCCAT